>URYI01000095.1 GCA_900552055.1 uncultured Eubacteriales bacterium | reverse complement strand
CAAACGCCGCCCAACTGTCCCCGCTGCCGAGCGCCCGGCCGAAGGCCGGGCGCTGCGTCGCACCCGCCCGTATTTTTCAAACTGAATACAAAACCAGGCCGTTTTATTTTCATATAAAACGGCCTGGTTTTTTTGTTTATGCAGAACCTTAAAAGCTTATTACTCCTAAATGCTCAAGCAGTACCTTAATTCCTATTAAAATAAGCACTATTCCTCCGGCTAATTCTGCTTTATTTTTATATTTGCTGCCAAAACGATTGCCTACCATGACCCCGATGAAAGACAGTATAAAGGTTATAATGCCTATAAGGGACACTGAAAGCGCTATGTTAACTTTTAAAAAGGCAAAGGTTATGCCTACGGCGAGCGCGTCTATGCTGGTTGCCACTGCCATTACCAAAAGCTCTTTAATATTAAGCCGGGAACTAATTGAGGAACATTCTTCTTCCGGTTTAACTGCTTCATATATCATTTTGCCGCCTATTATGCTTAGCAAAATAAAAGCTATCCAGTGGTCAATACTGGTTATATACTTTTCAAAATAAGTTCCCAAAGCCCAGCCGGCAAGGGGCATTGCTGCCTGAAAGCCTCCAAAGAAGAGCGCTATTATAAACGTATGCTTTACATTCAGACGGTCCATTGCCAGCCCTCGGCATACCGCTACGGCAAATGCGTCCATAGCTAGTCCAAGCGCCAGCAGCACGAGTTCCCATATCCCCATATATGCCGACCCCCAAATAAAAAAATCAGGCGCGCGCATCTGATTTAAATGCAATCAGACGGCTGACGCATGATTTTGCCTTATTTGATAAATCATGCAGCGCAGCTTTAACCGCAACGCATGAATAACAGTGTTTATTATAAATTATACCGGACAGCCTGTCAATCCATTCTTGGCCGCTTAAATCTTTTAGTTGATATTAGGGTTAAAAACCGGCATGAAAATATAAACGTATGGTCATAATATTAAGAAAAAGAATGGGAGCTGTATGCATGAGTTCAAGCAGTCTTTCTAAGGATATTGAAAAAAATATAGCGTTTTTTCAGCCGTATGTGGATGAAAATGCCGACCTTTCCATGCGCAGAGTGGTCATTAATAACCCGCGCCAAACTAAATGCGCTGTAATGTTCCTGGAGGGAGTTACTAATCAGCAGCTTATAGAGCAGGATATTCTGCGCAGCCTTTTAGAGACATACTGCAAAGCGCTGGATGCTGGGGAAGTTATGCGTACGGGTACGGCCAGTTCGCAGCAAATGGCCCTGGAGGGGCTTGATGAAACTCTGGAAATGCTTTTTTCAGGGTTTACGGTACTGCTCATCGACGGAGTAAGCAAAGCCATAGTTGTAGATATGCATGGCGGCGCTTCCCGCTCGGTTGAGGAATCTTCCCTGGATAAAACCATTCTGGGAGCGCGCGATGGATTTGTGGAAAATCTGGTGCCCAATGTGGCGCTGATAAGGAGGCGGCTGCGCACTAAGGAATTGGTGGTGCTGAATGTCTATATAGGCCGGCAGACCAATACCCGCACCGCCATATTATATATGAAGGACAGATGCGACCCGCGCCTGCCCGAAGAGATTAAAAGCAGGCTGGAAAATGCGCAGATGGAGCAGGTGCTTACAATAGGAGATGTTCGGCCGGTCATATCTGACCAGAAAAGTATTTTTCCTACCGTTAAAGCTGTAGAGCGCCCGGATACGGTGTGTTCCATGCTGATTAAGGGAAAAGTGGCAGTAATATGCGACCAGCAGCCTATAGCGCTGGTTTCTCCCGCTTCCTTTAAGGAGCTGTTTGAATCGCCCAATGATGCCGCTATAGGAAAGCCTTTAGGGAAAATACTTCAGTTTGTCAGGATGGCGGGTTTTATTATATCCGTGGCCCTGCCGGGAATATATATCTCCCTGCTTAATTTTTCCCGCTCCCTTCTTCCCAGCGAAATGGCCAGCATGCTGACTGCGGCCGAAAGCATGGTGCCTATCCCGCTTACTATAGAGGTTATAGTAGTAGATTTGCTGGTACTGCTTATATTTGAGGTGGGCATAAGTCTGCCGACGGTGCTAGGGGGCACAATAGGAGTTTTTGGCTCTATTGTCCTGGGACAGGCGCTTGTCAATTCCCAGTTTACCTCAGAAGCTACTCTGCTTGTGGTAATAATATCAGCTATGAGTGGATATATAATCTCCAACTATCCTCTTGCAAATTCAATGAGACTGCTGAGATACGGCGTTATAATAATGGCCGGTTTCTTTGGATTGTTCGGTGTGAGCATAGCCCTGCTCTTGCTGATTTGCCGGCTTAATGCGCTGAGTACGCTGGGCTCTCCCTATATTTATTTTACTGCAAGGCAGGATAAACCCAGAAAAAAACGGGCTGAGACAATAGAAGATTATAAGAAGCGCAGAGGCTTGGAATAGGAGGGACAAAGGTGGAAAGACAATCTGAAGAAATAAGCAGGGACAGCGTAAACGGCAGGCAGCTGGGATATATAATTATAAACACCTTAATAGGCAGCGGCGTATATGTGCTTCCGGGGCTGCTGGCCAAGGGCGCCGGCCATGACGGCTGGCTGCTTACCCTCGTTATTACGGTTATCCCCATAATTTATACCCTTTTGATATGCGCGTTTCTTAAACGTGCTCAAATGTCCTTTGCCGATGCAATGAAGGATATGATGGGGAAGGCCGGCTGGGTGGCAAGGGCTTTTTATGCGCTGATGCTTACGGTTTTCTGTGTTGTTGCCTTAAAGACCATGAGCGAGCTTATAGGCACTAATATGCTGCCCAGAACTCCTAATATAATAATAGAGGTCATAATAATGCTTTGCGTGCTTTATGCTGCCAGCAAGGGCATGAAGGTGATTGGCAGAATTAATATAGTGCTGTTTATCTGTTTTATCTGTCTTGCTTTGGCCTTCCTTTTGAGCATAGACAAGGCGGATTTTAGAAATATTCTGCCCATAGCTGATTTTGAAGGATGGACTAATCCCATTTACGCGATATTGGCGGCAATGAGCTTTTTTGTAGGGCTGGAGGTATTATATACATTCTATCCCTCGGTTACAAATAAGACCAGAGGGAGAAATTATGCCGTTATCGGCGTTTTGGCGTCCGGAGTAGGTTTTGCTGTTATTAATTTTGCGTGTGTAATAGTCTTTGGCGAATATATGCTTTCGGATATAGGTTATTCTTCCATGCTGCTGCTGCGTTCAAGCACGAACGGTCTTTTCATCAGATTGTTTTTAACGCTGCTGTTTTTTAATCTGATGCTGATCAAACCCCTTATTAACTGCGGCTTTGCCGCGAGCAGCACAATTCTGGAATTGGCGCCGCCTCTGAAAAAAAAGCCTTGGATTACCCTGGTGGTATGGGGCCTTGCGGTAGTCATTACAGCCTCTTTGCTCCCTCCTGCGGACGAATTGGAAATTTTATATCTTGTGCTGCTGGTATTCGGGGCGCTGTATGGACTGATTCTCCCCATTATGGGGCTTATAAAATATCGTTCTGCTAAAAAGAAAATAAGAGCTTCAGCTAAAAGCGGAACCCTGTGGGCGGAGGGGAAAAAATGAAATTTTTAAAATTGTCGGCTGTTATAATTTGCTGTTTGTCCTTGTGCTCCTGCTGGGATTCCATACCCATAGAAGACTGCGCCCATCCGGTAATAGGGGCGTATGATGTTCCGGTGGATGGCAAGCAGGGCGTTACTGTTACAGGAATATATTATCAGTCTCTGGCAGGTGAGCCGGTAAGTGCGGAAATAATAAGTCTTACCGAAAGCAGTGTAGGGGAGACAAGGCAGAAAAGGGCAGGCTATAATTTTGAATCGTGGAGCACTAGCATGCTGAATGTGCTTATGTATGGCAAGGAACTGTCCAAGAAAGGCTTATGGCCTTATATTGATATTATGTACCGCAGTCCTGGTACGAGCGCTACCATCAAAATGGCTATAGCGGATGAAAGAGCGGATAAAATACTTTTGGAAGCATCGCCCGAAGAAGAGATACGTGCTGCTTATATTACTAATGTAGTGCTTACGGCGGATGAAAATAGCTTGCTGCCCAGTACAGATATAGTAGGCTTTATGAAGGATTATTATACGCCTGGATGCAACAGCGTGCTGCCCATTATAGCGCTTGATTCAGAAGGCAAGCCGGTGCTTTGGGGCGGAGCAGTTATGAAAAAGGACGTAATGGTAGGCGAATTGGATTATGAGCAGGCTAATATTTTTGTTATGCTGCGTGAGAATCAAAGCACGGGCATAATGGTTTATGATTGCCAGTTGCGCGGCGAGGACTGTAAAGTGACGGCGCTGTGCAGCTTTGAAAGACGGATAAGAACCAAGCAGGCAGCAGACGGCAGTTTTAATTTTGATATAACATTAAAAATTAATGCTGATGTTATGGAAATAAGTTCTCTTACCAGTATTACGCCCAGCACGGAGGAATTGGACATTTTGAGTGAAGCGCTGGATAAGAGCATAGAAGAAAGAGCTTATGAGTATTTGAATTATATTCATAAAGATTTAGGGCTGGATAATTTGGGACTCGCGCGGGAGGTGCTGGCTATAGCGAGAGAGCAGGCGGAGAATTGCGATACGGAGGAGTTTTGGAGAAATGTAAATGTTACCGTTAGTGCTGAAAGTATTCTGGAGGCGGTAACGCCTTAACCGCTTGTTTTTAAATGCTTTGGTAAATTTATAAATTATGGGCAGCTTCTTTAATAGGCTGCCTTTTTATAATATTCGTGCATTATGATAAATCAATATATAGCTTTATTAGTTTATATTGTGCTGTCTCAGGTTAATATAATCCATTGTTTCAGGAAGGGAAATACTTATAATTAATTATATGTGTGTTCAGGAGGTTATAGATTTATGAAAAAAATGGTACTTTGCGCTTTTGCGCTGCTGCTGGCGGTTTCGGGCTTTGCAGGCTGTACTCCTCAGGAAGGCGGACAGACCAGCCCTGCCAATACGCAGGAAGCTTCGGAAACGCTTACGCCGCAGGCAACGCCTTCCCCAAGTGGGCAAGAGCCCTTTAGTGAATTGATTCTACCCGATATTGAAATACCCGCTTCATTTGAGAACAAGAGTGAGGAGATAGAATTTATGTTTGATTATTATATGCAGGCTGTTCCTTCTATAACTTGGCTGCCTGATTATGATCCTGTTGGTTATCCAGGAATTAAGGCCCTTTATTACGATGGCTTGAAATATAACGGGATACAGACCAAAATATTTGCTTACATAGGTTTTCCTGAGGGTGCGTCGGCTGAAAATCCCGTGCCGGCGGTAGTACTGCTGCATGGTGGCGGAGGCTTTGCTTTCCCGCAATGGGTAAAAATATGGAATGACCGCGGCTATGCTGCCATTGCCATGTCCAATACTGGATACCGTCCCAAGGATGGCAATATAACCAGTTTTTATGACAGCAACGACTGGACAAAAGTTATTCCAGCTGAGGAGCGCAAGGAGGATGAACGCATACTTATACCTGATAACGATGGTATGTCTTCTTACAGCCGGGATATATCCCGCCAGTGGATGTATCATGCCGTTGGCTCTGCAATTATGGCTAATAATCTGCTTCGGGCGGACGAGAGGGTGGATAGCGACAAGATAGGTATTACCGGTATATCCTGGGGCGGGGTTATAACTTCCATTGCTATGGGATATGATACCCGTTTTGCTTTTAATATTCCAGTATATGGCTGCGCACATATGGGGGAGAGCCTGACGTGGATGAAAAATCATTTTACTCCGGGTGCTGTAGAGCTTTGGGATGCAACTAAACGGCTGGATAAGGTCACTTCTCCTATACTTTGGCTTTGCTGGGCAGGGGATAACGCCTTTTCAGTCAATACTAACAGCGCTTCTTATGCCGACACTATGGATAAGTCAATCTTTTCCATGCGCATGGAAATGGGGCATAATCATGACTTGGGCTGGAATCAATATATAAATTACCGGTTTGCGGATTATGTTGTTAATGATGGCCTGCCTTTGACTTCTATTAAAGAACATCCTTCTGCACAGGATGGAAGAAACGTATCTTTGAGCGTGGATATAGCTGAGGATACCACAGAGCTCAGCGCCGTATGCTATTATATAGACGCGCCCCTTTCCTATGGAACGGATTCCAATATGGAGCAGGAATGGCAACGCTGTGAATGCACGGTGGATATGCAAAGCGGAGAAATAACCGCTCAGTTGCCCGAGAGTGCTTATAGCTATTACGTTGAAATAAACAGCGTCTGTCCGCAGGGAAACTATGTCACTTCGTCTGAGTTTATTACTATAAAATAAACTTATAGAACCAATTTCTCCGCCTTAATTTAAGGCGGAGTTTTTTTATGTGGATTTGGTATTGCTTTGAGTGGGTAATTGATATATAATAATTCATGAAATTTATGAGCCGGGTTTATTTATGCTTATTTTGACTGCAATGCGCTTATTTTCGGATATATGCGTATATGTGCATATACAGCAAAATGCCCGCTCGGCAAAATTAAAGTTTTAATGGCGTCAAAAAGGAGAAAAAATATGTTTACTCAAGCTTTTAACACACTTCCCAGAATGGACTATCTGCCCGAATATGACCAGCCGGATTATCCTGGTATTCATGCCGTAGTATATGATGGTCTGGCCAAGGAGGGAATTCCAACTAAGATATTTGCTTACATAGGATTTCCAATTGGAGCGTCGGCTGAAAACCCGGTGCCGGCAGTAGTGCTTGTACATGGCGGGGGCGGCCATGCTTTTCCTGAATGGATTAAAGTATGGAATGAACGAGGGTATGCGGCCATAGCTATGTGTAATACGGGCCATTTTCCTAAGAGACCGGGAAAAATTGATATTTATGGTCCAGACGACTGGACGCATGAATTAGATGAAATGGCTTTAAAGAGCGGGGGCTGGGCGCTCATACCTGATAACGACGGCATGAAGAGCTATGAACAGGAATTAAGCTCCCAATGGATGTATCACGCGGTAGGAAGCGTTATATTGGCGCATAATCTGCTTCGGGCGGACGAGAAGGTGGATAAGGATAGGATAGGCATTACCGGTATATCCTGGGGCGGAGTTATAACCTCAATAACAATGGGCTATGACAACCGGTTTGCTTTCTATATACCAGTATACGGTTGCGCGCATCTGGGAGAAAGCCTGACCTGGATGAAGGATTGCTTTACGCCCGGTGCATTAAAGCTTTGGGACGCTACTAAGCGGCTGGATAGAGCAAAGGGACCAATATTATGGGTTTGCTGGGCCAGCGACGAGGCTTTTTCCATTAACACCAACGATGCTTCATACGGTGATACAATGGATAAATCGTTATTTTCCATGCGAATAGATATGCTGCATGGACATGTTCAGGGCTGGACGCCGCTGGAAATATACCGTTTTGCCGATAATGCGGTAAAGGGGGGACTGCCGCTGACGCGCGTGCTTTCTCAGCCTGATTCCAGAAACGGCCGGCAGGCAGAAATGAAAATAGATCCTGCGGAGGATACGCTGCGCATTGAAGCGGCGTGCTATTATATAACTGAGAAGCTGTCCTTTAACGAGAAATCGCAGATACAGCAGCAATGGCAAGAGGCACAATGTGATTATGATAAGGATAGCGGCGTAATTAGGGCAGAGCTGCCTGAGGAGGCGTACAGCTATTATATAGAAGTGAGGAATTTCTGTCCTGAGGGCTGTTATGTGGTTTCTTCCAGGTTTATAACTCTCTGATTTGTCTGCATTAATACAGGCCGGGCGAGAAGGGCAGGAGCCATTCCCCCGGCGCGGTATTTTGGCGCTCCGCGCCAAAATCA
>URYI01000094.1 GCA_900552055.1 uncultured Eubacteriales bacterium | reverse complement strand
GTAGCCGCAACCGGAGAGGTTTCGTAAAGAAGCCGTCTCCGTTTTTTTATAAACAGAAATTGACTCTTTCAGGAGTCTAAGTTCCATAATAAAATTAGTCCGAACGCCTGATAAAGAACAGCTTTTGACGGCAAGTAAATTATAATATATCTCTGGTGAGATATGATATGCAGCCTCGGCCGTATTATATATTTCCACTCTGTGAAAATATGATGTAATATCCCTTCCTGAATAAGCCATAGGCATGTATCATTGCTCACAGAGGGATGGCATACCGCAGGCACACCCGTTCGGACAAGGAACGGATATCGCTGTGGCGCCTTCCGTCAGGAAGGGCGCCCTAAGGGCGCCGTAAATTTTTACTGCGCAAAAATATGGCGTTTTAATGTGCCGGTTTCTTTTCCTCTTTAAGGGGAGGCTTTTAAGAAATTCAGACAAAAAATCTATTTTGCTTGTGTTTTTATTTGTTATGTGATATTATTTTTGTTAAAGGTTTTTTAACAAATATTTAATATGGAAGAGAGGAATAACACATGAGAACAGGCAAACAGACGGTTATAGGCTATTTGCCAGACGAACGGCCGCCTTTTGGGAAACTTCTGCTCTATGCTATACAGCAGGTCATAGTTATGTTTCCCGCGACGGTTACGGTTGCGCTTGTTACCGGCTTTCAGGTATCCACCACCATCTTTGCAAGCGGGCTGGCCACCATCTGCTTTATCCTTATTACCGGGAGAAAAATTCCCCTTTATTACGGTTCCAGCTTTTCATATCTGACTGCGGTTTCCAGCCTCTTATCGACTCAGAGCATAATTGATAAGCTTAGCCCTGAAGCGCAGGAGCAGCTATTACAATTTTTTGCGAATAAGGATCTGCAGCCTGTTATACCGGGAGAGGCCATATCCTATGCGCAGTTCGGCATAATAATGTCTGGTCTGGTTTCTATAGCCGCCGGTTTGTTGGTGCGCTTGGCGGGAAGGAATGCCGTGGAAAAAATACTGCCCCCTACTATTACCGGGCCTGTGGCCATGATAATAGGTCTTACTCTGGCCGGCAATGCGCTTGTTGACGCAGCGCCTCAGACCGCAGCAACAGGAGCGGCCGGCAGCGACTGGGTCTGGGTGGTTTCGCTGGCTACGCTGCTTTCTACCGTGCTGTTTGCGCGTTACCTCAAGGGATTTTTGGGACAGCTTCCTTTATTGCTGGGAGCGGCCGTGGGCTGTGCCGTGGCTGGCCTGCTCTATGCTTTCGGCGGCGATTCGCTGAATTTGTTCCGTACTATCAATCCAGAGGCCATGGGTTCTTTGTGGTCGGCCGGGCCTGTGGCCGTTCCTGCCTTTACACTGCCCAAGATTTCCTGGGAAGCGGTTCTGGCTATTATGCCGATAGCTATTGCTACCATTCCGGAGTCTACAGCGCATATATATCAGCTGGATATATATGTCAATGATTTGGCCAAGAAGAAAAAGTCTGATAAAAAATATAATATTGCCGATAAGCTGCATTTAAACCTGATAGGAGACGGTATCTGCGATATGATTTCGGGCTTTGTGGGCGGCCCGGCAGGTACAAACTACGGTGAAAATATCAGCACTATGGCTATTACTAAGGTCTTTTCGGTACCCGTATTGTTTGTAGCGGCCATTCTGGCTATGATTATGTCCTTCTTTACTCCTTTGATTCAGGGTATATATGGGATTCCGCTTGCAGTAATAGGCGGTTTGGAGATATACCTTTTCGGAGCAATAGCCGCGCAGGGCATGGCCATAATGATACAGAAGAATGTGGATATGTTCAGCTCTAAAAATATAGCGGTAATTGCCAGCATAGTTATTATAGGGTTGGGCGGTCAGTATGCTTTTGATGGCAATATTCCTTTCTTTGGGATAAATGTTCCCTGTATAGCGGGCGCAGCTATATTCGGCATACTGCTTAATCTGCTGCTCAGCATAGGTGAAAAATCGCGCATGAAGAATAAAACTGCTCCTGAGAGCAGTGCGGCTTCTGCCGAGGGACAAGCCATTTCCGAGGAGCAGGCCGTAGAGGAAGAACAATAATTATTAATAAATAAAATTGCGTTAAAGTCCCAAAACAAATTTGTTTTGGGACTTTTCTTGTCATTAGATCCTGTGTCCGGGAGTCAAAAAACTTTAGCGATGCTTAAGAAATAAAAGCTCCTTTTGGCAAAATAAAAGTGCGGCCTGACAACAGCATAAAGAACTAAAAGGATGACATTCAAAATGAATGACAAAAGAGCAGGACATAAAAAGCGCCTGCGGGCGCTGCTGGCAACAAAGGCTTACAGGCGATCTGTAACTCCGTTATGCCGGAAGATATTTATTTTAAAGGGAGCTGCCGGGAGATATTTATTTAAATGGAGCTTTAGTGCAAAAATCCACCAGCTATGCCGGTAAAAATAAAAATCTTAAGATAATAATATGTATCGGAGGGAAAGAAGAAAATAGGCATTTACTGATGTGCAATAAAGAAAGTTAAAATAAAACAAGCGCGGCAGATAAAAACAGCCGCGCTTATTAGTCATTAAATCCGGCACCTTATGCTCTGGCCCAGCTGGTCGGACTGGAAAATAGCATCCATAACCTTGAGCACGCGCAGAGTCTGCTCCGGCTTAACTACCAGCTCTTCCTGGCCGTTTGAGGCCTTGAGCACGTTGCGGTAGAAGTCGGCGCTGTCCACTTGGACCTGGGGCAGCGGTTTTTCAATCGTGGTCTCCGGGGGCCGCGGCGCCATAGAACGGGTAGGACCGGCTGAGGTGTATACGATTTTTTCGTCCCATACCAGCTCTTTATCATCCGAAAGGGCTACCATTTTGCCGTTTAAATCCCAGTCGTTGATAATGGCCGTGCCGTTTTCGGCAGAGACGTGCCAGCGGGGATGGAGGATAAAGCAGTTCATGGAAACTTCAATAAGGGCGGAAACCTTATTTTCAAATCTCAGGATTGCCTTGAAGTTGTCGTCCACCTCTTCAGTATATAAGGAGAAGAGATTTGCATATACTTCAGTGACGGGCGAATCAATCATATCCAGATACTGGTCAATCAAATGCACGCCCCAGTCATATACCATGCCTCCGCCGTTTTCCTTAACGCCTCTCCAGCCGTTGAGCACCTGCCTGGAGCCCTGCACGCGGTTTTCAAGCATATATACGTCTCCGAGCAGCCTTTCTCTATATATCTTTTTAACGATGTTATAATCGGCATCCCAGCGCCTGTTCTGGTGAGAGGTCAGCAGGCGGCCGGTTACTTTAGAAAGCTCCATGAGTTGGGCAAAATCCTCCGCGTTCATGGTTGCGGGCTTTTCCAGGATAACATCCTTGCCGCTGAGCATAGCCTGCTCGGCCAGGGGCTTGTGGAAATTATTGGGGGTAGCGATTATTACAATGCTTACCTCAGGGTCTGACAGCACCTCTTCATAGGAGGAATAAGTATGAATCCCGTTTTTGCGGGCGACTTCCATTCTCTCCTCGCGTATATCATACGCACCTTTGAGGTTTACTTCGGGCACTTTGGTCATTAAGTGATAGCCGTGCCATTCTCCCATGCCGCCGTAGCCTACTATTACAAGTCCGTTTCTCATTATTTATCACCTCATTAATTTAAGCCCACCACATTTCGCCCATAGGCTCGCGGATAATGACTTCCTGCAGGAAGCGGCAGGCTTTTTCAAGACCTTCGCTGTTCTTCATAAGGCTGTCCTCATGCTCTATGCTGATGGCATAATCATAGCCTACCATTCTCAGGTTGCTCATGATATCCTTCCAGAATTGATAATCAGAGCCGTAGCCAACCGAGCGGAATATCCAGGAGCGGTTGATTTCGTCGCTGTAGGGCTTTGTATCCAGCACGCCGTTTACAGCAGTATTGATGCTGTCTATGCGGGTGTCCTTAGCATGGAAATGATAGATGGCCTTGCCTAATTTGCGTATAACGGCGGGCATATCTCCTCCCTGCCATACCAGATGGCTGGGGTCAAGGTTGGCGCCCAGATTTTCGCCTACGGCTTCCCTTATCTTGAGCATGGATTCCACATTATATACGCAGAAGCCCGGATGCAGCTCAAAAGCAATTTTGTTCACGTTATGAGAGGAAGCGAATTTGACAAAATCTCTCCAGAAGGGGATTAATACTTCGTCCCACTGATATTTTAATACTTCGGAATAGTCATCCGGCCAGGGGCATGTAACCCAGTTCGGATGCTGGGATTCGGGGCAGTCGCCAGGGCAGCCCGAAAAAGTGTTTACAATGCCTATTCCCAGCTTTTCTGCCAGCAAAATGGCGTTTTTAAGGTCGGAAAGGTATTTTTCTGCGATGGCCTTATTGGGATGCACGGGGTTGCCGTGGCAGCTCAGGGCGGAGATTTCCATGCCGTATTTGTCAACGGTTTTCTTGAACTGCGCTAGAGCCATATCGTCCTTTAAAAGCACTTCGGGGTCGCAGTGAGCTTTTCCGGGGAAACCGCCGCAGCCAATCTCCACCATCTCTACGCCTAAATCCTTTAAATAGGCCAGCGCGTCGTCCAGCGGCCTGTCCTGAAGCAAAACGGTAAATACTCCAAGCTTCATAATGATTACCTGTATCCGTCTGAAAATCAGCGGATTCCTTTCTTATAAATTTATTTGCTGCCGCCGATATTCGGACGGCAGCTTATTTAAATTTTGAGTCCCGCATAAATGCGGCTGTTAGACCGCGCAGGAGATAATCAATCGGCCTTTTTTTCCAGCAGAGGCGCATTGGGGCAGATAAAGCCGTCAATCCGCTTGGTAGGAGCGGCCCAGCGCACGGCGTTCTGAAGAATTTTTACCACATATTCGTTATAATATATGGGGAATTCTTCATGTCCGGGCTGGAAATAGAATATCTTGCCCAGGCCGCGGTGCCAGGTGCAGCCGCTGCGGAATAGTTCTCCGCCTGCGAACCAGCCCATAAATACCACTTCGTCAGGGGTGGGAATATCAAAGTATTCCCCGTACATTTCTTCCTGAGGCAGTTCAAAATATTCGGGCAGTCCGGCAGCAATGGGATGAGCGGGGGAGGTTACCCAAACGCGCTCACGGTCGTTATCCCTCCATTTAAGCGTGCAGCTTGTACCCATAAGGCGGGTAAAGGGCTTGCTGACGTGGGCCGAGTGCAGCGCTATAAAGCCCATGCCGTTTAAGACGGCCCGCTGTATGCAGTCTACAACATGGTCGGGCACGAGGTGGTGCAGAACGTGGCCCCACCATATAAGCACGTCTGTTTCCTTAAGCACTTCGTCGTTAATTCCGCAGTCCGGGTCCTCAAGAGTAACGCATTTAACCTTGACATCCTCGCATTCCACCGCAGCCTTAAGCGCGCCGTGAAGATATTGGGGATAGGGTTTGCGCAGGGCTTCCCACTGTTTTTCATGAGAAAATTCGTTGAATATAAGTACGTTTATCATTTTTATTGCTCCTTTAATTTTTAGTTATCAAAGGTAACAGCCTTTCCGCTCTTGGCAGATTCATAAATAGCTTCAAGAATCTGGGTTACTACCATAGCCTGTTCGGGCTTAACGATTAATTCGGCGCCTTCGGTTACTGCACGCAGGAAGGTGGCGCATTCAACAACAGATTCGTTGGTGCTGCTGGTGCCGAAGAAGGCTACGCCGGCGCCGGTAAGGTCGGGACGCTCGATATACTGCTTGTTGTGATGTACGCCGTTTATGCGGACTCCGTCCAACATATCAGCTCCCGCCTTAGTACCGCAGAGCAGAGTCTGAGCTTCACGCACTTCAAGAGTATTCAAGGCCCAGCTGCTTTCCAGGGAGATAGCGGCGCCGTTTTCCATTACTATAAAGCCAAAGGCTGAATCTTCAACAGTGAATACAGTGGGATCCCAGTCCGCCCAGGGGTTGCCGGTTTCCTTATTATTGGCCAGCTTGCGGAAGGTGGTGCCCAAAACCATCTTGGGCTTATAGTTGTCCATCATCCAGAGAGTGAGGTCGAGCGCATGGGTTCCGATATCAATGAGGGGACCGCCGCCCTGCTCGTATTCGTTGGTGAATACGCCCCAGGTGGGTACGCCTCTGCGGCGAACAGCCATTGCCTTGGCGTAGTAAATTTCACCCAGTTCGTCCTCTACACACATCTTTTTAATGAACTGGCTGTCTGAACGGTAACGGTTCTGATAGCCTATGGTGAGGATTTTACCGGTGCGCTTTGCACAGGCGACCATATCCTTGGCTTCAGCGTAAGTCTTGGCCATGGGCTTTTCGCAGATTACATGCTTGCCGGCCTCCATTGCGTCTATGCTTATAAAGCTGTGGGAGCGGTTGGGGGTGCAGACATGCACGGTATCAATGCTTTTATCCTCTAAAAGCTTCCTGTAATCCTCGTAAACTTTGGCGTCGGGAGTTCCGAAATCCTTCTTGGCCTTTTCGGCGCGTTCAGGGATAATGTCGCAGAAAGCGACCATTTCCGCCTGTTCATGAAGCTCCTTTAGGGCAGGCATGTGCTTGCCGTTGGCGATGCCTCCGCATCCTATGATAGCAGCTCTTACTTTTTGCATAAAATCACCTCATAAAATATTTATTGTGGATTCTCTTATTATCAGCTTGTGTTCAAGCGTAATAAGCTTTGGTGCGGCCTTGGAATTCTCCAGGCGCTCGAAGAACAGCCTGGCGGCTGTTCGCCCCAGTTCTTCGCGCGGTTGGGAAACCGTTGAAAGAGAGGGAATATAGCAGGCGGAAAGGGAAGTGTTGTCAAAGCCTATGACGGAAAAATCCTTGCCTGCCTCTATACCCATATCATGCAGCTCTTTTATAGCGCCTATGGCTACGGCGTCCGAAATTGCAAAGAGCGCATCGGGCTTTGGACCCGGCCGGGAGAACAGGGTCTTTATTATGGACTGACCGCCTTTATAGCCGTAGTCCCCTCGGATTATAAATTCAGGATAAAATTCCAGGCCTGCGCTGTTCAGCGCGCGTTTATAGCCTGTTTCCCTTTTCAGGGTAGAACTGAACCGGGGGTTCCCAGAGGCCATCGCTATTGAGCGGCAGCCGCTGGCTATGAGATATTTAACTGCCTCAAAGGAGGCAGATTCGTCGTCTATGGAAACGCCGGGCAGATTTGCGTCTATATATTCGCAGCACTGCACCATCGGGTATTTTCTAAAAAGCCCCTCCAGTTCGCTTTTGGTCAGTGCGCTGCCGAAGATTATTGCGCCGTCGGCGTAATGGCTGTGCAGCATATTGTACAGATTCTGCTCAGTGTATTTGTCCATGCCCGTGGTGCAGGTTATCATTGTGTAGCCGTACTGCTCGCATTCCTTGCTTATAGTGCTCAGGATACGGTGATAGAACGGATTGGAGATAGTGGGCAGCAGGGCAAGCAGCTTGCCTGAACGGGAAAAACGCAGATTTCGTCCCAGAGAGCTGGGGTAATAGTTTAATTCCCGGACTGCTTTTTCAATACGCTCCATGCTTTGCGGGCTTAACAGCTCTTTGTTATTAAAATATCTGGAAACGGAGGAAGGGGAAACGCCGGCAAGCTGAGCTACGTCTCTTATTGTGGCCATACCTTTTCCTCCTTTGTTTGAAATCGTTTTCATACTGCTTACTGGTATTATATAAAAGGCTGGATTTAAGTCAAGGGTTATATTATATTTTCATAAATTTTCATAAGCGCTGCGGGGGAACCCGCGGGTTTTTTAACGGTATTATATTCTGCCTATAAGTATGATAATATACTGCTGTATTAAAAAAGTCCGGGGCGCCGGGGCGGGGGCGGCGTTTGGCAGGCGCAGCCTGCTCCGGGCCGGCTTTGCCGGCCCGGCGGCCGTTCCG
>URYI01000093.1 GCA_900552055.1 uncultured Eubacteriales bacterium | reverse complement strand
GCGGACGCCGCCGGGCGCCGCCTGCTTTTTCTTTGTTCCTTTAATCTTATAATACGGCATTATTAAATGGGTGCATAATTAAAGCGGAATAAAGCAAAATATTAATATCAACTAACAGATTGGAGCTGATTTACATGGCCAGAGTGCAATGCGCCGTATGCGGCCGGGAGGCGGAGGACAGAAGCATGGAAAGAT
Source organism: uncultured Eubacteriales bacterium (assembly GCA_900552055.1). Lineage (GTDB taxonomy): Bacteria > Bacillota > Clostridia > Christensenellales > QALW01 > Neochristensenella > Neochristensenella gallicola. The sequence continues at coordinate 7,642 of URYI01000093.1, read as the reverse complement.
GCTCAAAATGCCATAAGTACCTGTGCGCCGACTGCGCCTATGAAAATAACGGCAAGTGTCCTCAATGCGCATATGAGGATATGTAAACAATAAAAAATATAGGGGCGGTTCAATGGCAGCTGCTCATAAAACAGTATCAACAACCGGGATAAGGGAACTATCATGTTGAGTGCGGAAAAGGCGAGTAAGAAGCAAGTTGTTTCTTGACCGTCTTTTCTTTTGTTGCGCAGCAGAATGGTATTTTTAGAGCAGGTACATATAAAAACATTTCCCGCACGCTTGCTGTTTATGCAAAGCCGCACGGCATAAAGTTTTATCACTCCCTATTGAGCAACCCTCCAAATCAATTTAAATGAAGCGAATGTATTCTCATTTATTGAGCAAATAGCACAAAAAAACACCAGTCAAGAATAAACTCTTCGCTTTGCGCTCCTGGCCGGTTCTTGCTGCTGGGCAATTAAAAAGGAGCAAGCGTTCTATTCGCTTGCTCCCTGGGGTGAATTATAAGCCTTTATTTCTTCAATTCCCAATACAAATACAATGGAATCTTCTGAAGCCATGCCATCGCAACAGATATTTGAGCCTGCTCATCGCTAGCGCGAGGTTCATTCATATCCACAATGGTTAATCCGGCTTTGATAAATGCTTTCACATATTCTTCCATAGTCCTGTGTCTCCAGATAACGGGAATTGTTCCTTTCCATAAGGGCGCTTCCCACTCCTTTGGTTCAAAATAATTCATGACAACTACTTGCCTGTCAATGCCTGTCCCCTGACGTCCTATTCCCATTTCATGATTTCCATCAAAGCATGGATGCAGAACACTTGCATATAGTTTTCCCTGCGGTTTTAACACTCTTACAACCTCTTGCAGTGTTCCCTCAAAATCCTCACAATCCATCAGCATCATTGAACAGAGAACTATATCAAACTGTTCAGACTCTATATCATATAAATCATTGCTGTTTCTGACAAAATGTTTAATTTCCAGCTTATCCTTTTCTGCCAATTCCATAGCATATTCAATAGCTCTCTTTGAGCAGTCAACCGAAACAAGCTGTGCGCCTCTTTTGGCAAGTTCTCTTGAATAACCCCCCTCTCCGCATCCTAAATCCAATATTTTCTTTCCACTAACATCACCCATATAATTCAGCATATTAGGCATAATAAAATAATTTCTGCATTCTCCTGTTTGAGCCAATTCAAACCATTCGTCACCCATGGCGTTCCAGGCGATGGTCGAACTATCATGTTTCATTTTTTTCATTGCTATTCCTCCTATAAATTCGAATTTTGGATAATTTCCGGATTATCTCCACAAACAAAAATGCGTGGGATTTAACCAAAGGGTACCCCCTTTCTATGCTTGCTGTGAAGCTTTCTTTATCTTTAGCAAGGACGGGATGTGATGAAACAGGGCAGCCAAAGCCATACCGTTTCCCGAAAACATTTCTAATACTGTCTTATAAGCGCCGCGCAAAAACCGATACTTTTTATTATGCTTGGACTTATTATATTTTCCGGAATAAAAATATTCTCCGGTGTATTTATTGAATATCAGCATTATGATGAAGATAATCTGATAAATTGCAATAATTATGCAAAATGCACTCGCAAGCGGGGATGAGCCGCGTATAATAACTAAAACGCTAATAAAGGCATTATGCTTTAAAAGGCGCATGCCGCATACAAATATCGCACCCAGCTTACGCCTGATATAAGCGCAATGGACAGCGCCGCCTGTATTATTACAGCCAAAACAGTAATAAAGTTAAATCCCCCAAGAAGTATAAAACATATGGCGCCGATAAGGAAACTCCATATACCTAATATTCAGAACTATAAGTTTTGCGATTTTCAGCTTCCTTTACATGCTCCTGTAAAAATCAATGAGCGCCTGCTCTTTTTCAGGAGAATCGGCAGTCTGTTTTGGAGCTGTGTCCGCCTGACTGCTTGTTTTCTCTTCTTTTTGGCGGGATTCATTTTGGGAGCAGGCAGGCATATCGTTTTTGTTATATTGTTTAGCGGACAGTCTGTGCGTATGCTTCACCTTACTAATATTTGTTACACAGCTTGTTTTTATTTAAATCCAGCAGGCTGTTTATTATGTCCGCTATTCTATTTAAAATTTACTTTGCCGTGTGCGGCAGTATGCCTTGACATTCTTATTGAATGCCAGCTGCCAGCCACGGAAGAAACTATAGGCCATTGCGACCATAAAAGCTACTCCCAATACAGGAGAGATAACCAGGATAACTGGAAGAGTAAATATGTCTATAAGCGCTAAAACGAATGACAGTATTGCGTATATTATTCTTACTACCGTTACACCTTTTATAAGCGCTATGGCAAACGCGATATCTATGAAGGCCAGTATGCCTACATAGATAATAGGACCTAAGCCAATTATAAAAATAGAAGAAAAGCTAATAATTAAAGATGGCAGATATCCAATCCCAACGCCTATTAAATTCACTATTCCAAAATAGGTGAGAATATTTTTGCCCCTTCTGATACTTGCGGCTTTTGCCTTTTCGGCATTTTGTTCAGCCAGTTTCCGTTCTTCTTCCTCGAAATCATACATGTTCTTAATACTCCTTTTTAATTATTATTTTAAACTTGCTTATATATAGTGCGCTTATTTTGCCGGGTATTGATATTGAGGAACCTTGTTGCTGGATAGTAATATATATGCCTTGCCCCCCAGGCTTCAAGGCATATTCTGTGTAAACTGCTGTTTGGGTTTGTATTATCAAAGATGTTTTGTATGCAAAAAATGGGGCCGACCCGCCTTAAAATACGGGAGTTTGAAAAAGGGCTTATAAAGCCGCGGCCATATAAGCCCTTATAATTATAATTAATGGATATTAAGAGATTACCCGGCGTCCCCAGGAGAAGCGGGGCTTGTAATAGCTGTTGGTTATATCCTGGATAACCACGGACATGGAACTGCCTGAATTGCAGTGGATGAACATATTGTCGCCCAGATATATGCCCGCGTGGTCGGATAAGTCGTTGTCGCTCAGAGTGTTGAAGAACACCAGATCGCCCGGCTTTAAGTCCTCAATCTTTTCAATCTTGGGCGCATAGTTGTTGTAGCCCTGATTGTAGGCCGTACGGGGCAGAGAATATCCGAAATGCTTAAATACATAGCAGGTATAGCCCGTGCAGTCAAAAGAGTCGGGGCCGTTCGCTCCGTAAACATAAGGTGTGCCCAGGAAGGTCTTGGCGTAAGCCAGAAGCTCGTCAATTAATTCTTCTGTTTCGTCCGAAGGTTCTTCCGGCGTTTCGGGTTCTTCCGGCTCTTCAGGCTTAGCATCGGCGTTTTTATCAAAGAGCGCCGCTAAAGTCTTGGGCCCGGCTATTCCGTCCGCGTCAAGAGAATTGTCCTTTTGGAAGCTCTTAACTGCGCTCAGGGTTATTGTTCCAAAGTAGCCGGTGCAGTTGGCCGAAAAATATCCAAGCTCCTTAAGGCGCTGCTGCAATTTAACAACATCATTGCTGGTCATGCCGTATTTCAGCGTTTCCGAAGGAGTGGAGGAGTCTGAATCGTCCGAATTGTCTGAAGAACCGCTTTGGCCGATAGTAATGTAATCAACGTGGCAGTATCCGCTCATTCCGGTCGGAGTAGTAATTTTATGCCAGTCTCCCGAAGTTTCATGGATGGTCACAGAGGCATTGTCGTTTAAATAACCCAGAGCCGAGTAAGAGGTACCGGGGCCGCTGCGTACCGTCAGCCGGGTATCTACGTTTACAACACCCTGCTTGGTTTCAGCTGTACCGGTGTTTTCGCCCGTTACTGTTATATAATCGGCGCTGCAATAGCCCGTTATACCCGAAGAGGTTTGAATTTTATACCAGCCGTCCAGTATTTCTGAAATTGTCACAGAGGTATTATTGCTCAAATATCCCTTGGCGGAATAGGAGGTGCCGGGGCCGCTGCGGATAGTCAGGCGGGTGTTTACCTTTACCTTGCCCGTCTGGTTTACAGGTGTGCCCGAATTGTCTGAGCCATTATCCGAACTCTGCCCGCTGACGGTGATGTATTCAGCGCTGCAATAACCGCTCAGGCCCGAAGAAGAGGTAATGGCATACCAGCCATTCTGGGAATCGCTTATAACTACAGAAGCGTTATTAAGCAGATAGCCTTTAATAGAATAAGAAGTTCCGGGGCCGCTGCGGACGTTCAGCCGAGTGTTCACCTTGACTTTACCCTGCTGTACGCTTGAGCTGGAATTTGAATCAGAGCTTCCCGAAGCCTTTATATAGCTCTTATATACATAGCCTTCAATGTCAAATGAGGTGCGTATTTTGTACCAGCCGCCGCTTTCTGAAAGGATTTCCACTTCTGAGCCGTTTTCCAGCTCGCAGAGCAGAGCGTTGGAACTGGACGGGCCATATCTGAGGTTCAGCCCTTCGCTTATATTAACAGTGCCTGTTTTAATGGCATCAGCATTGGACATAAGGCCCAGAGCTGTAAGGGTATCCTTGCCGGCTATGCCGTCGGCAGTCAGGCCGTTATCCTTTTGATAGCTTTTTACTGCGGCAACGGTTATATCACCGTAATATCCTGTGGAGGTTGCAGAAAAATATCCTTTGCTCTTAAGCGCCTGCTGCAAAGCTTCTACGCTCTGGCTCCGGGTGCCTTCTTTCAGCGTAACCGCCTGCGCCGTTAGGGGCAGCAGAGCCGCCGCAAGCGTCAGTATAGTCAGTACGACCACAAGCCTTTTAATTTTCAAATCTGGTCACATCCCTTCAATCAATTAAACTTTTTATATCTGGATATAGTCCTTGCTTACATATCCGGTTGTATTGTTGTACTCAATCCTGTACCAGTCGCCCGATTCGCCGATTATGGTAACTTTTGAACCGTTTGCAGCCTTACCTATTATGCTGGCGCTTTTATTTGCGCTGGACCGTATATTCAGCCGGCTGGTGGAACTGCTTAATTTAACCGTGCCCGTATAGCTTTGCGAAGGAGAATCAGAATCGTCCTCATCGGTTAAATTAATGTATTCTCCGCTGACATAGCCGGTTACGCCCGAAGAAGTCCTTATGCGGTACCAGCCGTTGGATTCGCGGGAAAGAATGGTTACTCTGGCACCGTCGCTGAGAGAAGCTACAACGCTGCTGCTGGTTGAGGGGCCGCTGCGGACGTTCAGGGAAGAACTGACATCTACAATTCCGGTGCCGTATTCTTCGCCGGCGCTGTTTCCGCTGTCTCCCGAAACCGTTATATATTCCTTGCTGCAATAGCCTGTCGTGCCGTTAGCCAGACGCACAAAGTACCAGCCGTTTGTCTCGTCCAGTATGGTAATTTTGGTGCCCTCGCTTATGGCTGTGACGCGCGAATAGGAGGTGCCTGGGCCGGAGCGCACCCTCAGGCTGCTCGCGCCCGTAACGGTGCCTGTGCGCTCCTGGGGCGCAGAGCCGTCAACAGTTATATAATCTTTAGAAACATAGCCCTTTATCGAGCCGCTTTCTATCTGGTACCAGTCGCCTGATTCGCCGGTTATGGTCACAGTTGCTCCGTGATTGAGCTTGCCTATTATGGAAGCTGAGCCATTGGGAGCCGAGCGCACGTTCAGCCTGCTGGTTGAATTCTCAAGAGTCACCCGTCCCGTTTCATTTGAGGAGGGCGGAGCGCTCTGAGAGGGAGAAGGCGTGCTAGTGGGCGTTGTGCTTGCAGGCTTGGAGTTGTCTGCCGAAGGGGAAGCGCCCGTCTGGTCTATCTCTATATACTGGGCATATGCATATCCCGTTCTGTTAAGCACTTGTATTTTATACCAGCCGTTGGATTCTTCCAGTACGGTTACTTTTGTCCCGCGGCTGATGGTAAAGAGTATGCCGTTGTTTGTTGAGGGCCCTGAACGCACGTTAAGCGTGTCTATTCCCGTAACAGTGCCCGTGCGCCCATCGGGGTCATCCGGCACGGCAGGGGAATCGCTTACTGTCATATATTCAGCGCTGCAGTAGCCCGTCGTGCCGTTGGCCAGGCGCACAAAGTACCATCCGTTTGTTTCGCCCAGCACTGTTACGGTTGTACCGCCGCTGATAGCGGTTATGCGCGAATAAGAAGTTCCGGGGCCTGAACGCACTTTCAGGCTGCTTGCGCCTGTAACAGTTCCAATACGCTCTTGGGCATATGAAATTATTGTTATATATTCCTTGGAGACATAGCCCTTTACAGAGCCGCTCTCAATCTGGTACCAGTCGCCTGATTCACCAATTACGGTTACATTCGCTCCGTGATTGAGCTTGCCTATTATGGAAGCCGAGCCGCTGGGAGCCGAACGCACATTCAGCCTGCTGGTTGAATTTTCAAGCTGCACCAGCCCTATTTGCTCCACCGGCTCCGGAGGAGTAGGCGTAGGAGTGGCCGCTGGCGTAGTAGCAGGAGGTGTGGTGATGGCTGGCGTGGTGGCCGCTGGTGTGGTAGCCGGCGGCGTAGTAACCGGCGGCGTGGTGGCCGGCGGTGTGGTGCTTCAGTATTTTGCCAACAATCCCATCCTGTGATGGAGTAAAAAGGAGGACATTCGAACATGGAAAATATTACGCATGCTTTGGAAATGATGGGGCAGGGAATGCTGGGTATCTTTGTGGTGCTGGGCATCATTGCTCTGCTGGTGGCCCTGATGCAGAAATTGGACAACCGAAAGAAGTAACTGAAAAAGAAAAGAATTAGAAACAGCTCCGCTGAGGCGGAGCTGTTTTTATGGAAACCTGGCGGGCAAAAGCGGAACTGATTTGTGAAAAAAGAGAAGGGGCAAAAGTGCACAAAAAACTTCGAAATAATAAAATTTCGATATTTTTTTCAGTATAATAGAAAAAATGAACAAGGAAAACAAGGAAAGTATAGTGATTTTTGCCCTTGTTTCTGGACGGCCATTTGGTTACAATGTGGTAACAAAAGTAACAAACGGTTGCTTTTGATGTCATTTTTGTTGACATAATTTTGTAACTAAATAGGAGTGAAGACAATGACACGAAAGCTGTTTTCGCTGACGCTGAGCGCCTTTGCCTTGCTTCTCCTGATGGGTGCCGGTGTGGAAGAAGATTCCACCCAGCAGCTTCAAACCGAGAAAGGGACCCGTGGGGCCCAGCTGGTTCAGACCAGCGAAACTCACGATCAGGAAGCAGACCAGGCGCACATGGTGACCGCGGGTGCGGGCTCCAGTGTGCTGACCTTGGTGGAGGACATGGACCGGACCTTGACGGTTGACGGCAAGGCGGTTCCCTCAGAGGTAAACAAGACGCAGCAGGGCGGAACGACTTATGTGGCTCTGGTCCCCATGGCCAAGGAGCTGGACCCCTCCGTCTCTGTCACTTGGGACGGCGGCAGCCAGACCGTAACGGTGAGCAGCAGCAAGCTCAATCTCACCGCCAAGGTTGGCCAGCTGTATCTGGTGGCCAATGGCCGCTACCTGTCCATCCCTGAGGGAGTACAGCTGGTGGATGGCCGGGTGACGGTTCCTCTGTCTGTACTGACTGAGGCCTTTGACGCCTCCCTGACCTGGAACGCCGCCACCGGTGTGGTGGCCGTGACCCGGGGCAGCGGCGCCCTGACCCCCGCGGATCAGTATTATAACCAGGACGATCTGTTCTGGCTGTGCCGTATTATTTACGCCGAGAGCGGCAACCA
>URYI01000092.1 GCA_900552055.1 uncultured Eubacteriales bacterium | reverse complement strand
AAAAGCGCCTGCCCGGCCTAGCAACGCTAGGCCGGCGGCCACCGGCCGCAAACGCCGCAGCCCCGAAGCTCTTTGTTTTACAGGGGCAAGCAGCTTATAGGATGCATAAATAAGGCTCGCTGTTATTTAAGCGGCTTAAATCTTAAATAACACGCACCCTTATAACTCCGTCAATGCTCTTTATGTCGTCAATAACGCTTTGGTTGACATCGCTGTCCGTGTCAATAACCGTATAGGCCAGCTCTTTGCGGGATTTGTTTATCATGTCGGATATGTTGATGTTGTCTGATGCAATAACTGCCGTTATCTGTCCAACCATGTTGGCTTTGTTTAAATGCGCGATAGCCAGACGGGTGCGTCCGGTATAAGGCAGAATACAGGTAGGATAGTTTACGCTGTTTACTATATTGCCGTATTTGATATAGTCGTATAACTCCTTTGCGGCCATTGCGGCGCAGTTATCCTCTGATTCAGGAGTGGAAGCGCCCAGATGGGGGATGGTTATTACTCCCTTTACACCTAACAGTTCATCGCACGGGAAATCGGTGACGTAGGCCCTAAGCTTGCCCGAATTAAGCGCCTCTATAATGTCGGCGTTGTTGACAAGGGCGCCTCTGGAGAAGTTGATGATAACCGCACCCTGCTTCATCATATTGATGCTGTCCTTATTAATCATCTCGCGGGTGTCGTCTGTTAAAGGTGCGTGCATGGTAATATAGTCGCACTGCTCAAAAATCTGTTCTCTTGTGGGAGCGTTTTTAACTGCGCGGGACAGTTTCCAGGCCAAATCTACCGAGATAAACGGGTCGTTCCCCATTACTTCCATGCCCAGTTTTACCGCGTCGTTGGCCACTAACGCGCCTATTGCGCCCAGTCCCAGCACGCCCAGCTTTTTACCCCTGATTTCAGGGCCTACAAAAGCCTTTTTGCCCGATTCCACCAGCTTTTCAACGTTTTCCTGCCCCTTAAGGCCCTGAACCCAGTCGTAAGCCTGCACTACATTGCGGGAAGCCATAATTATTGCGCAGAGCACCAGCTCTTTTACGGCGTTTGCGTTAGCTCCGGGCGTGTTGAACACAACTACGCCCTTTTGAGCGTATTCATCACAGGGAATGTTGTTTACTCCTGCGCCTGCCCGCGCTACGGCCAGAACACTCTCAGGCAGCTGGTAATTGTGCATATCAGCCGAGCGCACCAGTACGCCTACGGGCTGGGAGCATTCGGTTGAAACGGTAAATTCGTCCTCAGGCAAATGCTCCTTTACTACATCGGCAATAGCGTTAAGCTTTAGAATCTCTTTCATTCTTTTTATCACCTTTCTAAAATATTAAACCCTGGGGCGTCCAATCTCTGACAGATTCAAACGCATTGGCGTTTCGCGTGCTTAAGATTAAACGGGTCCGTCGGGCTTAAATAAAATACAAATAAATGGATATCTGAAATAGTAAATAAGTTTGCGGCGCTTTTAAAGCAATTATAAAATACCGGCGCCCTTATGGCTAAAAGCCAAAGCGCGGCTGCGCCGTGCGCTCCCGGCCTGTTTGCGTGCAGGAGCGCACGGACAGCTGTAAAGGCTATTTATTTTCCGCTTCAAATTTCTTCATGAATTCTACAAGCTTTTTAACCCCATCTACAGGCATGGCGTTGTATATGGAGGCGCGCATGCCGCCTACCAAACGGTGCCCCTTAAGGGTGAGAAGCCCGTTTTTAGCCGCTTCCTTAACAAAGGCTTCGTCCAGCTCCTTGCTGGGGGTAACAAAAGGCACGTTCATTATGGAACGGTATTCCTTTTGTACTGAAGTATGATAAAAATCAGAGGAATCAAGGTAATCATAGAGCAGACCGGCTTTATAGCGGTTGATTTTCTCCATTTCGCTTATGCCGCCCAGCTTTTTCAGCCAGCGGAATACCAGCATGGCCATGTATATCGAATAGGTAGGAGGAGTGTTGTAAAGGCTGTCCTTGTCCGCCTGGGTCTTCCATTTGAGCATGGTGGGACAATCCTCCTTAAAGCGCTCCAGCATGTCGTCTCTGACTATAACCACAGTCAGCCCGGCAGGCCCGATATTCTTCTGGGCCCCGGCATATATAACGGCAAATTTGCTTATATCCATGCGCTCAGAGAGTATGTTGGAGGACATATCGGCCACTAAGGGCACTCCGGCCGTATCGGGCAGGGAGGTGTATTTGGTTCCGAAAATGGTGTTGTTGGTGGTGATATGTACATAATCCGCGTCTTTATCTATCATATCGGGAGTTACATTGGGAATGTAGGTGTAGTTATCCTCTTCGCTGGAAGCAATGGCGTTGGCCTGGGTCAGCCGCGCGCCCTCTTTATAGGCCTGCTTGGCAAAATTGCCCGTGAGTATGTAATCAGCCTTGCCGTTTACATGAAGATTGAGGGGCACTGCGGCAAACTGAGTGCTTGCGCCGCCCTGGACAAACAGTATCTTATAGTTGTCGGGCACTTCCATCAGTTCGCGCAGAAGAGCCTGCGCTTCCTTTATTATCTCATCGTAACATTTGGCCCTGTGACTCATCTCCATAACGCTCATGCCTGTGCCGTTATAGTCCAGCATTTCACCGGCAGCTTGCTTGAGCACTTCTTCAGGCAGCATGGAAGGGCCTGCGCTGAAATTATATACTCTCATGGTCTGCATTCCTCCAATATTAATAAATTGTTAAAATTGTAACATAAACATTATACACTTGCCCGGCGTTTTATGCAAGCGGAATAGCGAAGCTTTTAAGATTTTACGCGCATTTTCAGGCTGGTTTTTATATGCCTTTTTTGGGGCGGCGGAGAATTTCAGGCCGGGGGGCGGCGCGTGGGGCGGCCCTTCGGGCCGCCTCAGCGTTTGCGCCCTGCGGGCGCAAACGCTGAATTTTGGCAGCGCTGCAGCGCTGCCAAAATCCACGCGCCGCCCCCCGGCCTGAAATTCCGCCGCCCTCAAAAGAGTTTGTACTTATAAATATATAATCTTACGCAGTGCGGTTTTGCTTATAAGGACGCATCTGCTGAAATGGCCGGCCCATGCTCTATACCCTCGCCTGACCGTCCAACGCCTGTTAAACAGGTTTTTTGGGGCAGGAATTTCCGGCTGGATATAGGACGGCTTTTTCTCTTCGCAATACAGAATACAGCAGGACGCAGTAATGACTGCGTATTTTGAGAACGATAATGCTCTTAAATCAGCCAGTCCCCTGGACGGCGCCTCAGGAGCGGCAGCATTTTTCAAATCAGCTGGTCTCTTGCGTGGCGTTTCAGGGGCAGCAGTTTTTTCAAATCAGGCAGTCCTCTGCATAGCATTTTAAGAATAGCAGTTATTTAAATCAGTCAGCCCCTTGCGCATTGCCTCAGGAGCGTCAATCTTTTTAAAGCAAACCACCCCTTGTATAGTGTTTTAGGAACGGCAACCCTTTCAAAGCAGTTAATTCCCGCGCGGCGTTTTAAGAATGGCAATGTTTTCAGAAAAAGAAGTCTCCGGCGCAGTGTTTTGAGAACGGCAACCCTTTCAAAGCAGTTAATTCCCGCGCAGCATTTTAAGAACAGCAGTTTTTAAATCAGACAGCCTCCTCCTAGCGCGTTTTATTTTCATTGCATTGGCTAGACAATACAATCAAAGTAGAATGCGTTTTTGCTTAAGAGCCCGCCGCGTCCGCTTTGTTGCGAGGTCTTTAAAATACGCCCGGTATGTCTTCGCCCACGCGCCGCGCGGCCGTTAAAGGGCATTGAAAGCAAAAATCTCCGACCGCAGAGAAAAAGGAATTTTCCGGTTTTGCAAGGCGGCAGGACGCAGAAATACCGGGCGTATTTTAAGGACGACAACGCAGCAGAACCCAACAATTTACACATTCTAGGCGCATTGTACTCTGATTATATTGTCTACTTAAAATAATTGCAGCCCGCTTCAAACAGCTTCATATCGTAGCAGCCGGGTACATTCTTCATTATATTGCGCCCTGCCCGCTCAGTATGCCCCATTTTGCCCATAACCCGGCCGTCAGGTGAAATTATGCCCTCTATGGCCATGACCGAACCGTTAAGGTTGCTTTCTCCCGAACCCGAAACAATTCCGTCGGGGGAGCAGTACTGGGTGGCTATCTGGCCGTTGTCAATAAGGGCCTTAAGCTGGCTTTGGTCCGCCCAGAAGCGTCCCTCGCCGTGTGAAACGGGCACGGCGTATATTTCGCCCGGACGGCAGAGAGACAGCCAGGGGGAATTATTGCCCGCTACCCTTATATGCGCGACAGTGGAAATATGCCTGCCCAGAGTGTTAAAGGTCAGGGTGGGGGAATTTTCTTCTAAGGGGGCGATTTTTCCATTGGGAAGCAGGCCGGTTTTTATCAGCGCCTGGAAGCCGTTGCATATGCCCAGGCACAGCCCGTCCCGGTTATAGAGCAGCTCATGCACGGCGTCCATGATTTTCTGGTTGCGCAGTACGGTGGCTATGAATTTGCCCGAGCCGTCGGGCTCGTCCCCGCCCGAAAATCCGCCGGGCAGGAAGAGTATGTTGGCCGAATCAATGAGCTTTTTAAGCTGGGCTATAGATTGGGCTATATCCTCGGGAGTGCGGTTGCGTATAACCAGGATTTCAGGCAGGCCGCCCGCCTGGGAAAAGGCGCGCGCGCTGTCATATTCGCAGTTGGTGCCGGGGAAAACCGGGATGACTACCCTGGGCCGCGCGGTTTTGTGCCCCGGCGCGCAGGCGGGATATTCCCGTTTGGGTTGGGAAACCGCGCTGGCCTCGGTGCCGGAGGCGTATACAGGGAAAATATTCTCCAGCACTGACAGTCCGGCCTGAGCCGCCTCGCTGAGGGTTATCTGTTCTCCGTTCAGGCTTATGGCGCCGCCGCCCGTCCGGCCTATTATCACTCCGTCCAGTTTTTGAGCAGTTTCGGCCGAGCGCGCCTCAAATACCACGGAGCCCGGATTGTCAGCAAAAAATTCCTGGGGGGAGAGATTTAAAAGGTCCGCTCCTATGCCGTTGCCCAGGCACATCTTTATAACCGCCGCCGCCGCGCCGCCGCGGGAAACCGGCATAGCCGCGGAAATTTCCTTTGAGCGGATTAAAGCAGCCAGGGCTATATAGCGCGCTTTAAGCTCCTGCGCGTCAGGCATGCAGTTTTCATCCCTGTCGGGGCGCATAAGGCATATATAGCTGCCCTCCTCCTTAAATTCGGGGGAAATTATATCCGAAGCGCCGGCTGTGACTATGGCGAAATTGACAAGGGTGGAGGGCACGTCCAAATCCATAAAGGAACCGGACATGGAATCCTTGCCCCCTATAGAGGGCGCTTTAAAGTCCATCTGCGCTTTTATGGAGCCCAGCAGAGCCGCCGCGGGCTTGCCCCAGCGTTCAGGCTCAGAGCGCAGGCGTTCAAAATATTCCTGCTGGGTCAGGCGCGCGCCCGAAATATCCGCGCCTGAGCAGGCCAGCCGCGCGAGGGATTCCACAACCGCGTAATACGCGCCGTGGAAGGGCGAGAGGCTGGAAAGAATGGGGTCAAAGCCCCAGGACATAACTGTGCAAAGGTCGGTTTCCCCCATTACTGGCAGCTTGGCCGCCATATAGGGCACGGGGGTGAGCTGGTATTTGCCGCCGAAGGGCATTAATACGCTGCCTGCGCCTATGGTGGAATCAAAGCGCTCGGACAGTCCCTTCTGTATAAAGGAATTGAGGTCGGTTATGCTCTCAAGCAGTCCGCCGAAGCAGGGCTTTTCAGGCTCAAAGTATTCTTTAAGGCCCTTGGGCGCCTTTATAAGGGCGTCCGCGTGCTGGGTTACGCCGTTGGTGTCTAAAAAGGCGCGCGGGATATCTACTATTGTATCCCCCCGCCAGAACATGCGCATCCTGCCCGTATCCGTTACCGCGGCTACGGGTACGGCGTCCAGGTTTTCAGCCGCGGCCAGCTCAATAAAGCGCGCGCAGTCGGCTTTATCCAGCACTACCGCCATGCGCTCCTGAGATTCGCTTATAGCCAGCTCAGTGCCGCTTAAGCCTTCGTATTTCTTGGGTACGGCGTCTAAATTGATGTCCAGGCCGTCAGCCAGCTCTCCAATGGCAACGCATACGCCGCCCGCGCCGAAATCGTTGCATTTTTTAATCAGGCGCGCGCATTCCGTGTTGCGGAAAAGGCGCTGAAGCTTGCGTTCAGTGGGAGGATTGCCCTTTTGCACCTCCGCGCCGCAGGTGGAGAGGGATTCAAGAGTATGCGCTTTAGAGGAGCCTGTCGCGCCCCCGCAGCCGTCCCGGCCTGTCGCGCCTCCTAAAAGCAGGATGACGTCTCCCGGCTCAGGCTGGGCGCGCCGGACGTTTTCAAAGGGAGCCGCACCTACCACCGCGCCTATTTCCAGGCGCTTTGCGGCATAGCCCGGATGGTATATTTCATGCACCAGCCCCGTGGCCAGCCCAATCTGGTTGCCGTAGGAGGAATAGCCCGCCGCGGCGCCCGTGGTTATCTTGCGCTGGGGCAGTTTGTTGGGCATAGTGTCCTTGACAGGTACGCGGGGGTCGGCCGCGCCCGTTATGCGCATAGCCTGGTAAACGTAGCTGCGCCCCGAAAGGGGATCGCGTATTGCCCCGCCCAGACAGGTGGCCGCGCCGCCGAAAGGCTCTATCTCGGTGGGGTGGTTGTGCGTCTCGTTCTTGAACATTATCAGCCATTTTTCTTCCCTGCCGTCAATGACGGCGTTTACCACTATAGAGCAGGCGTTGTTTTCGTCTGAAACGTCTAAATCATTTAAAAAGCCCTGCTTGCGCAGCTCCTTAGCGGCAAGGGTAGCCATGTCCATAAGGGTAACGGGCCTATCCTCCTTTTTAAGGTCTTTCCGTATATCCATATAGAGGGCCAGCGCGTCCTTTATGGGGGCGGTAAAGCTGCCTTCTTCAATTTCAACTGAATCCAGGCGGGTCAAAAAGGTGGTGTGCCGGCAGTGGTCAGACCAATATGTATCTATTACCTTTAATTCGGTTTGGCTGGGCGCCCGCCCTTCCTGACGGAAAAAGTCCCGGACAAATGCTAAATCCTCATGAGACATGGCAAAGCCCATCTGCTTATGGTATTCTTTTATCTGTTCATCGGTATAGTTTATAAAATCAGTCAGGATTTCTACGGCGCCCGGCTGCTCAAGGGTCATTTTAAGGGTGTCTGGTTTTTGGGGAGAAGCTTTGCGCGATTCTACTGGGTTGATTATATATTTTTCTATGCGCTCCATTTCTTCGGGAGAGAGCAGGCCCTCAAAAGCGTAAACGCGGGCGCAGCGCACCAGGGGCGCCTCCTGGCCGGTCAGCAGCTGGCAGCACTGGGCGGCCGAATCTGCCCGCTGGTCGTATTGGCCGGGCAGGTATTCGCTTATTAAAATCTGTCCTGAAACAGGCATGGTTTCAAAGGAAACTTTGTCTACGTTGGGCTCGCTGAAGATGGTGGGCACGGCCAGGTCCAGCTGGCCATCGTCCAGTCCTTCAATATCGTAACGGTTTATCAGGCGCACGCCTGTGATGCTTGTGATTCCCAGATTATCTCTCAAATCGGAGGCCAGGGCTTGAGCTTCTATATCGAAGCCCGGCTTCTTTTCTACAAAAATGCGTTTTACCCGGTTGTCCATTAAAGGTACCGCCTTTCGCTTAAAATTCGCGTTTCTGCCGCGTAAAAAATATCCACGTTAAAATAATTATAGCATATACTTGCGGTTTTTCCTTAAAAACAACGTATAATTTATATTTTTATTTAGAAAATGTTCGGAATTTATTCAGGAGGGGCTGTGTGCGGGCCGGGAGTGTAAAATGGGGGCGGCGGCAGAGTCCCTTTCGGGCAGTATGCCCGAAAGGGCCTCTGCGCAAGCAGGGGGTCTGGGCGGGG
>URYI01000091.1 GCA_900552055.1 uncultured Eubacteriales bacterium | reverse complement strand
GGCGCTTTAAAGCGCCGCCTGGGCGCGTCTAAAGCGCGCCCAGGACAGGCCGGAGGCCTGTCAAACGCCGCCCCCTTTGCTCTCTTTTAAGCTGTTTTCCCGCCAGGAGGCAAAAAATATTCAGATTTCATTTTCTTAAAATCAGGTCATACGCCGAATTCCATGCGTACTCTGCGTATCCATTCGGGGTCTACATGTATGCTGCAAAGGTTAGCGTTTGGATAGAATATTCTGCCGTATTGTATCCCGGTTCTCTTTCCGGCGCCGTCCCGCCAGAGATACCGCGCTTTTCTGGCCGTTTCTCCCCATATAAAGGCCTGCTCTAATTGGTCTGTTTCTATGCCTGTTATCTCTGCGCCGTTGATAAAATGTATTGATGCCATAACTTTCCTGCCTGATTTAAGCAGTTCTTTTTTCTCAAGGCGTGCTTGCAGAAGCTCATACGCCGCATATGCAGTTTCGGCTTTATCCAGTTCGGCCGCGGTTTCTATTCCCAGCAGGGGCCTGCCCCGCCTGTTATAATTGATTTGGCCATCCTGCATGCCTGTTTCCTGTTCAAGATATATTTTGCTGATTTTAATATCATCATTATTTATTCGGAGGCATCCGGCAGTGCCTAAAGGAGCATTCTCCTGCGTCAATGTATATTCCAGCAGGCGTTCTCCGTAAAAAACCGGCTTTCTTTCAAAGCTGGAAGCGTTAAAATGGACCTTCAGCATGCATCCGGCGGCGATAGCAATGTTCAGTGCGTGTTTGTTAATAAGCGGCATTGCTCCGGGCATATCCTGGCATATGGGGCATGAGCTTTTGCGTGCCGCGTCCGAATTGGGGCAGGAGCAGAAGAGCTTGCTCATTGTATTTAGCGGAAAAAACAGCGTCATCCGGGCTTTCTTGCCGTTCATCCAATTTCACCTCCCAGTAATGGCGGAGATATCAGGTTGAGTTTTGAAGCTCTTTCAAATTCGTTTCCCAGCGCAAGCAGCATGTTCTCACTGTGCCCCCTGCCCAAAATCATCATGCCCAGAGGCAAATCTTGGCTAAACCCGCAGGGCAGGCTAAGAGCAGGCAGCCCGGTCAGCGCAGGTATAGCGGTGAAAAGCGCGTCCTGTTTATAACTCCCGCCCAATTCAGGCGCAAAAGAATATCCGCCGGGACATATCAATGCGTCTACATCGCTCAGGGTCTGTTCTAAATTCCGGCAGATATTTTCTCTTACGCTCCGGGCCTTTTTGAAATATATTCCCTGCTTTTGAGTTATCAGTATATTTTTCAATATTATACTCTTCTGCGTTTCGCGGCTTAAACGGTCTATCTGGCCCTGGACGAGCATATCCTGCATGCCTTCAACACAGGATATAACTCTGACGCATTCATAGGCCAAAGGGTTTAAAGGCACTTCAATTTCTTCTATCCGGGCCCCCATCATTTTGAATACTTCTACCGCTTTAAGCACGGCCATACGCATTTGCTTATCCGCTTTTTCCAGCCAGTTGGACGCCAGGCCGATTTTGAACAGATTAAGCTTGACCGGCATGTATTTATACAGCTCCATATATCTTTCAGAGGGCACGCAGGTGGAATCCAGCTTGCTGCCATGCAGCAGCTTTTCGGCTATGAGGGCAATATCCAGGCAGCTCCGGGCCATAATGCAGAGCTGCTCTATAGAGGGGCAGACAGATACCGCGCCGTGCCGTGAAATAAAGCCGTAAGTGGGCTTAAGGCAGGAAACGCCGCAATAGGAAGCGGAAGAAAGGGCGTTCCCTCCTACATCCAGCACCAGCGCTGCCGGGGTCAGCCTCGCGGATACTGCCGCCCCGCCGCCGCATGTTCCGGCCGTCCGGGAAGTGTTCCAGGGGTTTAATACTTCCTTGTTTGCATATGACCTTGCGTTCCAGCCTGCGCCGAATTCGGCCATATTAAGCCTGCCGAGCACTGCCGCGCCCGCCTGGCGCATATCTTTGACGCATTCGGCGTCAAAGGGCGCTTTATAATTAAAAGCTCCTGAGGCGCATGTGATATTCTGCTCCTTTAAGCATATATTGTCGCTCACCGCATAGGGAAGCCCCAATATATGGGAGTTTAGCGGACTGCCCTTGAAAGCCTGAACGACGGTTCCTTCGGGGGAAATGCCCGCAAAGCAGTTGTATTTATCCTTTTCTGCGGCGTGTTTGCACCAAAGGGAGGCCATCTCAGCTGGTGACAGCAGGCCTTTGCGCACATAGGCGCTTAATTGGAAAATAGAGCCGCTGAACAGCTCGTCATGAATATTCATTCGCGTTCTCCGTTCAGAGCATTGTCAGATATTGTGCGGGGCTCATCCTCGCGCAGCAAATTGTTATATAGGGGCAGGGGGAGCTGCTCGGTTATTTGAGACGGGAAGTCCAAAAGCGCGCCCAGCTCTTTAAGCTCTGTATTTATCTCTTCTGCCATTTGGCTGGTTTGCTCCATTTGCGCGCCGTATGCTTTAAATATCTTGTCAGGCTTGAGCATTGCGCCATAGCTCCTTTGAAATAAGTGATTATTGTTTTATTATATCCTTCGCTTTAAAATTGCGCAATACTTAAATAACTGCAGCTCTGCGCTTTAGAGGCTCAAATTCTGCATGCTGAAAAAAAGTTATATTTGTGCTACACAAAGTCAAGAATGTGCTTGCGATGGTTATTAGCGTATATTGACTATATTATATTAGGTGTTTATGATAATTTTAATCTGATTTTTAGGAGGATGCAGGATGAAAAAGCTATGTACAATACTAACTTTGGTCTGCCTTGCAATGTGTATGGCTATAAATGCCTATGCGGCGGCAGATGCGGACGGACGGCCCACTCCGTGGGAGGACCCGGAGCTAAAGGTTAGCGTGGTAGAAACCTTTTCGGAATTTGAGGATGCTGAAATTGACATCATGGAGAGCTATCTGTGGTTTTCGCCTGATTATGCGACAGCTACCAAATGGGAGGACGGCCGGTATGTAATAACCGACAGCCCTATGATTGAAAGATATGCCTTCCGGTTCGTTACAGATGTAATGGGGCAGGGACTGACTCAGGAAGAGCAGGACGGAGCGCTGGGAATGGGCTTTTATATTGAGAATAATACTTCTCAGGGCTTTTACGCCGGGCCTTACATGGTAGGAACGAGCGCTAACGCAGTTGTAGCCCAGGGCAGGCCTTTATATCTGGTGGATTTAGAGGGAAATATAACCAAGGCCGAAGATACCGAGGGTATGGGCATGGCCTTAGTTCCTTCAGGCTTCAGAGGACATATTGTGTTTTTTAAGGAAGATTTAACGGGAGCCGGCGGCACGGGCGATATTCCGGCGGGTAATTATATCGGCTATCCGGGTTTTGAGCTGGTTTATTCTTCAGTGGACGCTTCTAAAAACGAAAGTATAGTGCTGGATAACATATTTTCCTTTGCCTACAATTTTGAAGATAAATCACGCGAACTGATAGACCAGGCCGTACAATCGGATTATCCCGTTCCGGAGCCAGCAGAGCCCGAAGCGTCGCCGACGGCAGAACCCGGTCAGACAGAACAAAGCGGACAAAACCAGAGCGCGGCCAGTACCGCTGGGGCGGACACTCCCGGAACTGATTCAACCAGTGAAACGCAGTCCCCGGCTCTTACAGAAAATCCTTCTGAATCGGACGGCAGTTTGGTTTGGTATATAGTCGGAGCTGCGGTAATCCTGTGCGCGGCGGCAGTTGTTATAATTGTAATGGTCAGGAAAAGCAGGGGCAAAGCCGGGGAATAAGCGATGACATGCATTTAAAGGACGGAGGAGAAAAATGAAATCTAAATGGTTTAGCTTATGCCTTGTGCTTCTGCTTGTTTTGGGCATAGCGTTTGTTCCTGCACAGGCAGCAGGAGAAAATGATACGGATAATCATATCCAAGCGGATAATGCGGATTGGGCGATACCACAAAGACCTGAACTGCAGTCCTATGAGAATGGCTGGATACGGGATGAGAAAAATCTTATAACTAACTTTTACAGCATGTACCAGCCGGAGGTTATATATGTGCCCGAATGGGATGACGGCGAAAGATATCCCTATTTAATGTGGTTTTTTGCCTGGTCATATAACCAGGAAAACGACGCCGCGGGGGAATATCCGGGCTATCCGGGCGGAGACGCGATTTTTCTGGCTCGTGCCAAAGCGCTGGAAGGGCCGTGGGAAATATACAGCATTGATTACGGCACAGGCGAATATTACTGGGATACCGAGCAGAATCCGTTTTACTGGTACCCTGTTATCACATGTCAGGATGTTTGGTACGATTCCTGGCATGTAGGGGACCCGTCTGTGGTGTATCAGGACGGTGTATTTTATATGGCCTATTCTGCCATGGGATGCGATGAGGATATGGTACCCTCTCATCTTGCAGGGGACTCTGACGGCAATGCTTCCTGCATTATGGGTGCGGTTTCAACTGACGGAATTAATTGGACGCGCTCAGATTCTCCCCTTCTTGTTTGGGAAGGGGAAAGGGGATATGTTGAAGCGGAGGACCGCAATTCCTGGTACGGCGGGCATCAGCGTCCCAGCCTTATGTTTGAGGACGGCATCTGGAAAATGTGGTTTGACTATAAGGAGAACCAGATAGGCTATGCTGAATGCAGCGGAGATTTCCTTACGGGAGAATGGACGGAAGTGAGAGGCGGGAATCAGCCCCTGCTTTCGGGCGTGGATTTTGACGTTGTAAAAATAGGTTCGGTATACTATGCTTACGGCGATCCTTATATAGACTGGTATAAAATACAGGATGATGAGATTCCCTATTACAGCGACGATTCAAACAGATGGAGCCAGCGCCAGATTGTGGAATATCAGTCGCTGGACGGCATAAACTGGACGGTTACGGGCTGGTTCAGGCCGGACAGCGGGTATGACGCCAATCAGATACCCCAGGTGTTTCTGGATCATAAAAACGGGCGGGTATGCATATTCTATGCTACTCAGCGCGGCAAGAGAGAGAGCCAAATATATGACTGGCGCTGGGATAATATAAGAATGATGTATAAGGATATAGAGTTGTTTGCCACGGGAGCAGAATTTTCTCCAATAGCAACACCTACGCCCACGCCCACTTTAGAGCCTACCGATACAGCTTCTGCTTCGGATGTGATTCAGAGCGCGGCTCCGACAGCATCTGCTGCCGCTTCACCTCAGACAGAGCAGATTCAGCCGAGCCAGAGTTCTGTCACTAAGCAGTCGGCTTCGGCTGCTGGGCCGATAATTCTTATTTCCTCATTGGTTATAGCGGTTGCGGCTGTAGCTGTGAGCGCTTTGATTCTCAGACAGAAGGGGAGAAAGGACTAGGCGTGCGCAAAGGATTTGAGGATGCTCAAGGGCATATAAAAGCGGCCAATATAAGCGCCGTGCCCGAAAAACCTGTGCTGTTGGGGCCTGATTCGGGCTGGGTGCGCAGTGAAAGCAATCTTATAACCAACTTTTACAGCATGTACCAGCCGGAGGTTGTATATGTGCCCGAATGGGATGACGGGGAAGGCTATCCCTATTTAATGTGGTTTTTTGCCTGGGCATATAATCAGGAGAATGAGCCTCAGGGGGAATATCCGGGCTATCCGGGCGGGGACGCGATTTTTCTGGCCCGTGCCAAAGCGCTGGAGGGGCCGTGGGAAATATATTCTATGGATTATAGGACAGGCAAAAATTTCTGGGACAAAGAGCAGAATCCGTTTTACTGGTACCCGGTTATCACATGTCAGGACGTTTGGTATGATTCCTGGCATGCGGGGGACCCGTCGGTAGTCTATCATGAAGGCGTATTTTATATGGCCTATTCTGCTATGGGATGCGATGAGGATATGATCCCTTCTCATTACGATGGTGACTCTGACGGCAATGCCTCCTGTATTATGGGAGCAGTTTCAACTGACGGCATTAACTGGACGCGCTCTGAAAAGCCTTTAATAATCTGGGAGCATGAAAAGGGATATGATGAAAAGGCAGACCCGCGCAATTATATGGGAGGGCATCAGCGGCCCAGCCTTATGTACGAGGACGGAAAATGGAAGATGTGGTACGACTATCACGGCAATTTGATAGGCTACGCTGAAAATACTGGCGACTTTATGGACGCCGCAGGCTGGCGGGAGCTTTACTGCAATGACCGGCCATTAATTAAGGGCGTGGATTTTGACGTAGTTAAAATTGGCGAAGTGTACTATGCTTACGGCGACCCGTTTTTAAGCTGGTACGGTATCAATGACGATACTCTGCCTGATTATCCTGAACCTAACGGGAGCTGGAATAAGCGCCAGATAGTTGAATATCGTTCTGATGACGGCATCAGCTGGAAAGTTACGGGCTGGTTCAGGCCGGACGAGGGGTATGGAGCCAATCAGATACCCCAGGTGTTTTTAGACCATAAAAACAGCCGGGTATGTTTATTTTATGCCACTCAGCGCGGCTGTAAATTTTCTGACGATTACGATTGGCGCTGGGATAATATCCGTATGATGTATAAAGATATAAAATTGTTTTGAAGGAAGGAGTTTTTTAAGTGAAAAAGTTTATTAAGAGTATGATTACCCTGGCAATCATAATTGCGGTGCTGGCATTTGCAGGCTGTGCGGGTGAAGAGCCCTCCGCCAGCGCCACTCCTGCGCCCACAGCTTCGGCTGCGGGGACAGAGGCAAGTGAATCAAATCTCAAAAACGCCATTAAGGAAGGTGAAACATATCGGTATTATGTATGGAATACCGAAGATGAAAATGACCCCTTCAAAAATGTAGACGGGGTAAGAAAAGAGATGGCAATCAATAACAAGGCACAGTTTGAGGAAAAATACGGTGTGACCATACGCTATGTGCTGTCGGCCGGAGGAGACGACTGGTATACGGTGCCCTTTGCTTCTGCCCAAGCGGGTACTCCCATGACGGATATTTTTAATGCGGGAGGCTCATATGTTACTCTGCTTGCATATACATATGGCGGCAGTGCGGGACAGCTTTTGCTGCCATTAGGGGATTATGCTGAATACGGGGATTTCAGCGACCCCGAATACTGGGATCAGGCGGCTCAGGAGATATGCACTCTGGGGGGCAAGCTTTACTTCTGCGTTCCCTCTCCCATGGGATGGGAATTGGTCTCCAGCAACAAAGTCACCCTCTTTAATTTTGATTTAGTACGCCGCGGAGGCATGGAGCCGGAAGATTTATACGAGATGAGCAATAACGGGGAGTGGACCTGGGACGCGTTCAGGGAAGCGGTTATAGCCTGCAATTTCCCTGACGAAAATATCTATGGGACGGCTCTGGGAGATAACGTGGGATTAATGGCTGCTCTGATAACCTCAAACGATGCTGCATATTTTGAAAAGCAGAATTACAATGGCCAGCTTATAGACAGATATGTGGGCAATTCTTCAAATGCTATAGAAGCGTGGAATTTCTTTGTAAGGCTTTCGCTGGAGGATGCGGCTATCGACCTTTCGGGCACAGCCGAAACTACCACCTTTTCAGCTGGGCGCATAGCTTTTCTTGTGACAGGGCTGGCGCGGACCAGCACTATTTATCAGCGCATGCAGTCAGATTATGGGGTGCTTATGCCGCCTAAAGGACCACAGGCAGATAATTATATATCCGACCAGGATTCCTTTTTGCCGCTGTGCATATTTAACGGCGTAAGCAACCCTGAAGGGTGCGTCCAGGTGCTGGGCGAATACTTCCGTCCTGCTTATGCGCGCAGCAGCAGTGAAAACCAAGCGCTTTTGGAGGCGGAGATGGCTACATACCTTAGAGATGCGCAGTCTCTTGAGATATGTAAACAGCTGCCTGATGTTTCCAAGGTGCAGAGTCATATGCTTTATATTAAGCTTAGGACGGCTAGTGAGGATCAGGCTATGCTGGAATCCATTCTCTATGGTCATGCCTGGAATTTTGCAAGAGGAGAAGAGACTCCTGCACAGTACTTGGATTCCATTGTGGATATGGTAAACAGTACGGTATTTAATGCGATTAATCCTGAAGGATAAACGCGTGTTTCGTAGCACAGCGCGCCGGCGGCCGCGACGTCCGGC
>URYI01000090.1 GCA_900552055.1 uncultured Eubacteriales bacterium | reverse complement strand
TAATTACCCATTAAGCGGGAAGCGCCGCGGCGTTAGGGCAGGCATTCCGCCTGCCCTAAGCCGGGCGAAAACGCCCGGCTTGCGGCCGCAGGCCGCAAACGCCGCGGGGCTTCCCGCTTAATGGGTTTGCTGCGTCAGTGCTGATAAAGGCTCATTTGTGCAGAGCTTAGCCGTTGTATTTGTAGCTCAGCCGGCCCATGGGCAGGCTCTTGCCTGTTACATAATAATCCATAATATCGTCGGTGTTCTCTACATCGTCAGCTACTTTGAAATAGAATTCTGCGCTGTCCGCCATGCCTACTGCTTCGCGGGGAACTTCTACCAGCAGATATTCCCCGGTCTGCACCAGCCTGGCTTCGCCTACGTTTTGACCGGTATAATCTTCGTTAAGCTTTTCTATGCTGCCCGTGCTGTCCGATACATTGCGGTTGATTACATATTCATAACCGTTCCACCCTTTAAGGGAGGGAGAGCCAGTGCCTATAAATATGTTCATCCAGTTGCTGCCGCTGCCGGTTATGGCTTCTTCAGCCCGTATGTAAAAATACAGGTTTTCATCATCGTGCGTTACGCGTATCTCCTGCAGATTATTTCTGGGCGCTTCCATAACATACTGCTCCTGTCCGGCGCAGTCTGTGGAATTACGTCCGTAATTTGTCGTGCCTATGGCGCGGTATACGTTGGTAACGTCGTCCCATTGCGATAACTCTCCGGTTATATCTATGCTCTTGCTGAAGGCTGTGGCTTCAGAGGCCGTCCCCTTATATGCCCGTATATTCTGTATCAGCTGCATATAGAAGGAATCCTCGTAGCCGCCCTTCATCATTTCTATATCGCGTGAAAATTCCATAGACGCTGCGTCGCACAGCATGTAGTGGTTCATATACCACTGCTTATATGCTACCCATTCGTTCCAGCCGCCTACGCTTATTATATCCGGGTCTTCGGCAATAGCTTCATCCCAGAAGTATTGGAAAAGCTGACCTTCTTCTGCCTTGTCGGATTCATTAACGCCTGTTAAGGGATTGTATCCGCGGCCCCAATTCTTCCAGTTGCCTCCCACCAGATCATTGATCAGGTTCAGGGACATGGGCACATTGGGATGCGCCGCTACGGTTACATTCATTACGTCACCGTGTTTAGGCTGAGGATACTTCCATTCCACCCAAGGGAAGCCATCCGGATATATCGGGTCTGACGGCCACTGCGGACGCTTGAAGGTGAAAAAGTCCAGTATCTCCTGGGAGAACTCCTGCGGTTTGTAGCTGGTGTCTCCGCGGCCCTGCGCTTCGGCTAAATCGTCCTTTGGGTCAGTATAAGCGATTATTAACGGCTTTCCGTCTACCCGGTACCAGGTGTCGGGATAAAGCTCCCGCGAATAAAGCTCGTTATACAGGCTGCGCGCGGTCTGCATGGAGCGGGAATGCGTGTAGAATACTACCTTGGGTGCGTCCCAGCCCTCCTTGAGCATTTCGTCTATTACCTTCAGAATGGGTATGTAGGACGGCCTGTAGGTTATGGCGTTGGTTGTGTCAAAATAGATAAAGTCTATACCCGCAATGGTTAAAAGCTCCATTTGCTTGCGTATCACATATTCATCGTCTGAACGGTAATAGCCCCAAAGAGGTTCTCCCCACCAGTGCGCCTGCCCGTTTGGACTGATGGGATTCCCGTCCTCGTCTACTGGGTTCTCTTGCATAAACATGGTTTCCAAACCGTATTCTTCTACAATTTTTGTGGCGTCGTATACTCCGGCGAACCGTCCGTAACCGCCTCCGTGGCTCTCTACGCCCAGCCACAGCCAGAAAAATATTCCTACCTGCTTGTTGTCCCGTTCTCCCCCTATGACGTCAAAAGTACGTCCGTATCTGTCCACTCCCACGATATTGTTCGCATTATAGCCCAGATATTCAGGTTCATTGGGCGTAGGTGTGGGCGCGGGTGTGGCGCTTGAGGTATTCTGGAGTGTTTCAGTCGGTTCAGATGTCTGTTCCAGGGAGGCTCCGGGTGTGAGCGCTCCTTCAGTTGGTCCGGCCGTTTCGGAAGGGTTTTTCCCGCAGGATACGCAGGTGCCCAAAACGACCAGAGTCATTAGGACAATGAATAGCTTTTTCATATCTCTTCTCCATAATTATAATTTTAGCAATATTCTATCATACATTTTTGAAAAATCAATAGGTTTTATTAATATATTTTCATAATGTTTCATGGGCAATTATCTGATTTTTAGGGCCATAAAACCGATAAATGCCGTAAAATAACTATTAACACAAAATTCAAGTGTACTTTTTCCTTAATAATGATATAATATCTCAGAGCATATGCGTCTGAGTATAAGATACATATGTAGTTTTTATCATTCTGCGCCTGCACAGCAATTCCGGGGGCGCGGAAAAATAATATATATTAGGCCGTTATTGTTAATGAATGGGGCTTATATAAAAAGGGGAGAATGCAATGAACGTATCGGTAAAAGAGCTTTTTGCCAGTCCGGAGGATTATGCGGACAAGCAGATAACCGTCAGGGGCTGGGTGCGCACTGTAAGGGACAGCAAGCAATTCGGCTTCATGGAGCTGAATGACGGAGGCTGCTTTAAAAATATCCAGGCTGTATTGGTGAGGGATGCATTGGACAATTACGATGAATGCGTAAAATTGGGAGTGGGCAGCGCCGTGAGCGTCACCGGTACGCTGAAAATTACTCCGCAGGCGCGCCAGCCCTTTGAAATACAGGCTGAGCAGGTAAGGGTGGAGGGAGAATGCGCTCCCGACTATCCTCTTCAGAAAAAGCGGCATACTATGGAATTTCTGCGCACCCTGCCTCATCTAAGGCAAAGAACCAACACGCTCTCGGCTGTATTCCGCATACGCTCTCTGGCGGCTTTTGCTATCCATCAGTTTTTTAATATGAACGGATTTGTATATGTCCATACTCCTATAATTACCGGAAGTGACTGCGAGGGAGCGGGGGAGATGTTCCAGGTTACTACTCTGCCTATGGATAATATTCCCAAAGATGCCGAAGGCAGTGTGGACTATTCCCAGGATTTCTTCGGGCACAGAGTGGGCCTTACGGTCAGCGGCCAGCTTATGGGCGAGGCCTATGCCCTGGCCTTTAAAAATATCTACACCTTCGGCCCCACGTTCAGGGCGGAAAACAGCAATACTACGCGCCATGCGGCGGAATTTTGGATGATAGAGCCCGAAATGGCCTTCTGCGATATAGAGGGAGACATGCTTACGGCTGAAGCTATGATTAAATATGTAATAAATTACTGCATGGAGCAGGCGCCTGATGAATTGGAGTTTTTCAATAAGTTTGTAGACAGCGGCCTGCTGGACAGGCTGAAAAATGTAGTCAATACTCCTCATTTTAAGCGGATAACTTATACTGAGGCTATAGAACTGCTTAAGAAATCGGGAAGGAAGTTTAATTATCCGGTCGAATGGGGGGAGGATATAGCTACTGAGCACGAACGCTATATAACCGAGGAGGTTTTCGGCTGCCCGGTATTCATTATTGATTATCCCAAGGATATCAAGGCCTTTTATATGAAACAGAACCCCGACGGGAAAACTGTTGCCGCTATGGACCTTCTGGTTCCCGGCATAGGAGAAATAATAGGCGGTTCTGAGCGCGAAACAGATTACAATCTGCTTATCGCACGCATGCAGGAGCTTAATATGGATATTCAGAGCTATAAGTGGTATACCGACCTGCGCAGGTTCGGAGGCGTTACCCATTCAGGCTACGGTCTTGGCTTTGAGAGGCTGATAATGTACCTTACCGGTGTCCAGAATATCCGTGACGTACTGCCCTTCCCGCGCACGGCGGGCAGCGCTGAGCTTTAAGCGCCGGGGGATTTTATAGGGGAATATATTTGGAGGGCAAAAAATGAAAATCTCAATTAAAAAATTATGCACTACCGCCGTATTGATGGCGCTCACCATATGCGCTACTGCTTTTATGTCTTTCCCGGTGCCCAATATGCAGGGCGCTTACGTTCATCCGGGGGATATAATTATATTTCTTTCAGTGGTGCTGGTTGGGCCGTATGCAGCCGTTGTGGGCGGCCTGGGCGGTTTTATAGCCGATTTTATTGCAGGCGCGGGAGTTTACGCTCCGGCGACACTGGTTATAAAAGCATTAATGGCTCTGATATGCTATTTAATAGTGAGCCGCAAGCCCGAATCTTTTGGGCTGCGCCTTGTGGGCATGGCAGCGGGCGCGCTGGTAATGGTGGCGGGCTATTTCCTGTATGAATGGGCCCTCACGGAACAGCTTGCCGCGGCCGGAGTCAGCTCTCTCTTCAATCTGATTCAGGCTGTAGTGGGAGTTGTGCCTGCCTGGCTGATATCGCCCTTGGTGAAAAAATTGCATCTGGCATAAAATTTAAGTTTCCGTATTCCGTGGCCTGGAAAGCCGTTGGGAGTTTAAAAAACTGAAAATGCCGCCGGAGGAACGCAAAAGGCGTTATTGGCTGAGTTTTATAAGCTTTTCCCGCAGTGATGAAAGGAGACAATATTCATGAATTTCAAACGTACACTGGTGCTGATAAGCCTTGCCTTTGTTCTTACTCTTACAGGCTGCATGACCAGCATACTCCCTTTAGAAAAGCCTTTTTCGGCAACGTCTACAGATGGGCCGGTAGAGACAGTCGCCACGGACGGTGCTGTTACCCACATGCCCTCTCAAAATACCAGGCCGGGAGAATTGAGCGGCGTGCGCGTGTATTATTCGGGAGAAGGCAGCATTTTGACGTTTGAAACTGTGAATGAATATGAATTCAGATATAAGATATTTGATTCCCGCCCTGAATTGAGTGTCGGACAGGATGTGTCCGACTGGACGCCCATTGTCAACGGGGAACAATTTGACGGCGGAGCCTGCCGCAATATAGCGGTTGCGGCGGTGGACGGAAACCAGCTTACAGCTTATGCGTTTTATGAATATGTTCCGGGCATAATATACTATCCTTTATCGGACGGAATAAACGACCAGTATAAATATCTGGCCCAAAGCTTAACAAACTGGGTCAAAGAGGACTATACTCTGGGCAATGCTTCGCTGCTTGAAACCTATCAGCAGCAGGAGGAAAGCCGTTTCAGCGCAGGGATGACCATACGCATGGAAGCGGGACAGCCTATATATTCGCCTATCGGCGGGGAAATCATATACTGCGGCACAACTGAGGATATGAATATGGTGGCTGTTTACAGCTATGAGCTGGATATGACCATGATTCTTCTGCATATGCAGGATATTACGCCTGCGCGGGAAGCGCTTGAGGCAAGATATTCTTTTGAGGAGGGATATCTTTTAGGCTATGCCGGAAGTGTGGGCGCTCAGGAAGACTGCCTGTATATAGAATTGTTTGAAGGCGCCTCCTTCAGCAGCATATATAAGACGGAGGACGTTTCCCTGCTGCACCGCCAGACCCTGGATCCGCTTATACTCTCGCTAAACGGCCCTGTGCTTTCGGAGGATAAGCCGGGCTATATACCTGTAAGCAATAAAGACGGCAATATGAACAATCAGGGTATGGTAGCGATGGAGGATGACTGGATTTACTTTATTAACGACGCGGAAAATTACTCAATTTATAAAATGCGGCTGGACGGCACTGAAATGCAGGAGGTATGCTCGGATAAGACGGCCTGCTTGACGGTCAGCGAGGGCTGGATATATTACTGCAAGGAAGATTCGGACAATAATGTTTATAAGGTGCGTACTGACGGCTCGGAGCGCACCAAGCTCAACAGCTATCATTCCAACTGCTTAACGGTGGTAGGCGACTGGATATATTTCAGGAACTTCCGGTATTATTCCCGCATGTACCGTATGAAAACAGACGGGACGGAAGTGCAGCGCCTTACATCCAACGCCGCATGGGGCTATTTCTGGCATGACAACAGCATATACCATATTGAGTCCCGTTCGGGCGAGGTTATCTACAGAGCGGATTTCAATGATGAGGGGGCGGAGGTAACAAAGCTTAATTCCAGTCCGTCCGATTATATATGCATTGTGGACGATTGGATATATTACGTCAACAGAGGACAGCAGAACTATATTTATAAAATGAGGCTGGACGGCAGTGAAAATCAGCGGGCTTTTGATGTAAAGGCACGCCGGCTGAATTATTCGGACGGCTGGCTGTATTTTACTGACGCTGATGATAATCAAAGGATATACCGTGCGCGCACGGACGGCTCGGAAAAGACTTTGGTGGTGGATATATCCCTGTGCATAGATATCAATATCGCTGAAAACTGGATGTTCTTCAGGGTGGAAGGTTCGACGGTAAGGCAGTATATGATGAACCTTGATACCAGCGAGGTGCGTGAATTGGCTTGATTTAACTGCCCGGCAGAAACAAGAAAGCCGCAGGGGGCGGCTCTTGGCGGCCGTTCCGGCCGCGGAGCCGGGCGGCAGCCCGGCCGGGCAGGCGCCTTGGGCGCCTGTCAAGAGCCGCCCCCCTGCGGCTTTCTGTTTTTGCCGGGTAGTTTTGAAAAACTAAAAACATCCTGCCGGGCAGCGCATTTTAGGCCGCTGGTATCAGCCCGGCCTCTGCATTTCGGGCAGCTTATATAATATTAAGGAGCATATATGAAAAAAGGACAGACAGTTGAGGGCTTAGTGAAAAGAATAAAGTTTCCCAATGAGGGTATAGTGGAAATTCCGGGCGAGGAAAAATATCTTGTCTTGAAAAATGTTCTGCCTGGTCAGCAGGTGCGCGCCGCTGTGCAAAGGGTCCGCAAGGGAAAGGCGCAGGGCAGGCTTTTGGAGGTGTGCCGGAAAGCGCCGTGCGAAATAGAGCCGCCTTGCCCGCATTCTGATATTTGCGGGGGCTGTACATATCAAAATCTTCCTTATGAGAAGCAGCTGGAGCTCAAGGCGGGACAAATCCGGGAGATAATGGACAGCGCCATAAACGGAGATTATATCTGGGAAGGCATAATTCCCAGCCCAAGGCAGGAAGGCTACCGCAATAAAATGGAGTTTACTTTCGGGGACCAGTATAAGGACGGACCTATGACTCTGGGCATGCATAAAAGGGAAGGCTTTTATGATATAGTCAGCGTTGTAAACTGCCGGATCGTGGATGAGGATTTCCGGAATATCCTGGCCTTTACGCTGGAATGCGCGCGCCAAAGCGGTCTGCCTTATTATCACCGTTTAAAGCATACCGGCTGGGTCAGGCATCTTTTAGTGCGCAAGGCAGCCAAAACCGGTGAAATCCTGATTGATATTATTACTGCTTCGGGCAGGGCGGAGGATAATTATATTGATTCACAAGGGGCGTCGGCTATGCTGCGGGACTGGACGGATAAATTGCTGGCGCTTAAATTAGACGGCAAAATCAAGGGTGTTCTGCATACGATAAACGACGGCCTGGCGGATGCGGTAAAGGATGAGGGAACTGAAATCCTGTACGGGCAGGATTATTTTTATGAGGAACTGCTGGGTTTAAAATTCAAAATTACTCCCTTTTCCTTTTTTCAGACCAACTCTCTGGGGGCAGAACTGCTTTATGAGAAAGCGCGGGAATATATAGGGGATACAAAGGATAAAACTGTGTTTGATTTATACAGCGGTACGGGTACCATAGCTCAGATTCTTGCGCCTGTGGCCAAACGGGTGGTGGGCGTAGAAATTGTGCCAGAGGCAGTAGAAGCTGCCAGAGAAAACGCTGAACTGAACGGACTGAATAACTGTGCATTCTGGGCGGGCGACGTCCTTAAGATAATAGATGATTTGAAGGAAATTCCCGACCTTATTATATTGGATCCGCCCAGAGAGGGCGTGCATCCCAAGGCTTTGGAGAAGATTATCGCTTTTGGGGCGGATAGGCTGGTATATATTTCATGCAAGCCCACCAGCCTGGCCAGGGATATTGCAATGTTTCAGGAACACGGTTATAAAGCAGAAAGAATTGCATGCGTGGATTTATTCCCGTCAACATATCATATAGAGACCATATGCAGATTTGTACGGAATAAGGCGGCTCAATAATATTGAGCCGCCTTTTATTAATTTATTGGCATGTTTAATTGGGCAGAGGAAAAGCCAGGGAGCGGGGCGCCGCCGCGGCGTTGGGCAGGCTCTTTGAGCCTGCCCTGGCCGGGCCGAAGGCCCGGCTGCGCGG
>URYI01000089.1 GCA_900552055.1 uncultured Eubacteriales bacterium | reverse complement strand
AGCCAGGCACGCCGTGTTTAGCGCGCGTGCCTGGCTCCCGCTGCCGTCCTGTAAAATCCAGCTTTTGGCCCCTTGATATTTTATTGCAGCGCTTGTTCTATATCCGCGATTATATCCTCAACATTTTCGATACCTACAGAAAAGCGAACCAGATCAGGGCTGACTCCCGCGTCCGCTAACTGTTGGTCGGTAAGCTGACGGTGGGTGGTGCTTGCCGGGTGCAGGACGCAGGTGCGCGCGTCTGCGACGTGTGTGACAATGGCGGCCAGCTTTAGTTTATTCATAAATTGCATGGCCGCTTCACGGCCTCCCTTTACGCCGAAGCTTACTACGCCCGAACAACCTTTGGGCAGATATTTTTTGGCCAGCTCATGGTTTTTATTGCTTGTCAGTCCTGGATAATTGACCCATGATATCTTTTGGTTGCTTTCAAGATATTGCGCAACTTTGAGCGCGTTGTAGGAATGGCGCTCCATGCGCAGGGCTAGAGTTTCAAGACCGAGATTTAATATAAAGGCGCTCATGGCCTGGGGGGTGCTGCCTAAATCCCGCATAAGCTGCACACGCGCTTTGGTTATATATGCGGCACTGCCAAAATTTTTAGTATAGGTCACGCCGTGATAGCTTTCGTCCGGCTGAGTAAGTCCGGGAAAATCTCCTTTAGTCCAGTCGAATTTTCCGCTGTCTACAATAATGCCTCCTACAACGGTGGCATGTCCATCCATATATTTAGAGGTGGAATGTACGACTATATCGGCGCCAAATTCAAAAGGCCGGCAGAGAATGGGGGTGGGGAAAGTATTGTCCACTATAAGGGGAATATGGTGATTATGAGCCGCCTGAGCAAATTTTTCAATATCCAGCACATCTAGAGAGGGATTTGTAAGCGCTTCGCCGTAAACCAGCTTTGTCCTGTCATCTATTTGCGCTTCTATTTCTTCCCTGCTGGCTTCGGGCAAAACAAACCGGCATTCTATCCCCATGCGTTTAAGAGTGACCGAAAAGAGGTTTACTGTTCCGCCGTAGATGGCCGAGCTGCATACGAAATTATCTCCCGCTGAACACAAATTCAGCACGCTTATAAGAATGGCTGCCTGGCCGGAGGAAGTCATTAATGCGCCTATGCCGCCTTCCAGCTGGCTTACTTTATCCTCAACAAAGGCGACAGAGGGATTGCTTATGCGGCTGTACATATGGCCGTCCTTTTTTAAATCGAATAATTCGCCCAGCGTCTGCGCTGAATCATATTTATATGTGGTGCTCTGATATATGGGCATTACACGGGGCTCGCCGTTTTTGGGTGTATAGCCGGCCTGTACGCAAATAGTTTCGGGTTTCATTCTTAATCTTCCTCCTCTGTTATTAATTCTCTTACGCGGAATTTAACGCCCAGCTCCTGAGCAATATTCCTGCATTCTTCAATTTCCTGTTTATCCATTATGTCCACAACGCTGAGCACAACATTGGGCACATATTCCTTAACTTTCCGGGCAAAATCCAGCATCTCATAAAACCCTTTTTCACCCTCCTGACATTGGCAGAGTTCCTGATAGTGCCTGGCGTTTGAGGCGTTGAGGCTTATGCTGATAGTGTCCACTAAGCCTTTGAACATTGGAGCAGTATCCTTGCCGGCAATCATGGAGGCGTGCCCGTTGGTGTTTATGCGTATGGGCGTACGGAACTTTTTTAAATAACGGCAAATCTCAAGGAGTACATCCAGCTTTTCTGTGGGCTCGCCAAAGCCGCAGAATACTATCTCGTCGTATTTTTCCGGGTCGGGTATTAATTTTATCACCTGCTCCGCAGTAGGCTCGCTTTCCAGCCAGAGCCTTTGGCCGCCCATATTATCTGTTTTTGTGCGCACGCAGAATACGCAGCTGTTGGTGCATCTGTTAGTAAGATTTATATATAGGGAATTACCCAGAGTGTATATGTAGTTGTCCAAAATAAGCATTCCTTTCTGTATTTTTATTCACGGCCATATCAGTTATCTGTTATTTATTGCATAACAGCGGACATTGAGAATTTAAACATGCTGGCCATTATATAGCAGCAGCCGGCGAAAAGCAAATTTAACATTATGCTTTTTATAGAGCGCGGCGGGTCGCCTAAAAATAAGCTAAGCATTTTTATCCATAAACAGCCTTTGGGCGTTAAGGCAGGTTTGCCGTGCGGCTTCCTCAACGCTTATATTCCATATTTCCGCCAGTTTTTCAGCTACATGCAGTACATAAGACGGCTCGTTTCGTTTTCCTCTTAGAGGTTCGGGCGCCATATACGGGCTGTCTGTTTCTATAAGCGCACGCTCTCTGGGTACGGCCCGGGCAGTCTCAACGGCCTGCCGTGCGTTTTTAAAGGTGAGTACTCCCGAAAAAGAGATATAGAGTCCCAATCTTAAAAACTGCTCGGCTTTGCCGGGGCTTCCTGAAAAGCAATGCATTACCCCGCGCAGCCTGCCTTTAAAGGGGGAGAGAATTTCCAGCATGTCTCCGCATGCGTCCCTCTCATGAAGGCTTACCGGCTTATTCAGACTGGCTGCCAGCTCTAACTGCTCCTTAAGCGCTTCTTTCTGCTTTGGGCGGGGAGCTCCTTCATAATGGTAATCCAGCCCGATTTCTCCCAGGGCAAGGCATTTTTCATGTTTTAAAAGCGCTTCCAGCTCTTTAATGGAGGAAACAGTCATTTTTACGGTGTCGTGCGGGTAAAAGCCTGCCCCGAACCAGACGTGCGGATATTTTTCCGCATATTGGCACGCCATGCGGGAGGAAACAAGGTCGGTGCCCACCCAGAGTATATGCTTAATACCCTTTTCGGGCATGATTTGAATAATCTCGTCCCTTTCCCCGTCAAAGCGGCTGTCATCCATGTGGCAATGAGTGTCAAA
The DNA here is from genome assembly GCA_900552055.1 of uncultured Eubacteriales bacterium. Lineage (GTDB taxonomy): Bacteria > Bacillota > Clostridia > Christensenellales > QALW01 > Neochristensenella > Neochristensenella gallicola. The sequence goes on along the minus strand of URYI01000089.1, from coordinate 5,286 downwards.
AAGCAGTCTTTCCATTTATTTTACCTTTGCTCCCGCGCCCAGGACGGCTTCGGGCGAAATCAGCTTTAATTCTCCCTTTTGGTTTTCTCCGCATAGAATCATGCCTTCGCTGAGTATACCGCGCAGCTTGGCCGGCTTAAGGTTAGCTACTACCACAACTTCTTTGCCTATAAGCTCTTCGGGGGAATACCAATTAGCTATACCTGAAACAATGGTGCGTTCTTCGCCAATATCCACTATGGATTTAAGCAGCTTATCCGCGCCTTTTACCCGTTCCGAATGCTTTATGACTCCCACTCTTAAATCCAGTTTGTCAAACTGGTCAATGGTTATCTGCTCCTTAAGCGTCTCTTCCTTTTGCGGGGCATCGGATTTTTGAGCGTTATTGCTTTTTTGGGGCGAAGCGGTCTTTTCGGACGCGCCGTCTTTTCCGGACGCGTCCCCGGCCTTGGACGGGTTGAGCGCCTCAAGTGCCTGCAATTCCTTTTCCATGTCAATCCGGGGGAAAAGCGCGTCGGGCTTTACTATATTGCTTCCCGGCTCCAGCCCGCCGAAAGTGCTCAGGCTTTCCCAGGAGGTTTTATCAGTATTAAGCGCTTTAAATATCTGTTCGCTTGTCCTGACCATTACCGGACTGCTCAAAACCCCTATTATGCGCAGGCTCTCGGCCAGATTATAAAGCACTGTTCCCAGCCGCGCCTTTTTGGATTCCTCCTTGGCCAGCATCCAGGGCATAGTCTGGTCTATATATTTGTTGCAGCGGGATATATACTGCCAAAGGACGGCAAGGGCAGATGAGAATTGCAGCTCGTCCATTTTGACTGCGTATTCCTTGACCGTTTGCAGGCATAATTTTTGCAGTTCATCGTCTATTTCTTCGGGCGCTTCAGGCGCGGGCAGCACGCCGTTAAAATATTTGTCTATCATGGCCGTCGTGCGGCTTAGAAGGTTGCCCAGGTCGTTTGCCAAATCGCTGTTTATGCGGCTTATAAGCGCCTCATTGGTAAAATTGCCGTCCGAGCCGAAGGTCATTTCCCTCATAAGGAAATAGCGCAGAGCGTCCGAGCCGTAGCGCTCGCAAAGGGCTACGGGGTCTACAACATTTCCCCGGCTCTTGCTCATCTTTTCACCGCCGAATACCAGCCAGCCGTGCCCGAAAACCTGTTTGGGCAGCGGCAGGTCCAGCGCCATGAGTATGGCCGGCCAGATTATAGTATGGAAACGCACAATCTCCTTGCCCACAAGGTGCAGCTGGGCGGGCCAGTATTTCTTAAAGAGGGAATCATCCTCCGAAAGGTAGCCCAGGGCGGTTATATAGTTGGTCAGCGCGTCCAGCCAGACGTAAACGGTGTGGTTTTCGTCAAAGGGCACGGGTATGCCCCATTTAACCGAAGTGCGGGAAACGCATAAGTCCTCCAGGCCGGGCAGCAGGAAATTATTCAGCATTTCATTGCGGCGGGAAACGGGCTGTATAAATTCAGGGTGGTCTTCTATATATTTAATCAGCCTGTCCTGATATGAGCTTAAACGGAAGAAATAGCTTTCCTCTTTCATCTTCTGTACGGGCCGCCCGCAGTCGGGGCACATTCCGTCTTTCAGCTGCGTCTCTGTCCAGAAGGATTCGCAGGGCGTGCAGTACCAGCCTTCGTATTCGCTTTTATATATGTCTCCCTTATCGTACAGCTTTTTAAATATCTGCTGCACGCATTTTACATGCTCCTCGTCTGTAGTGCGGATATATTTGTCATATTTGACGTCCATCAGTTCCCAGAGCGCCTTTATATTTTTCACTATGCCGTCTACATATTCTTTAGGGGAAACATTGGCTTCGGCGGCCTTTTTGGCTATCTTCTGGCCGTGCTCGTCCGAGCCGGTAAGAAAAAATACGTCATAGCCCCTTAGTTTTTTGTACCGGGCCATCGTGTCAGCGGCTACTGAGCAGTAGCTGTGCCCGATATGCAGATTATCGCTGGGATAATATATGGGGGTAGTGATATAATAGGTTTCCTTTTGCATTTTTCATCCTTTCCGCCCAGGACGGGCTGATAAAATAAAAAGCGGTTCTCTCGCCAGGGGCGAGAAAACCGCGGTACCACCCTGATTCCCGCCTTTTGTCCATATTCAGAAACGCCAGACGGCTCTTTAAGCCTTATAACGGGGGCGAACCGAAAAACTCCGCAATCCATGCTTCACGCTTTCCCTGCCGCCGGCTTTCACCTTTGCCCGGCTCTCTTTTGGCCCCGGTTAAACGCTACTTAATTGCATCTCTGCCTTTATATATTAAAGATAGTTTCCTTTAATTTTATATATTTTATGCATAGAAAATATTTTTGTCAAGCAGTTTGTTTTAAGGGATAATTTAGAGTGGATTCCCCAATTAAATTCCCCGACGGCAAAGCAAGCGGAGTTAAAAGGAAGGTTTTATGGCGGCAGTCAGCGAAACACAAGACGCCTTGGGGAACGATGGCCTTTATATACTGAGGCTGTATCGGGACTTCTCGCCATACAGAAGGTGGAAGCCGGGAAGGTCATATGGATTTCAAAACTCCAAATAAATTGCCGGCTTTGACAGTATAATGGCATAAACACATCGGCCATTAACCTTGTTTTTCGCCTGCTTTTCCCAAGCAGTCCTGTTTTCAATAGAATGCTATCCGGAAAATTGCCTTAAAACTTGTTTGCAAGACTGATTTTCAACGCTTATGAGCATATTGGTAATCATTTTGCCGAGAATTCATGCTCTAATTCTGTTAATCTTTACACCTTAATTCAGCCTTTGTTTCCGATATGGAATTTGTTTTGAGAAGCCGCGATAATTCCGGAGCACTTTAAAAAAACTCGCTTGCCGTTTTTGAATTGCCAGAGCCATTATGCAGGAATATTTAAGATAGGGCGCCGGCTCTTAGCGGGCAGGCGGGCCTGTAATATTAAGGTTCCTATATTTTAGTTCCCGCTCTTTTTAATATGCCGGCGTACCGCCCAGACTACTGCGCCGGCAATAGCGCAGCTTAATACGGCTATAACCGCCATTAAGGGGAGGGAGGATTGGGGCTCATTTTCCGGCGCAGGGGAAAGGGTAATAACGGCGGCGGGCGGGAACGAGCCTGGACCTGAAGGAGAGGATAAGCTTTCAGGCGCTGAAGCGCTTAGGGCAGAGGCGGTTTTCTTTGACGTGCGGGTGGGCCGGGGAGTACGGACGACAGTGGGGGAGGGTGTAGGAGCCGATTCAGTCTCCTCCGGAGCCGTAGCCGAGGCAGAGGGCTGGAGCTTTACATTGAGGAATTGGTGTTCAGATTCCAGATGGTATGCATAATCTTCCATTGTAAAGAGCTGATGGGTTTCGGGAATACTCGCCCAGTATTCGTCCTTGGGTACCCGGTAAATATAAATTCCCTGGTCGGTTTTAAGAGTGATAACGTCAAAGGTGTGGATTCCGTCATAGGGCAGCATGTTTCTACGTTTGCCGTCAGCGTCCGTGTACTTCGGCGTATAGTATAATGTGTAACCTTTGCCAATAGAAGATTCTCTGCAATAGTAGTATGTATCGCTTACGGTATATATGCCCTGTATATCGGCGCCCAACGCTTTGACTGCTTCATAGGCTTCGGAAACATTGCTCCATAATGAGGGTTCGCCCGAAACAGGATAAGTAGTGCTAAAACATATAAAGCCTGAGCCGTTGGTATCATTTGGCCATTCTTCGTGAGGCTCGTCGCCCATTAAATAGGGAGAGGGATCATAAAAATGAAAAAGAGCCACGCATTTGCCGTTGGAATAGGCGGGAACTATAAAATGTCTATTGTGGTCGTTAGGGAAAATTCTTTTTATAGGTATCCCATCATAATTCATGAACATATCCAAGTCTATATTTATTTTTTCATCCCGGCCTTCATAATCATATATTTCTTTATACGCATCAATATATTCGGCAAGCTGACCGTAGTTGGCAAAATGATTACTGCCTATGGTTCCTATCCATGCTTTTGAAAAATCCAGCTCAGCGTTATATTTTTCCAGATACTTTATCATAGGGTTATAATCGTCATATAATGACATTTCCGCGCCCAGTTTAAGCCTGGTCATTTCCCGGCCGTCGGGTTGAAGAAAGAAAGCTGTTTTCCATTCCTCAGACTCAGCTTGCGCGATTTGGGACGCGCCTGCGGCGGGCGTCAGAAAAAGCAGAAGCATAATGGAAACCAGGGCTGTTTTAATGTATTTCATAGGCCTTCTCCTTGCATTTGATGAATTTTAGTTTTTTAAGGACAGTGGAATAAACAGCATGCATACTTTAAGAAAACAGGTTGGATGAGGCGCATAAAGTAAACTTCTTTATAAAATATAGATGCTAAGCTGTGTACCTTGATGCTGATAATGCTATTTATATAATACCTTATTCAGCGTAAATGTCAATAGGAGCGGACAGATTTTAATTATTTCAATGCAAATATTTGTAAAATAAAAGGAATATTTTGATTGTTGTTTGTGCGGCTGAATGAATATATAATTATGGTACATAATAAATGGAGGAATAAGAAATGTCCGTAAAAACAGGCGGGAAAAAGAAATACACTGAGACAGGCAAGGCCGTTTATGCCAATAAAAGGCACATAAACGGACAAACCGAACGCGCAGAGCATAGAATAGAAGTAAGGGAGAGTCTGGCCAGAGGGTATATCCGTTGGGCCGAGGTGAATCTTGAGCTTGCCCAATACTGTCTCTGCGCCGAAAACGACCTCCCTGTTTTAACAAAAGGTACGACGGAGAGTGATAAGGATTGCCAAAACGCGGAGAAATATATTACGCCGACTTGAGCCCGGTAGTAGGCTCTGAACAAGGCGGAATACGGCCCGTATTGATAGTTCAGAACGATATAGGGAACAAATACAGCCCTACAATTATCGTCGCCGCCATAACCTCGAAGATAGACAAGGCTAAAATGCCCACGCATATAGAGCTGGACGCCTACAGTCACGGACTGGCGAAGGATTCTGTCGTGCTTCTGGAGCAGATACGGACTATAGATAAAAGGCGCCTGAGAGACAAGATAGGCGGCCTTACTTTAGAGGATATGAAAACGGTGGATAACGGGCTTATGATAAGCCTTGGCTGTGCTGCGGCCGATTAATCAATATAAATAACCGCCTTAATATTTAAGAATGCAAAGCCCGGAAAAAGGGCGGCGCGGATTTGGGCGCCCTGCGGGCGCCCAAATCCAGCGTCACAAGGGGGCGGGGCGTTTGGCAGGCCCGTAAAACGGGCCTGCCTGGGCCGGGCCTGACAGGCCCG
>URYI01000088.1 GCA_900552055.1 uncultured Eubacteriales bacterium | reverse complement strand
TGGCAGGTTGTCACAATTTCTACCGATGGACAGATTTTAGATTAATTACAACACACAATACATGATGTGTATGTCTTCATAATCCCCGCTGCGGTTTTCAAAGCCGCCGGGGATTATTTCTAAATCCGTAAAACCTAATCTTTCATATAAATGCAGGGCATGAACATTGGATGCCACTACCGCATTAAACTGCATAATTCGAAATCCGCTTTTTCTCGCTTCTTCCAGACACGCCTTCACAAGAGTTTTTCCGATATGCTCTCCACGGCAGTTTTCATCAACGGCAAAACTGGCATTACAGATATGTCCCACACGTCCAACATTATTGGGATGAAGAATAAACAACCCTTTCACTTCACCTAACTCATTCACGGCAACTGCACTTACTGTCTGTGCCTCAAAAAAATCTTTGGCGTCGTTATCCGTCAAATTCTCTTTCTGCGGAAATGCTGCACCTTCTTCTACGACTTGATTCCAAATACGTGCCATTTCCGGTAAATCCTTTTTCTCAAATTTACGAACCGTAATCATTTGTTATTCCTCCATTTTCTTCTGATATTCTTCGCCCCACGTCCACATAGCGTCTAAAATCGGTTTCAAACTGTATCCCACGTCCGTCAATGAATATTCAACTTTTGGCGGCACCTCGGCATATACTTTGCGCCTTAATAGCCCGTTTGCCTCCATATCTCTTAACTGGGCCGTCAGCACCTTCTGCGAGACGCTTCCAATAGATTTTTTCAGCTCGCCGAAGCGCTTTGTGCCTGAAAGCAGATCCCTAAGAATAAGCACCTTCCATTTATCCCCAATAAGAGTAAGGGTAGTTTCCACCGGACAGGCCGGCCAATCTTTTATTGATTTTGATGCGCCCATAGCAGTTATCCTCCGCATTAGTTTCTTTTTGAAATTATATATCTAATTATATTATACATCCATAATGCAGTCAAGGTTTCAAGAAGCATAAATAGCTTTAAAAAAATTTTTTAAAAATTTTTCCGGCCGGCGGCGAAGCTCAAAAAGCGCGCAGCTACGCATTGGTTCCCTTGCGGTAACTGCCCAATAGTTCCCAATAGGTAACTACAGCACAATAAAGTGCGTACTTTACAGCTGAAACTGTGACTTGTATAATGCTGTTAAGAGTTACGGAGAACGGCCGCTGCGAAACTTATAATGAAATTACTTTTAGGAGGCTATTACTATGAACAAGAATACGTTTAAAACAGTAAATCTGGAAAAGGGCATAATGAATATTTATGATTTCGGCAGCATAAAACTGCACGCATATAAAACTAATGATTTTATAGATGATGAAGTTTTTATCCTGGAGAAAAAGGGCAAAGGAGTCATCATTGAATCACCCTGCTTCTTTGATAATATTAAAGAGCTGACGGAATATCTGAAGGATATACAAATAGAGGGTATGCTAGTTGCTTATCACGGCGCAGGCGCTTCATTTCTCCCCGATGTTCCCAAATATGCAACCCGGAGCGCCATAGAATATTCGGAAAAGGGCGGCGGTAAAGCGCTGGTGGAGAATTTTGCAGGGGCTTTTGGTGAAATTTTTGACGCTTCCATTCACAACATTACCAATGTCGTCCCAGAAGGCGGGATAACCGTTGGCGGCATTGAGTTTGAAATTAAGCAGACAGCCGAAGCCTTTGATATAGTGATTCCTGAAATCAACGCCGTTTACACCCACATGCTGGGCCACGACTGCCATTCCATTGTTGCGGGCGCAGCTCATGCCGACGGGATTATCGCTGAATTAAAGAGCTATATTCAAAAGGGTTACGATTTGATCCTTACCTCGCACTACACGCCCGAAGATTTAAAGGACGCGCAGACCAAGATTGACTATATTGAGAATCTGAAAAAAATCGCGGCTGCCTGCGCGGACGCGGAAACCTTCAAAGCAGAGGTGCGGAAGCAGTACCCTGCATACAGCGGCCAGAACTATCTGGATATGACGGCAGGATTTTTCTACGCTTAATATGAATGGCGGGGCTGTCAATACGGCAGCCTCTTTTAACTTAAAAAGGGAGAGGATAATAAAATGACTCAAACTGAAAGAAGGGAGTATTTAATATCAGCTCTCTTAAAAGAACAGCCTAAGCATGGTAAAATAGTAATTCCGGCGAGTGAGCAGGAGCAAAAGCGACTGCTCCGTTCACTTTTTAATATTCGCCTGCCCCGCGCGGCCGGCCGCGGCTTTCTGGAGGTGCAGGATGCTTATTTGCAGGAGGAAATCAGGCGGAAGGGAATTACAGATATAAAGGGGCTTAAGCCGGTGCGGGGAGGTATTTATCTTTGGCAGGGGGATATTACTACGCTTAAGTGCGACGGTATAGTAAACGCCGCGAACAGCCAAATGTTGGGCTGCTTCTGCCCGAATCACGGCTGTATTGACAATGCAATTCATACCTATGCCGGCATTCAGCTCCGTTTGGCTTGTGCAAAACTTATGGAGAGGCAGGGCCACGATGAAGAGACGGGAAAGGCAAAAATTACGTCGGCGTTTAACCTGCCGTGCAAATATGTCCTGCATACGGTGGGGCCCATTGTCCAGGGGGATTTGACGCGGCGGGACTGCGAACTGCTGGCTTCCTGCTATCGTTCCTGCTTGGAACTAGCTGCGCAGAACAGCCTGGAAAGTATAGCGTTCTGCTGCATTTCCACGGGCGAATTTCATTTTCCGCCCAGGGAAGCGGCCGAAATAGCCGTAAGGGCGGTTGAAAATTTTAAAGAGAGTACGCATGACGGAATGAAGGTGATATTTAATGTTTTTGAACAGAGGGATCTCGACATCTATAAAGAATTACTCGGAGCAGATTGACAGGCTCAAGCGTGCGATGAAGGAAGCGGACGCCGTTATAGTGGGCGCAGGCGCGGGCCTTTCAACGGCCGCCGGCTTTAAATATGACGGAGAGCGGTTCAAAGAGCGTTTTGCGGATTTTGAAGAAAAATATGCCTTTCATGATATGTATTCGGGCGGCTTTTATCCGTATGACACGCCGGAGGAATACTGGGCGTACTGGAGCAGGTATATATATATCAACCGCTATACCCAGCCGCCTGAGGACACATATGGGAAATTGCTCAATCTGGTGCGGGAGAGGGACTATTTTATCATTACCACCAATGTGGACCACTGTTTTCAGAAGGCGGGCTTTGACAAAAAGCGCCTGTTTTATACTCAGGGGGATTACGGACTTTTTCAATGCAGCCAGCCCTGCCGCCAGGAGACTTTTGACAATGAAAAAGCGGTGCGCGAAATGCTTAAGGAACAGAAAAATATGAAAATACCTTCCGAGCTTGTGCCCGTATGCCCGCACTGCGGCAGAAGGCTGGTCATGAATCTGCGCTCGGACGATAAATTTGCCGAGGATGAGGGCTGGCACGCGGCGGCAGAGCGCTATTCTAATTTCCTGCGCACAAGGCTCAACGGACGCGTGCTGTTTTTGGAGCTGGGCGTGGGCTATAATACTCCGGGAATCATAAAATATCCATTCTGGCAGATGACATACAGCCATCCTCAGGCCGTGTATGCGTGCATCAACGCCGGGCAGGCGGTGTGTCCGGAGGAAATTAAGGATCAGGCCATCTGCTTAAATGCCGACATCAATCAGGTTATAAAAGCGCTGGCATAAGAGCCGGGGGTAATGCTCCCGGCTTAATTTATGTTTAGAAAGTGCATAGTAACTTCTTAACCCCGCACATTTCCATTTCCCCTCCTTTATTATTGATCCATCCCCCTTTATGCAGGCGGTATATTAAAGGTTTTATCCCATAACATACCCGTTATTTCGGCGTTATTAGCCTTTGTTGAGAATATTGGCGGATGGACGGCGCTGATATTAATGGGGCTGGGCAGAGCCGCCGAGAGAGCCGAAAGCACGTCTTTCTTTTTATTAATAATATTGAATTGTATATTGACTTTCGCTATGCGTTTATGCTAAAATAATTTCAACAAAATTCATACAATTATTAATTGTTTTTCAGTACTTGCACACAATTACGCCGTTTTTCAGACGGCGCTTAAGGGATAATCCAGCCTGACGGTATTTGAATCTGTATCCTAAAAGGGTTATTTTTATTTCAATATATTGGATATGCCTCCTGCAGGCGCCTTGGTTGGGCAAATCAGCATATTTTAACTTTGCGAATTTTTATTTCCCGGCCGTCCGCCTGTTTTAAGGCACGGAAAAAGATGCGCCCGGAAGGCCGGCTGAGGACAGCGCGGAAATTAAGTCAATTTCCGAAAACTACGCCGCGTTCTACCTGAACATTAGCTGAATATTGGCTGAATATTGGTTGATTATTGGCTCTGCGGCTGCGGCCATGGACGCCAAAAGAGGTTTATTATAAATAATTAAATTCATTTCAATATATGCGGCATGACGCCGCAAGGGCGTTTGGCCCGCAATTTTCAGAAGCATGAAAAAAATATTATAAGAGAAAGAGGAGCAAAATGAAGCAGCTTATAGAATCAGGCAAAAAATATACTCTATGGGACTGTGTTTTTATTCCCATCCGCGTATCGCCCGTACCCGCGGTCATTATTATAATTCTGAGGATAATATTGGCGCTGACTCCCAGCCTTACGGTTGTTTTTACGGCGGCTTTTACCGATAATGTGCTGGCAGCCGCCGCGGGAGAAGCTACCGCGAGGGACGTTATCCTTCCTCTGACTGTCTTAATGCTGATAATCCTGTATAATTCTACCAATAATTTTTTTGAAAATATATTATGGACGCGTATGACCAACAAGCATTCAGAGGTTTACCGTTCGCAGGTAATCAATAAGCGGGCGAGCCTGGAATACCAGCACATAGAAAACATTGATACCTGGGAGCTTATCTCGCGCACCTGTACCGACCCTGAAGGACAGCTGCTTGCGGGCTTTAATACGGTTTTGGGGCTGTGCTTTATGGGCGTAAGGCTGGCTTCCCTGCTCCTGGTAGTGCTTGCGCAGGTCTGGTGGGCGGCGCTTGTTATCTGCGTTGTTTCACTTCCCCTGTTTTTTCTGGCGGTTAAGGGGGGAAACAAGAATTACGATGCCTATAAGGACGCCAATAAGCTGAGCCGCAGGGAAAACTATCTGCACGCCATACTCTCCATGCGCGAAGGAGTGCAGGAGCGCTCAGTGTTCGGCTTTACTCATGCAATTAACGAGCAGTGGCACGATTATTACGAGCAGGCGCGCAAAATGTATGTGAGAGTGAACGCTAAATATTTTGTGCGAATGAAGGCGGGCAGTATTATAACCCTGCTGATATCCGTGTTCATGACCGGGGTACTTGTTTTCCCCCTTGCCCGGCACGAAATAAGCATAGGCATGTTTATTGGTTTGGTAAACGGCGTGTTCAGTATAGTGCAGATGATGTCCTGGCAGCTGGCAAGTTATATGCAGGATCTGGCTTACCGCCGGGAATATTTAAAGGACCTGACGGCCTTCTGCTCTTTAAGCGAAACCTCCGGCGCATTGGATGAGCCTGAGCGGGGGATAAATTTTCAGAGCCTGGAATTTCGGGACGTCTCCTTTAAATATCCGGGGATAGACAGATATATCCTCAGGCACTGTTCCTTTGCTTTGAAAAACGGCCGGCATTACGCCTTTGTAGGCGCCAACGGCGCGGGCAAGACCACTATTACCAAGCTCATATGCCGTATGTATGACAATTACGAGGGCGAAATACTGCTCAACGGCAGAGAACTGCGCAGCTATCCGCTGAAGGAGATTAAGGACTGTTTTTCAGTGGTATTTCAGGATTACGGCAATTACTGCATACCCTTTAGGGATTCCATTATGCTGGGGGATGTGCGCAAGCGGGATGAAGCGCGTCTGAAAAAGGCAGTGGAGGAAATAGGCCTTGAGCAGGCGGTAAAGGATTTGCCCGCGGGCATGGATACGCCGCTGGGCAAGATAATTACCGACGGCGTGGATCTTTCAGGCGGCCAGTGGCAGAGAGTAGCTATAGCGCGCTCTCTGTACAGCAGCGCGCAGGTGCGCATTCTGGACGAACCTACGGCCTCATTAGACCCCGTGGCCGAAAGCGAGGTATATAACATGTTCGGCAGGGTGAGCAGAAACAGCACCACCATATTTATTACCCACCGTCTGGGAGCGGCGCGGCTGGCCGACGATATAATAGTGCTGGAGGACGGCGCTGTAAAAGAGACGGGCAGCCATGAGGAACTGCTCAGGCGAGGCGGGCTGTATGCCGAGATGTTCAAGAGCCAGAGGAGCTGGTATAAGTAAAAAAGGTCATATAATAATGAGATTTGCCTGATATAAGGAGCTGTTATAAATGAAAAAAGCCGACGATAAAACTCAAAAGAAAAAGCTTAAAATTATCAGAACAATGGTTTTTCTGTTTCCCAAATTTTTTAAGCATATACCCTGGCTGCTTGCGCTGTATTTGGTGATTAGCGTTATGCACGGTATTTCTTTTGCTATTACGGTGCCGCTGAAACAGAATTTTTTTGATACGGCGCTGGCTTTCAGCGAGGGGGACGCGCTTTTGGAGACAGTTTTTGTCTCTCTTGCGGTTATGGGCGCAGGTTATTTAATCAGTCAGGCGCTTAACGGCATTGGGAACTATATGCCAAACGTATTAAGCGGTATTGTAGGCGGACGGCTCAAAAAGGAAATGCATGTAAAAATGAGCCGTCTTAAAGGGGAATTTTACGAGGATACCGAGAAGCTGGACAGTATAAACCGCGCGGATATGGGGCGGGAAAGCGCATTCTGGATGATGCTTATTTTTTTGAATATATTTACTTTTTATCTGCCCTATTTTGCATTTATGGGCTGGTATCTTTTCAGCCTGAAGCCTGTTCTGATTCTGGCTCTGGTGCTTGCATTCGTACCCGTAGCCCTTTCCCAGATAGCGCGCGCCAGGATATTTTCCAACGTGGAGGATAAGGCTGCGCCTGTGCGGCGTGAGCTGGACTATTATCAGATCTGCATACTGGACCGCGGCTGCTATAAAGAGACCAGGCTGCTGGGCGGATTTAATTATTTTAAAAGGCTGTTTATGCGCACCCTTAAGCTGATACAGCAGATAAATTATAAAGCGGCGGTAAAGAGCGGGTTGTTTGAACTGGGAGCTAATCTTGGGACGGTAGCTGGGTATTTTATTGTACTGTGGATGCTGTTCGAGGCGGTAATGGCCGGAGAAATAAGCGTGGGTGCCTTTGCTGCGGTGTTTTCCTCCATAGGGCTGCTGTACGACATTATGGATGAGGTTGTAAGGGGCCATATAGGTTCATTTGCCCAGAACGCGGGCGCTGTCCGCAATTATATAGATTTTCTGGAGATGCCTGTGCGCGAAGGGGCGGAGGCGGTTATTCCGCAGGAATGCGGAGTGGTATTGGAAAACGTAAGCTTTAGTTATCCCCAGAGCGAAATACAGGCGGTTAAGAATGTCACCTTGACTGTCCGTCCTGGCGAAACCCTGGCGCTGGTAGGGGAGAACGGCTCAGGCAAATCCACGCTGGTGCGCCTTATGACGGGCATATATCTGCCTGAGTCAGGCAAGGTTGAGGTAGGCGGACAGGATACTGCCAAAACAGATATACGCTCGCTATGCGAGCATACCTCTGCCGTATTTCAGCAGTATCTGCGCTATCAGTTGACCCTCAGGCAGAACGTGGGTATTTCCCAGACGGACAGGCCGGCGGAGGATGAAAAGGTGAGGACCGCCTGCGAGCAGGCCGGCCTGCGGCTTTTAGACGAAGAAATTCCCCAGGGATACGAAACCATGCTTTCAAGAGAATTTGACGGCGTGGACCTTTCGGGAGGCCAATGGCAGAGAGTGGCCATAGCGCGCGGACTGTTCAGGGAGCATGGCTTTATAGTGCTGGACGAGCCTACAGCTGCCATTGACCCTATTGAAGAAACCCGGCTCTATAACCGTTTTGCAGAGATTGCTAAGGATAAGACGGCGGTAATTGTTACACATCGCCTGGGTTCGGTGCGCCTGGCCGACAGAATAGCCGTTATGAAAGAGGGTGTTTTGGTGCAGTTAGGCACGCATGAGGAGCTGCTGGCATGCCCGGACGGGGAATATGCCCGGCTTTACCGTGCGCAGGAGCAATGGTATAAAAATAAGCCTGAATGCGTTTAATGCTTTTTCTTTAACATAAAATAATGCTGGCATTAGTGTACAAGGGATAATTCGCCTCAGCCCTGTGAAGATTTTTATTTCTGCTCCCTGAAGCGGGGCCGGGAAGTATTTTAACCGGATAGGGCGCGGGGGCGGCTCTTGAGCAAGCTTTGCTTGCTCCCCGGCCGGAGAATCCG
>URYI01000087.1 GCA_900552055.1 uncultured Eubacteriales bacterium | reverse complement strand
CGGCCGAAAGCGTTCCGCTTTCGGCCGGGCGCCGCGCCGCCCCCGCACCAAAAATTTACTGATACATATATTCCAATCTGTTATTCCAGCAAACACTCAGCCTCCTGATTGTATTGCTTTAGCCTCGGAAAATATATTTTTCTTTTGCAAAAAGCCTGCGAACCAGCGTCAGAGCCAATATCATGTATAGCAGAGAAGAGCCTACCGCAAGGGCCAGATATCCGTAATTCATAACGCCGCTCAGCACCAGCTTAAGAGAAGCAACGACATTAAGCACGGGTATCACCATGGTAACGGCCGAAATATCCGACGCCTGCATAAACATTGAGGCAACGCCGATTATCATGGGCAGCATAACCACATAGCTGGAATAAGTCTGCGCCTCTTTATACGTCCGGCTGACCGCAGAAATGGATATTGTGATGCAGGAAAAAGTCATTCCCATAAGCACCAGGCACAAAAGCGCCAGGATGATTACTCCCGCAGAAAGGTTTATTCCTCCGCTCATAAAACTTATGCCCGCGCTGGCGCCCAATATGGAAAAGCCCAGCACCATGCCTATCGCCTGCGCGACTACTCCCAGCAGGGTAACCGTCAGCACTATTAAAAATTTCCCCAGCAGTATGCTGTTGCGGTCGGCGCCGGTGGAAAGCAGGGGCTCAAGGGTGCAGCGCTCCTTTTCTCCCGCTATCATGTCCAGGGCTACGCCCAGCCCGCTTGTGGCAAGCAGTATGGCCGCAATATAAGGCAGCATCATCTGAAGGAACATATTATCCGAGCCTTCCCTGTTGGTCACTCCGTAATAATCGCTGTAGGTAATCATATTTGCCGGAGCAGGGCTGAGTATGCTTGGAGAAATGTCAAGCGCCTCCAAACGTTCATAGCCCACCCTCTGGTTATACATCTCTATCATCTGCATAACCGACGAAGCCTTAGCCTGGCTGTTTGTAGACATCTCGTCATACACTACCGTAACCTGAGAAGGAATTTGTTCCTCAATTTTTGAAGCAAAATCCTCCTCCAGCCTTAAAACTACATCTATCTCCCCGTCGGCAAACATGTCTTCTGCCTCGTCCTGCTCAGCGTCTATAAAATTAACCTTTGAGCCTGAAAATATCTCCTGAGCGGCCTGACGCGCGCCCTGGGCAGGCTCCACATACATATTTACAGGAGTTTCATAGGGGTTTTCGCTGACATCCCCCATTAAATTACCCATTCCGCCTCCCATAAGAAACATTATAAGCGGAAATAAAACCAAGGGCAGAATAAACGTGCTGAAAACCGTCTTTTTATCCCGCAGCAAATCTTTAAGTTCCTTTTTATAGACTATCTTTATATGCTTAAACTTCATTTTTCCGCGCCCCCTTTTGGTGTTTCGGAAGTTAAAAGCAGGAATACCCCTTCCATATCCTTCTGACCGTATTTAGCGGTTAATTCGCTTATCGTGCCGCTGTCCGCAAGCCGGCCATGGGAAATTATCCCCACTCTGTCGCACAGCTTTTCCACTTCGTTCATATAGTGGCTGGAGAGTATTATGGTCTTGCCCTCTTTTTTACACGAAAGAATGAAGTTCTGCACCTCCAGCGCGGCGCTTATATCCAGCCCGGCGGTAGGCTCGTCAAAGAGCATGGCTGCCGGGGAATGCACTATGCTGCGGGCAAAAGCCGTCTTTTGCTTCATGCCGCGGGAGAATTTAGCGCATCTGGCGTCCATATAATCTCCCATTTCAAATATGTCGCACAGCTCCTCCACCCGCTTTTTTATCTGCTGTTCCTCCATATCATAAAGCCGGGCGAAATACTCGATGTTTTCCCGCGCCGTCAGCCTGTCGTACAGCCCTGTATCGCCGCCGAAAAGCACCCCTATGCTCCGGCGCACCTGTTCAGGCTGCTTAACTATATCAAAGCCGGCCACATCCGCCGTGCCTGAGGTGGGCCTGAGCATAGTGGCCAGCATCCTCAGCGTGGTAGTCTTGCCCGCGCCGTTGGAGCCCAGAAGCCCGAAGATTTCCCCCGGCTCCACCGTCAGGGACAGCTCATCTACTGCCCTGAAAACGCCGTTATGAGCCGAGGCCCGGCTTTTGCCCTTTTCTTCAAATTCCTTGGTAAGGGATTTGAGTTCAATCACTGTCTTATCCTCCTTTATGTTTTTCCGTCAAATATAGGTAAATTCAGCCGGTGCTAAAGAGAAAATACATTTCTGCTTGGCATAACGGCTGATTCCTTAGCGCGCACCCATTTCCCGCGTCCTGCCGCCTTAAAAAACTTAGCCGCAGTCAAAGCTTTTAGCCGTAATTGTCCATAGACCGGCCTTTATGACACGCGGTTAAACACATATCCAGGTATTTTTCAGGCCCGCGTGGCAAAGCAGATACGGCAGGCATTCCCTCCAAAAGGCGTTATGCTCTAATTGTATCGACCCATTATAGACAAAATTATTTCCGCGCTGTTTTTATGAGCGGGCCTTAATTCGGGAAGGGCAAAACTGCCGCGGGGAGATTACGGCTTACTCCAGCTTTTTCTTGTAAAGAGGCGTATATACCAATCCCTTTTCGCCCCGCTCTGATTTCATAAGGCATATTTCCTTCACCTGCATTTGAACCGGGGGCATCTTTAACAGGCGCCCTTCGGGCAGGCGGACGCGGCGGGCCAGGGTCATATGCGCCTTAAAGGGGCGATTATCCAAGCTAAAGCCCGCTTTGGTCAATTCAGCCCTTACCCCTTCAGCCAATTCCGAAAGGCAGCCGCTCTTTTTAAAGCCCAGCCATAAAATATCTCCGAACCGGCCTGCAAGCGCGCTTTCAAGCACAAACGGCCCACTCCTGACATTCCTAATCGCCTGCTCCGCCCGTTTAGAATATGCGCTCTCACCTATAAACGCAAGAGTTATATGCAGGTTGTCCGGCTTGGTAAAGCTTCCTGAAACCCCCAGCCTCTTCAGTTCCTCCATATATTGAACGGCAGCTCTTTTTAAGGGATCCTCCGCCCGCAGAGCAACAAACATCCTCATATTTATGTCTCCAAATATTTTTTAAACAGTATAGCATAAATAAGCAGTTTTGGCTTTGACATAAGCATAATATTTCAGGCTTTTATTGAAAATTTGGCCCAAAATTCCGCTTTTTACGCACATTTAACTTAATATATGCTTTCCTTTTACAATGCCCTATAAAAAATACAGCGCTCAAACTAACGGCGTATATGCCTGCCCTGTCTGCGCTCGTATAAAAACCCGCGCGCCGGGCGGCGTTTGCGGCTCCGTTACGGAGCCGCAGTCCCCAGCCCGAAGGGCTGGGGACTGAGCCGGGCCTGCGGCCCGGCCAAACGCCGCCCGGAGCGCGGGTTTTTATACGAGCGCCTATATGCTTTTATTCTGACTAAAGCCGCTCCCCTCTCCAAACATAAAAGCAAAAGGCGGCTTCCGCCGCCTCACAGACCGTCGATAAACCGGAAATTTAATATTTTTGAGACAGTTAGCCGCATTTTGTCACCCCACAGGTGCTGCGGGATAAACTCCTTATAAGCGAAAAATCGCTTTATAAGCAGCTTTCCAATAGCCCTGGATGGTATTGGCAGGAATAGAGTGCAGTCGGGGAATCTTTGATTTCCGAGCTCATTCCCGACTAAAAGCATGTCGGCTTTTTCGGCACGCTCAAAGGCGGCTTCCGCCGCCTCAGCTCTCTCTTTAAAGCTATACCGCAGACAAGGCATATATACCCATGGCCGCATTGGAATCCTGCACCCATATTCGCAGTTCCTTTAAAGGCCGTTTTTCCTCCAGATCCAATTCAATAACACTGAAAACCGTCTCCCCCACCTGGAAGGCCTTAAACTGGTTCCAAAGCAGATGCTGGGGATAGCCCGGAGGATAAGCCTCAGGATAATCCGCATCCTCTCTTGACGGAAGCGCAGGCAAAACATCCCGCGGCTGTTCTTCAACGTAAGTTGGGAAGCCGTAATTGCCCCTCCCCGAAAGCCCTATATCCAGATTGCCGGGGAAGCTCAGCTGAGCTCCGTATACGGGCGGGAAATATTCTCCCCGGCTCTCCGCCTCCAATTCCATATAGAAGGGCTGGCTGAAAGCGTGCTGATTAGTTATAAAGGCGCTGAGCAGCACATACACCTTTCTGGCTTCCACTCCCTTAAGATTTATAGAGGCATACCGCTCATTGCGGGAGGATACGG
The DNA here is from genome assembly GCA_900552055.1 of uncultured Eubacteriales bacterium. Lineage (GTDB taxonomy): Bacteria > Bacillota > Clostridia > Christensenellales > QALW01 > Neochristensenella > Neochristensenella gallicola. The sequence continues at coordinate 4,150 of URYI01000087.1, read as the reverse complement.
GCAAAAATCCCTTTTTATTTATTCTAAAAGGCACGCCCGGCATATTCTCCAGCACCTCGCAGCCGTCAAACACATCCTGGAGGATATTTTCAGGCGTTATGCAGTATATCGTGGAGCCCGGAGAAGTATTTTTGCCTATCTCGTTCCAGTAAAGCGCAGGTTTGAGCTTATCTTCAGGCAGAGGAATAAAAAAGGCCATATCCCCGGACGGGCGGTACTCCATATAAAATTCCTCCCGGCGCCCATCTATCAGCAGAGCGCCCTTATTGCGGCCGGGGGTCAGATTTTCTAATTGTGACTTATTAAGCTCAAAATCAATTTTAACCGGCTCATACTTTTTAAAGAGCGCCGTGGTTTTTGCTGTCCCTCCGCCCAGGAGCAGGCTCACTTCCCTTTTTGAAGCAGTATTTTCCCGACCCGTATAATCTATAATTTGCAGGGTTAGGATGCTTTTTTCATTGGCGGTGCTTTGAGAACCGTCATTCCCGTTCAGCCGACCCGGCGCTTCTCTAAATGCTTCGGCGTCAAGGGTACGGCTATTTCCGCAAAGGGGGAGGGCATGCAGGACATATTGGGGCAGTACGGTTAAATGCACGGGATATTCAAACAGCACACCCTCTGCTTTAAGAGTGACAAAAAAGGTGTGGCGGGCAAAATTGACAAGGCCGAACCAGCCGTAGGACTGATATTTTTTCAGCAGATTTTCCCCAATCTGCGCATTCATGGCATTCTTATTCAAGCGCACGCCCCGAAACACTCCGGCGGGGTCATTAAGGCCTATCAGCTCCGCTCCTTTTACTTTAAGCTCATACTCGCTTCCCACTGAAGCGCAGTCCGGCTTTTCCAAGGCAAAAGAAACAGGCGTATATTGAATCTGGAGGCTGGAAAATTCTTCAGAGCCCAATGATATTTCAGCCTCAAACCAGCCGCAGCGGGAATGAGTTGTCACTTGCGCGGGCCGGCCGTTAATTTCCGCTGTAATTGCCGAATACGGAGGCAAGCGCCAGATAAAGTGTTTTTGGGTTCTATCCTCCAGCCTGATTTCAAAATTATGAATATCCTTTTTACGGCAGTATTTTATGTTTACACCGGGAAGCTTTATTTCCGCATGTTCCCAATTATCCGGAAAACAGGGGGAAACGGTCGTTTTATTTGCAGGAACATTTCTGTCCAGCCCGAAAATTCCCTCTATTATGCCCTGCGAATACATGCAGGCGGCAGGGCTGAAATAGGCTTTATCCGCATCATTAGCTGTTTCAGGAAACGCCCCCCTATGCCTTGAGGAAACAATATCCGCAATGAATTTAAGCGGACGCACAGCCTGATTATTCATGCCCAGGCGCGCATAGGACGCGGCGGCAAAATACTGCATATTGCCGCCGCACTGCATGCCCCAGGTGCTGACCGCATAGTAGCAGTGACCGCCGAAAAGATTGGATATATACATTTCGCCCGAAGGGCCGCTTAAGCGGTGCAGCAGATGGTCTATGCTGCTGACTTTTTCCCTGTCCGAGAGCATATTATAAAGTATTGGATAGCAAATGCTGTGATAGGGCGCTTCCAGGCGCATCTGCCCCAGCGCGTCCTTATACCAGGCAAACCGTCCTACATCCTCCATCCAGAATTGGTCATAAACCTTTTGCTGGACGGCTCTGGCATACTGCTCATATTTTTCTGACGCTTTTCTGTTGCCAAGCAGATTTTCCACCATAGCCATGACCCTGAGCATATGCGCTCCCTCGCAGCCTGAGCCGCTGCCGGGGCCATGCGTAGCCAGAAAATCCTCCTGGTTGCCTAATTGGGTGCCGAAGCCAATAACGCCTGTTTTGAGCGGGTCATATTCTTTAAAGGTCTGAGCCAGAATTTTGTGCATATACGGTTCCGCCTGGCGCGCAAATTCAATATCGCCCGTCATTTTAAGGTAATGCTCCACCCCCCTGAAGAAATATGGGTTATCCCCGCCCCATTCCTTGCGGGCAAAGCCCGGCGCGGACAATTCAGGCACCTCGTCGCCGTTAAGCAGGCGTTCAAGCTGGGAAATAAATATTTCGCGGGACCGCTGATAATTGCCCGCCCATTCCTCTGCGGCAGTATGCTCCATATGCCACATGCTTATCCAGTGATGCAGCGCTTCCACCCATCCAAACGGCCTGAACCAGGCGTATTCCACATTCAGCCTTGCATGCATAAAGGCTTCGTCCAGGTTTTCATCGGGCGTTTTTATATACCAGTTATCCAGCATTTCCTTATAATACCCGCGCACCTTTTCTATACCGGCGGCGGTTTCTTGAGCGGCAAGCTTCAGGGCCTCTTCTTTTTTATCTGAAAAACCTGCCGTTAGCCATACCTCGCCCGAAGCAAAGCAGGCAAGGCCATAGCCTTCCTTAACGCCATCAGCCGCAGGCATTTCTTTAACATCAAAGGGCGCATTTGCTCTTATACCTATATGCAGGGGATGCTTATTGCTGTATAAATACAGTGTGTCTCCCACCATCTCCGCGCAGCCCTGACACATATCAAGCGTTTGTTCTTCCCCCTTAGGCGGATAACCCATTAAAGAGACAAGCGGTCCGGTACAGCATTTCAGCCATACCGGCGCTCCCGCCTTTATATGCAGCAAAATGCCGCCCTGGCGCTTAAGCACATCCCTATCGTCAATCATGGGATAAGCTTCGACAGATATAGGAATATTATTAAATCTCCCATTTCCAGCCAGGCCGCCGGGGATATTCTGAGCGCTGTAATCCGTCATGTTCTCCTGATTCAGCCAAACATGATTTTCCCCCAGGCCTATTATCATTTTTAAAAGGAGCAGCATTTCCGAATAGCGGTATTCTTCAAAATCGTATGTGAGCATGCATACTTTGGGAAAAAGTTCCGAAACGTGGACATGAGTATGCTGAAAAACGCATATACGCGTATCTTTAACCGGCTCAAGAGGCTTGAGTCCCAATTCAAATGAGGGCATATTAAACCCCTCCGTATTTTTTCTGTATTTATAGGTGAAGGGCCCTTATAGAAAGGAATGACAAATATGACTGACGACCAGATAATCGAATTATTTTTCAGACGTTTGGAAAATGCCATAGATGAGACAGATAAAAAATACGGATCTTACTGCAGGAAAATATCCATGAACATACTTTCAAACCGCGAGGACAGTGAGGAAGCCATAAACGACACATACCTCAAGGCTTGGAACACCATACCGCCTTCAAAGCCCGACCCCCTTAAAACATATCTGGGGATGCTCACAAGGAGGATATCCCTTAACCGTTATGAGTATTACAGGGCGCAGAAAAGGAACCTGTACTTTGAGACTATACTTTCTGAGGTGGAGCAGATGCTGCCCTCGTCCTCAGTGACCGACAGTGATGAAGGCGAGATAACCAGAGCTGTGAACGAATTTTTAAAGGGCCTGAAAAAAGAAAACCGTATATTTTTTGTCAGAAGGTACTGGCATTCAGATTCCCTGGAAGATATAGCGAAGCTTTGCGGATGCAGTGAATCCAAAGTTAAGTCATCTCTTTTCAGGACAAGAAAAGCTCTCAGAAAATATCTGGAAAAAGAAGAAGATCCGGAAACCATCGCCTCCTGTCTGTTCGCATATTACGTGACCAGTGTTCTGATCCATATCCTGCCGGAAGAGGGAACACCACCGCTGGATCGTTATCTTTCGTATCTTCCGGTCGGGCAGCGGTTGTTCGCGATCAGTATGCTGGGGCATGTCGCCTATCTGAAGGGAGAATATGCCAGAGCGCAGGGAATGGTGCAGACAGCGATGGCAATGACAGAAAAAATCTATCCGATCCCGATGATCTATCTGTATTGTGTGGCAGCCATGTGTCAGATCAATCAGAAAGATCAGGAGGGCGCAAGACAATCGGTAACTGAAGGGTGGGAGATGGCGAGAAAAGACAAATTCCTGGAACCGTTTATTGAATATCACGGATTGCTGCAGGGGGTACTGGAAGCCAGCATAAGAAAAAGTGAGCCGGAGGTCTATAAGAAACTGGTGGACGGGGTAATCGCTTTCAGCCGCGGCTGGATGAAAATCCATAACCCACAGATGCAAAAAGCAGTGACGGATCTTCTGACACCGCTGGAATATTCCATCGCGATGCTTGCCTGCAGGGACTGGACAAATCAG
>URYI01000086.1 GCA_900552055.1 uncultured Eubacteriales bacterium | reverse complement strand
TCTTCTATTCGCTACTCTTTTTTTCTTCTGTCACTCATCATTGTAACACATACACGGCGCAAAGCTTTCGTTTCATGCATCTAATTGCATATTGCTGTCCAATATGTTATACTTATACTTACCAAAAATGCTTGTGCAAATATCAAATGGGACGGCAGAAAATATGGCTCAAAATATACTGATAGTAGATGATGAAAAAGAAATTGCAGACCTGGTAGAAGTGTACCTCCAGAATGAAGGCTACCGCGTTTTTAAATGCTATGACGGCCAAAAAGCCTTGGAATACATTCAATCAGAACAGTTGGATATGGCCATTCTGGACATCATGCTGCCTGATATAGACGGCTTCAGCCTGCTTAGAAAAATTCGTGAGCAGCATTTTTTCCCTATTATAATGCTGACAGCCAAAGTTGAAGATATGGACAAAATCACCGGCCTTACATTAGGGGCAGACGATTATATAACCAAACCCTTTAATCCGCTGGAACTCATCGCCCGCGTTAAAACGCAGCTCAGGCGTTATACCAAGTACAACCATACTGAAAGCGATTCGGCCATACAAACCGAGGAATACGATATTAACGGACTGGTTATAAATAAGGATACGCATACCTGTACCCTGTTTAATTCTGAAATACCGCTGACCCCCCTGGAATTTGATATCCTTTGGTATCTGTGCGAACGCAGGGGAAAAGTAGTGCCGGCTGAAGAACTGTTTGAAGCAGTATGGGGAGAAAAATATCTTAACAACAATAATACCGTCATGGCACATATTGGGCGGCTGCGCGAAAAACTGGGAGAGCCGGCCCGCAATCCTAAATTTATAAAAACAGTTTGGGGGGTAGGCTATAAAATTGAATAAGCCCAACAGTTTTAAAGTCCGTTTGTCCTTTAAAATACTTATGCGTTTTATAGCGGCAGTAATACTGTATCTAATATTGCTGCTAGTCCTGTTTTTCGGCGGCATGGTCATCTGCTCGTTCTTTACCTGGACAGGCAACGAGCCGTTATACCCTATCCTCAACTTTATACGCATGAATGGAGTAACCATTCTATTTCTGCTGGGTTTAGGCGGCTTTATTTTTATCTTTATATATTACTGGCGTAAAACTATTGGCTATCTGGATGATGTGCTGGCGGCAACTGAAAATGTATACAGCTCTAAAACAGATTTAATAGTCCTCCCCGCCGACCTCAAAGACGCTGAAATGCAGCTTAACCAGATAAAATTGAATGTGCGCGAAAGCCAGCGGGCGGCTCAAGAGGCCGAAAAAAGGAAAAACGATCTGGTAATGTATCTGGCTCATGACCTTAAAACTCCCCTTACCTCAGTTATAGGGTATCTTACCCTCCTAAGGGATGAACAGGAAATCTCTCCTGAGCTGCGCGAAAAATACCTTTCTATTTCACTTGATAAGGCAGAACGCCTGGAGGATTTGATAAACGAATTCTTTGAGATAACCCGCTTTAATCTTTCGGGCATTTCGTTGGAATACAGCCTGGTTAATCTTACCATGATGCTGGAACAGCTCACATACGAATTTCAGCCAATGCTCTCACAAAAGAACTTAAAATGTGTCCTAAACGCGCAGCCTGATATCATGATAAAATGCGACCCCGACAAACTCCAGCGCGTATTTGACAACCTTTTGCGCAACGCGGTTAATTACAGCTATGAGAATGAAAATATAACTATAACCGCATCCCAAACGCAAAGCCCAAATAACAGAATTAAAATAGTCTTTGAAAATAAAGGAATAGATATTCCTAAAGAAAAGCTGAACCGGATATTCGAGCAGTTTTACCGGCTGGATGCTTCCCGCGCCTCCAAAACGGGAGGCGCCGGCCTGGGCCTGGCTATAGCCAAAGAAATAGTAGAGCTTCATAAAGGCAGTATAACCGCCTCGTGCAGCGACGGCGTAATCCGCTTTGAGGTAACGCTGCCCATTTAGTCCTTCTTTAAAACCGCGCAGCAGCGGTTAGCTAATATACTGCAACAGACTGATTTATATATTCTTATTCTCAAGCTTAACATATTTAAAATGCCAATATTTAGCCCATTTTATAAAACCGCAGGCAGCGTATCAGCACAGCCGCATAAGGCAGTATTTTATATAATGCACCTCTCTGAACCCAAACGGCGCTTGCCCTGACGGGCAAGTTAAGTTTCCCTGCGACAGTGAAGTTTGTCGCGCAAATTACCTTGCGACAAACTTAACTTCGCATTTTACAAATTCTTCACTGTAATTTATTGCAGTTTCCATTAAAACCGGAGGTTTGAAACTTCATAAAATAAGAATTATTCAGTTCTTCTAGTGGTTTTGTCTTGTACCGCAGCAGCGTAGCAGCAACAGCAGCAAGCAGGAATTTATACTGTAAATTCTTACCCTAAATTGACAAGGGGATGCACGCCTCCAGCGGCCTGATTCCGGCATTTTCTGCGTCGTCGTCAATTGGTGCACGTTCAGTACGCCTCATTCCGCTTCCTTGAAAATGCCCAAATCAAACCTGCTGGAGGCCGAAGAGTCTGGCAGCGGCCGTTTGGGTGCCCTGCAAGGCGCTTGAACGACGTGTACCGGACGTACACGGAGGGAAAAGCAACACGGCAGGCGTCCTGACCGTATATGCCCTTGTCAATTTAGGGTATTGTTTTATAGAAATAATTGCTTATCTGAGATGATAGATTGCTGCCTGCGGTTTTATATGCACCTTCCATCTAATTCAGCTTTCATTTAAAAACTGTTTATATGCGGTACCAGCGCGCACGGGCTAATACGCTTTAAGCAAAAAGCCCTCTGTTTTCTATGTTCTCCTCAACCGGCGTTCTATCCGGAACCACTTATTTCTCTGCCTTGAAAACATCAAATCCACAAGAAGTAAAGCCGCAGCACAAAAAATGTGCTGATTTTACGCCCCTTAAAGACGTACCCGACGCTGTACGAAGTGTGGTAACGCAGCATGAACACAAATCAGGCCGCTTTTTACCGTCCCGTCCCTTGCGCACTGACGCTGACAAGCTTAAAGCTTTATCATGCGCGGAAAGCCCTCATAACTGCCTCAGTAATAATTTGCAGAAAAACAAATATAAAGCTCAGTTTCAGAAAATCGTAAGAATTTCTTTATAAAATAATATGACGGTCTTCAGCCGCACCGCATATAAGGTTAGTCCTGCTTTGGTATAATATACTTAACAAAGCAGTAAAAGCTTTAATTATTTTAAAGGAGCAATAATTTATGGCGGCTAAACGTCTTACGCAGATATTTCCATTCTTGCTTCCGCTGCGCCGGTGGCAGCGCAGATTATTTTTCTATACCAAAATGCGGTTTGACCGCAACAAATATTCAAAGCGCATTCTGGAAAAGCCCCTGCCCTACGATATATGTTCCATATCCTCCGTACTGATAAACAAAAACAGCGGCTTTCCTATAGAATACCAGTTCAATAAGGCCCATAACCTCGCCCTGGCCGTTAGAACCATGCAGCATGTGGTAATTTATCCCGGCCAAACCTTTTCCTTTTACCAGCTGGTAAAAAAAGCGGACAGGCGCGAACATTTTAAAGAAGGGCTGGTGCTGGAAAACGGCAAGCTGAAAACCTCATACGGCGGCGGACTCTGCCAATTAAGCGGCCTGCTGTTCCAGCTTTTTCTTAATTCCCCTCTGACTATTACCGAACGCCACGCACATGCCAGAGAAACCCTTCCGCCCGCGCAGATGGAAGAAACTGTGGGATTAGACGCAGCGGTAAGCGAGGGCTGGCTGGACCTTAAAGCTTATAACCCTACCGACGCCGCGTTTCAGCTTGATTTTGAACTGGATCAGGAATATATCCGCGGCAGACTGCTTTCGGATAAACCCTCCCAATATGAGTATAAACTGTTTAATTCAGAGCTGGAATACTTTTATAGGGAAGGAAAGCTGTTCAGAACTTTGCAGGTCAGCCGGATAAAAACAGATAAAAACACCGGGGAGAATCAAGAAGAGCTCTTGTATTCGGAGGAATGTCAAATCTGTTATCCGGCAGAAAATATACCTCAAGAACTAATAAGAAAGGAAAATCCGGCATGAAAAAAAACATAGCAGTTATATTCGGCGGGCGTTCCCCCGAATATTTCGTCTCTCTCCAATCTGCATACTCAGTTATAACAAATATAGACCACGACAAATATAACGTCATACCCATAGGCGTAACCCTGGAAGGAGATTGGTTCCGTTACAGCGGCAATTACAGCAATATACCTGACGGTTCATGGCCCGCTGACGCCGTAAGCAATGTCCCCGTGGCTATAATGGGGGGAACATACCCCCGCATTATAGAACTGTATGAAGGCGGCCCGCGCTTTACCGTTATAGACGCCGCCTTCCCCGTCATGCACGGGAAAAACGGCGAGGACGGCACCGTCCAGGGACTTTTTGAACAGGCCGGCATACCTCTTATAGGCTGCAATACCCTTTCTTCCGCCCTTTGCATGGATAAGGCGCGCGCTCACGCCCTGGCGCGGGACGCGGGAATTGACGTGCCCAAATTTATTACAGCCTCAATAGAAATTCCTCAGGAGAGAATTGCCGTTAAAGCGGAAAGCCTTAAATATCCCCTGTATGTTAAGCCTGTTAAGGCAGGCTCTTCCTTTGGCATAAGCAAAATTTCTGACCCCGGCCAGTTAAGCGGGGCTGTAAGCAAAGCTTTTGAATTTGATAATGAAATAACAATAGAAGAGGAAATACCCGGCTGCGAGGTGGGCTGCGCTGTATTAGGCAAAAATGAATTGATTGCAGGCAGGGTGGACCAGATAGAAACTCCAGGGCTGTTTGATTATGCCGAAAAATACAATCCCCAAAAATCTAAAATACACATGCCGGCGCCCATTGACGAAGAGCTGGAAAAACGCATCCGGCAAACCGCCCTGGCTCTTTACAGACTTTTGGGCTGCTCAGGCTTTGCGCGGGTGGATATGTTCCTCACTCCCGAAAACAAAATAGTATTTAACGAAATAAACACTATACCCGGCCTGACCGCCCACAGCAGATTCCCCAATATGATGAAAGGAGCCGGAATGGAGCTTAAAGAGGTAATACAATTCCTTATAGAGCTGAGTCTGAAAGATGAATGAGATAATTTTGAGGCCGCACATGGTACACAGCGGCAGCTTAATACTGGTCAATAATATAAATCCAATATATACGGAATATGCCTCCGACTGCGAGCTTACCCTGTTTAACGGCGAAAATTCCGAAATACTGCTTGAAAAAGAGGCTTCCTCTTCCCTCAGCCGCCTAATTCACGACATCGGAGGCCAAGAGGAAATAACAGCTGTAAGCGGCTACCGCACGCAAAATGAACAGCGCGCAATTTATTCGGATTCCCTTAAAGATAACGGACCCGATTTCACCCGCAAATATGTGGCCCTGCCCAACCACAGCGAACACCAGACCGGGCTGGCTGTGGATTTGGGCCTGCAAAAAGGGAACATAGACTTTATACGCCCTGATTTTCCCGATGAAGGCATATGCGCCCGCTTTAAAGCACAGGCGCCCAGCCGCGGCTTTATACAAAGATATAAAAGGGGCAAAGAAAATATAACGGGAATAGCCGATGAGCCCTGGCACTTCAGATATTTAGGCTGTCCGCATGCAGAGCTGACCGAATGCTGGCATATGGCTCTGGAAGAATATATTGAGGAAATAAAAAAGTATACGCAGGACAACCCGCTGCGTTTCAAGGGTACGGATTTAAAAGAGACTGAAATATTTTTCCTTCCCCAAAAAGGCAGCAGTCAAACCCTGCGCCTTCCGGAAAATATCCCCTACAGAATATCAGGCAATAACATTGACGGTTTTATTATTACGCTCTGGAGGTAGAATTTTACGAAACTTGCCGACGCACTTTTAATTGGGCGCGCTTTTTCCAGCCCGCCCCAAATTGAAAAAAACAAGCCTGCCCCATGCTCTCTTAACGAAAAAGAAGGACGCAGAACCAAGCATATGACCCAGACGGGCGGATATCCTGTTCTGGACGCTTTCAGGCTGATAGCGGCGATACTGGTAATAGCCATACACACTTCCCCGCTTTCCGATATAAGCTCAGCGGCAGATTATATACTCACCCGCATTATTGCGCGCATTGCCGTCCCTTTCTTTTTTATGACCTCCGGCTTTTTCCTCTTTAAAGACGGAACGGACAAGGAAAAGCTTAAAACATTCTTAAAGAGCACGGCAATTTTATATGCCGTTTCCATTATTCTTTATCTGCCCGTAAATATTTACAGCGGTTATTTCAGTACCGACATGCTGTTGCCCAATATTATAAAGGATTTAATTTTTGACGGCACCTTTTATCATCTCTGGTATCTTCCCGCGGCTCTGCTGGGCAGCATCATTGCCTGGCTGCTTATAGATAAACTGGGCAGCCAAAAGGCCGCCGCTATCACCCTGGCACTATATGTCATAGGCTTGTTCGGAGACAGCTATTACGGGCTTACCGCGCAGGTACCGGCGCTAGAATGCATATATGGGCATATGTTTAAAATATTTGATTATACCCGAAACGGCCTGTTTTTTGCGCCTATATTTTTTGTTGCCGGCGCTCTTGCACAAAATATCCGAATCTCCCGCCTTAAAAACGCTTTAATTGCATGCGGCGCTTTCGCCCTTATGCTGTTTGAGGGCCTTATGCTGCACAGAGCGCAATATCAGAGGCATGACAGCATGTATATAATGCTTGTGCCCTGCGTTTTGTTCCTCTTTCTTTTATTGATGAGCGTGCGCGGAAAAAGATTTAAGCTGCTCAGAGATATGTCGGTATATATATATATCCTGCATCCTATGGTTATAATAGCTCTGCGCGGAGCAGCCAAGCTTTTTAACTGCCAAGAGCTGCTCCTTAGCAACAGTCTTATATATTTTACGGCCGTCGCTTTTGCTTCAGCGGCAGCAGCTTATATACTAGCTGTTATAAAGCGCTGGTATACAGCGCGGACTAAAAAGCTGCCTGCTGACCAAGCTGCAAAATCTTCCCCGCTGATTTTTTACGGGCAAACACCGCTCGCAAATAATTCCCGCACCGGCAGAGCATGGATAGAAATCAGTTTAAGCCGGCTTAAAAATAATACACAGGCGCTCCTGGATGCGCTTCCTCCCGGCTGCAAGCTTATGGCCGTGGTAAAGGCAGACGCTTACGGCCTGGGCGCATGCGCAATAGCCCGATTTTTAAACGACATGGGCATAGATTCCTTTGCCGTTTCCACTTTAGACGAAGGGATATCCCTGCGCAAAAAAGGAATAACAGGTGAAATACTTATTCTGGGCTATACCGATACAGCGCGGGCATCTGAACTGTACCGCTATAATCTGACCCAAACGGCTCTGGATTACCAATACGCACTTTCTCTTAACAATATGGGGTACAAATTGAAGGTGCATGCCGCAGTAGATACGGGAATGAAACGGCTGGGGATTCAGCCGCAGGACAAAGAGGAGCTTTTAGCGCTCTTTAAGCTGCGCAATTTGACGGTTACGGGCATTTACAGCCATCTCTGCGTCTCCTTCAGCAATACGGAAGCCGACCGGGAATTTACCCTGCTTCAGATAAAACGCTTTGACGAAATGCTGGCCTACCTTCAAAAAAGCGGTATAAACCTGCCCAGAACCCACCTTCAAAGCAGCTACGGTTTTCTCAACTATCCTGAGCTGAATTACTCGCTTGTAAGGTCGGCCGCCCTTCTTTTCGGCCTGCTGGACTATCCGGACACCGTCCGAAAGCTTAAGCTTGAGCCGGTTATCTCCTTAAAGGCCCGCGTCGCTCTGATTAAGCGAATTAAAGCTGGTGAAAGTGTGGGTTACGGACGGGATTTTATCGCGCAGAGGGATACGGTCATAGCGGTAATTCCGGCCGGATATGCCGACGGGCTCCCCGCAAGCTTATCCTGCGGGGCCGGCCAGGCGCTTATCCGCGGCAAGAGAGTAAGCATTGCCGGACGCACCTGCATGGACCAGCTAATGCTTGACGTCACCGACGTACCCGGCATTTGCCGCGGCGACATTGTGACTTTCATAGGGCAGGATGGAACAGAATATATTTCCCCTTCTGAAATGGCCAAAAGAGCAGGAATATCGGTCAACGAACTGGCAAGCCGCCTTGGCTCCCGTCTGGACAGGCTGTATATGGACTGAGCCCGGAATAATACATTCAGAACCAATATTCCCCATGAAAGCAATTATTATGTTTAAAGCCGCCACCCTTAAACAGCCCATATATGCCTGCACATCATCATTGGGCTTAATCAAAAATGCTCTGTTCCCATATAAAAGGCTCTGATTAAGAAAGTCCCTGTGACGGACAGCACGCAGACGCGTTATACTCATTCCAAGGCCGAACAGCATATAAGATGTGCCATTCCTGTCAAAAAAGCTTTAGCCCAAATTGTATTGATTTTGTTTAAAGCATGCAGTTTTATTTAAAAAACAGCCATAGCTCCGCCGTTAAAGATAA
>URYI01000085.1 GCA_900552055.1 uncultured Eubacteriales bacterium | reverse complement strand
GCTCTGTTCCCGCCGCCTCATAGAGGCGGCGGGAACAGAGCCGGCAAAAATATCACTAAATATTATTTTATAACTCAATTAACCGCCGTTTTAACCGGTTTCCGGAACTACATAATCCTTATGCACATATCCTCCGCCGTCCTCAAACGTATCATTCTCCGAATACAATACTTTATACCAATCGCCCTCTTCACCAATAACTGTAAGCACAGTTCCGTTATATACGGCCAGCACTATATCGGCCTCAGTAGAAGGCTCTCTTCTTATATTTAAGCGGCCGTTCTCATTGCTCAGCGACACCCTCACCTTTTCGGGCAAGGCACTCTGGGTAGGAGCTGTAGTGCTCGGAGCGGTAGCTGACGGCGTTTGTGTTGCTGAAGCCGACGGAGTCTCAGTAACTGTCTGATTGGGATCCGGCCATACCAGCTTGGCATGAATTATTGTACGGTTATCCGTATCTGAATCATGACAGGTAGAAAGAGTCAATATCCTGTCCTTAGCAGTAAACGTCGTAGAATTAGTGTACTTGCCCAAGGACTGAATTGTATTGCACCAGTTAAGGAAGGAATCATCCGAAACGAAGCCCACAGTCCTGTATTCCTCAGCGTCTTTATCCACTATATACGCAGCGAATATTTCATAGCGGTATGAACCATACAGCGTATCAAGATATATACGGTTATTGAGCTTTATAAAGTCGGGATTATTGCCTACATAATTTTTTAGATTCCCGAACATTGTTTCATCCTTCATGTTATGCCCATGTATAACAATATTGCGTCCAATGGGATTTATAGAGCTCTTATCGCTCATAAATATAGCTCCGGCCTTCCTCGGATTGCCCTCATAATCATGAGTCTCGTAATAACTGCCCTCGCTTGTCTGGCAAACGGGATAGCTTATTTTCAGGCCGGGCACATATATGAATGCAACAACATCCGGATTGACCTCTTCGTGCAGCTGCCAAATGGTTTCTATCTGATTTACATATCCGTATTCCTCGTCGCTTTCTGTGGGAGGAATGATAGTGCTGGGCTTCTCATCTTCAACAGCCTCCAGCGGCGGAATATAATCAGTCGGGAAATCATTCCATTCCTGAACAGTCTGATCTGGCGCCAGCGTTGCGTCAGGATCAGCCGCCACAAGCGTCCGCCCATCGTTTACTGCATTATATACTCCGGCGGCAGTACTGTCATCTATCTTTTTTATAGCTACCGTATAGCCGCAGAAGCAAATTCCCACAACCAAAACTACCGTTACAACATTATAAATAAGCAGGCTGCTTTTTTTCTTCCGGCTTTTACTCTTTGAAGCTGCCGGCGACCCCGCCGTCCTGCCCTCGCCCGGCTTTTTCTTGGCACCCTTATTTAAAGGCATTAGTATTATCACACCTTTCAAACGATCTATATATATTATACATTATTTCCGCCAAAAAATAAATATCATTTAATTACAATTATATTACGTCTAGGGCAATTTTCTGTTAATTATGAGGTTCTTCAGTCATATCGGGAGGAATCTCATCCTTCTTCTTTTTATTTTTATAATAACTATATACGCTTTGCCCTACAAACCAGCCTACTGCAAGGCATAATATAGTCACAATAACCCACGTCTTGCTGAGCCATTTGCCTAAAAATGTCATAACCGGTAAGCCTGTCACAACCCGCCCCACGACCCGGTCATAAGTGACGGTCGTACTGTCCCGAAACATATTAGCATCGCCTTTGGTTGTCATCTCTCCCGTTTCTTCATCTATATCTATTATCCTATGAGTATTGATCCTGCCATAAATATGAGGATCTGTTGAATAAAAAGCAATAACATCCCCTATCTCCAGTTCGTCCTCGTCCACTGTTTCAATAAGTATATATTCATCAGTCATATAAGTAGGCTCCATGCTTCCCGATATAAGCTTCAGCATGCCATAACCGAAAATCTTGGGCACCTGATCATTAGCCTTAGCCGCTAATACAAAAACTATCAAAACTATGAGGATTATTATTACAATCCAGCTTATAACATTTACTATCTTTTTAAACTTGCTCATATACAGGCATCCTTTATAAATAGATTTATAAACGAATAATTTCCTTTATACTGTTTAATTATAACACCTGAAAAAGGCATCAGTCAATCGGCAAGTATGCTTTGCCCTTACATGTCTCTTGTTAAATACTTCTTATTTTTCTTGACATCAATATTTTTTTAAAGTATAGTTATGCTTAAGTTAAAGAATTATTTTTAATAAAACTACTTGCTTCAGGGGGCATATTATGAATATATTCGCAGGGCGCAAATTAAAAATTTTCAGCTATATAGTATTGGCGGCTTTCATTATTTCGTTAATACCGCTGGTTGTAATTGCTTTTTTCAATCATCCAAGTGCTGATGATTTTTCCTTTAGCCAACTCCCGGCACATACTTGGGAGCAAACACATTCAATAAGCCAGACCCTCCAAGCAAGCATTGATAAAATTGAACAAATGTACAATACTTGGCAAGGCTCCTTTTCCGCAATGTTCCTTATGACTTTGCAACCTGGCATATGGGGAGAGAATTACTATTGCATAACTACAATTTTAATTTTAGCCTCGTTTATTTTTGCCTCCATGCTGTTTTTTTATACTGTTCTGCGTAAATGGCTGAAACTTGAAAGACATTTTTATTTAATTATAGGACTTATTCTCACGGCTGCCTGTATACAGTTTGTACCCTCTCCAGTTCAGGCTTTTTATTGGTATAACGGTTCAATATACTATACCTTCTTTTATGCCCTTGATCTAATCGCCGTCAGCCTGCTTTTCCTTGGAAATTTTGCCGTCAAAAAATGGTCCCGTATTTTATGCTGGGTTATCTCCCCTCTGCTCTTTTTTATAATAGGGGGAGGAAATTATGTTAGCGCATTGATTACCATGATAGTAACTTTGCTCATTACAGTTTATTCTTTTTGGAAAAAGAAAAGTCTGCGCTGGATATCCCTCATATGCCTGGTGTTATGCGGAACAGCCTTTGCAATCAGCGCTTTGGCGCCGGGCAACGCTGTCAGGCAGGACGCGCTTGGCGAAACCATGTCGCCTGTAAGCGCTATACTTGCGTCTTTTGTAAGCGCTTTCAATAATTTCGGCGCATGGACTACCTCCCCAATACTTATATTATTTTTGTTTCTTTCCCCTTTCTTATATATAGCGGCTTCCAAAACCAGCTGTAGCTTTAAAATGCCGCTGTTATGGATAGGACTGGCCTTCTGCATATTTGCCGCACATTTCACGCCGACGCTGTATACTACACAGGCCCCAAGTGCCGGCAGAATAACAAATATAATATTTTATTTTTACATACTGTTTATGGCCTTCTCTATATTCTATGTTTCCGGCTGGATACATAAGAAACTCAGCCACGCAACCAATAAAGCGGAAGATTCAGCAGAGGAGTCTTTGAATAATCCAGCAGCAACAGAAAAAAGCGTCTTAAAAAACACTGGCGCACCAGATACTGACGCCGATGCTGCCGCCAGCATGACAGGCGTTCAGGCTCTTGAAGAGAAGCCAGCCTTTGAAGAAAAAAACGATATAATAATATCTTCAATAACAGCAGTATCCAAAAAATGTACCGCGGGAATACTGATAATATTTATACTGCTTTTCGGGCTTACCGTTTTCGGACAAAAAGGATTCAAATCGTTAGCCTCGTATTCGGCCGCACGTTCTTTAATAAGCGGCGAAGCCGCCGTCTATAAAGCAGAACAGGAGGAAAGGCTGCAAATACTCAACAACCCTGATATTAAAAACGCCGTCCTAAAACCCTTCACCCGCAAACCAGCGGTACTGTTTTTTAACGATATCACGCAGGATCCTTCAAATTGGCTCAATCAAGCTATGGCTGGATATTATGATAAGGACAGCGTTGCTTTAGAACCTTAAAGAAAAAGCAACTTTGCCGCCGGCTCTGCCGCTATGGCAATTACAGCGGGGCGCCCCGCCCTCAAGGTGGGCGCAAAGAATTTTGCCACCCGGACACTCTTAAAACCTTTCCCATATTGCAGCTGATCTTCCCTCGTTATAATCAGCGCCCGGCCGTCCGGACGCGAACGATATTTATTATATTAATCCCAGCATTTTCTCGCGTCCTTCCGGCCATTATAAAAATCCCGCCCGCGCCCCGCGCGCTGCGTTGCAGCGCCATAATTGCGCAGAAAATAATGCCTTTTAAATAATCTGCATTCCTAGGTCAAATATCACATATGCAGCTTATACATATCTTAAAGCAAACCATTTATATCCATATGCTCAAAGGCCACAGTCCTCCAGGCTGCGGCCTCAGACTGTGATAAAACTTCAATTTGCTTTTTTTGCGGCGTTTCGCCGCATTTTGTTTTTCCGCCGGCAGGTTCTGCGAGAAAACTCCTTATAAGCGGTTTTTAAATATTGCGGGAAATAGAGTGCAGTCTGAGAATTTTTTATTTCCAAACTAACGGCATTCCCGATTAAAAGCATATAGACTTTTCTGCACGCGCAGGCCGCAGTCCTACAGACTGCGGCCTTCTAAAATTCTTCAATATATCTTCTATGCAAAACACCGCGTACAAATACAGACCCTGCAACTTTTTATAAACCGGCCCATATCTGCTGTCCGCAATAAGCCGCTCCAATAAAAATTCAGTTTCTGCGCGCCAAAATGAAATCCGCAAGCTGTAAAAGAAACTCAGCCTTTTCACCATAAACGCCTACAGCCTCTTTTGCACATGCTATATGCCGCTCCGCAGCCCTGCGAGCCTCTTCTATACCGTAAAATGCAACATATGTAGCCTTTTGTTCCTCAGCGTCTTTGCCGAGGCTCTTTCCCATCTCCTCCTGGTTTCCGGTAACGTCCAGTATATCATCAGTTATTTGGAAAGCAAGCCCGATATTAAGACCGTATGTCCTTAATCCCGCCAGAGCCTCTTCCCCCGCTCCAGCAGCGGCGCCCCCGGCCAGAAGCGCCCCTGTTATCATGTCGGCAGTTTTATGTTCATGTATATATTTGAGCATATGTTCAGATATTTTCTTGCCTTCATTGGAAACATCCTCCCATTGGCCGCCAACCATACCTTTTATGCCCGCTGCACGGGCCACATAGCGGCACGCCCTTATTCCATTTTCATCTTCAGCCGAATTAAGCATAATTTCAAAAGCATAGCTAAGCAGCGCATCTCCAGCTAAAATTGCCTTAGCCTCGCCGAACATTACATGACTGGTAGGCCGCCCTCGCCTCAGGCTGTCATTATCTAAGGCAGGCAAATCATCATGTATCAAAGAATATGTATGTATCATTTCTATGGCACAGGCATAAGGCAGGGCCTGCTCCTGATTCCCTCCCATAAGCCCGCACGCATTGAGCGCAAGAGCAGGCCGCAGCCGCTTGCCTCCTGCTTTGACGCTGTAGCTCATAGCCTCAATTAACTCTTTTGGAACTTTTGAATCCAGAGTCAAATACTTATCCAGCGCGCCATCAATCAATTTACTATAGCGCAACAACTCATCCTTAAAGCAATTCATGCTCTTCTTCCTCCTCCGGGTCAAAAGGAACCGTCTCAAACACGCCATCCTGTTTTTTCAGGATCTCCAGCTTCCCCCGGCATTCACTTAGATAATTTTCACATTTCCTAATAAGTGCGGCTGCCTTTTCAGAAGTCCGGATGGACTCTTCAAGAGACATATCTCCCTGTTCAAGATTAGATATCAGCTTTTCCAGCTCTTCCATCGAATTTTCAAAATTAAATTCCATATCATTTTGCCTTTCTTCAGAACCGTTAAATATTATTACTGCTGATCAATAACAACCCTGCCGGCATTGCAGCAGTTCAGTATTCAGTCTTGCCCAGGTGCTAATCTTTCTTCTCCTGTTTAACAACCGTTGCCCTAAGCACACCGTCTGCCAGCCTTATATCAAGCATATCGCCGTTTTCCACCTGATCAGGCGCTTTAATAAGCCGCCCGCCCTCAAACACCAGCGCATAGCCCCTTGAGAGCACATTAAGCGGATTAACTGCCTCCGCTCTTCCCCTCATGCCGTCCAGGCGCAGCCTGGAACGGGAAAGAATAACATCCATGCTCTTAAATAACCGCTCATTATAAGAAACAAGTTCATTATGCTTGGATGACACTATTTTTTGAGGATCCAGCAGCTTCATATGCCGCTTTATTGTATACACAGCCTGCGCAGCCTCATTGATCTTTTGCCCGGCCGCTCCCAGCGCACGCCGCCCAAGTTGATTTAATTCCTCTTCTAAAGCAGCCCTTTCCCTTACGGCCAGCTCTGCTGCCGCGCTGGGCGTAGGCGCTCTCATATCGGCCGCCAGATCGGCCAGAGTATAATCCGTTTCATGCCCTACCGCAGAAATAACCGGCACAGGGCAATCCCTTATCGCCCGCACTACCTGTTCATCGTTAAATGCCCATAAATCCTCAACAGAACCGCCTCCCCGGCCTATTATGACAACATCCACATTCTGCCCGCCTATGCATTTCAGCCCGCGCACAATGCTCTCAGGAGCACCCTCCCCCTGAACCAGCACAGGCGCAAGCAAAATGCTGATATTGTCAAAGCGCCGGCGGGACACATTTATAATATCCTGTATAACCGCCCCTGTAGGAGATGTAACAACCCCCAGCCGTTTTGTAAAATAAGGCAGAGGCCGCTTAAGCGCCTGGTCGAAAAGCCCTTCGGCTTCCAGTTTGTTCTTAAGCTCCTCCAGCTTAAGCAAGATATCGCCCAGTCCCGCTTTTTTTACCCCATAGACGTAAAGCTGGAATTTCCCGTCCCTTTCATAAATACCCGCGTCAGCCACAACCTCCGCAAGCATCCCGTCCCGCAGCTCAAAATCCAAGGCATAATTATACTGTTTGAAATAAGAACAGTTTACAGCAGCTTTTTCATCCTTAAGCGTAAAGTATATATGACCCGAACTGTGTTTTTTATAGCCTGCTATTTCACCTGTTACGCGAATACCGCTTAAAACCGGGTCCTCTTTTAAAAGGCTGTTGGTATAATTATTCAATTCGCTGACGCTTATGCTTCTGTGATACATTTTATTCGCCTTTTGTAAGATACATATATCTGGCCCTGGCCAGCAGCGCAGTGCCCACAGCGTTATCCGAGCTTAGCCGCGGCTGAGTAAAATATACTTTTATTCCCGCATACTTTTCTCCTAAGATGCTTTGAAGGTTAGCCCTTAAATATTTGCTTGAAGCCACACCTCCGGTAATAAGCACATCAAAAACGCCGGTTTTTAAAGAAGCGTTATAAATAAGGGTGGACAGCGCTTCGCAAACGGCATACATAATTCCTTCGGCTACCGTCGTCTTATCCATCCCGTTATTAAGCGCTCTCAGCGCCGCTGTTTCAGTACCCGAAAAGCTGCATTTTTCAGAGTCAGCATAGGAAGGTATGCGTATACGCCTGCCCTCATGGGATATGGCCAGTTCGTCAATAAAACGCCCGGCAGGAAAAGAAAAGCCCATTTTAACGCCCAGTCTGTCCAAAAGCTGACCAGCGCTTATATCCCCCGTTCCCGAAATAAGCGTGCATTCAGGCTGATTTTTTATTATCTCAGCACTCAAAACCTCTGTTGTGCCCCCTGAAAGATGAACCGCCAAAAACTTATTCTGCTTAAGCGCACAGCCGCTTAAGGCAGCCATCACATGTCCCCTTTGATGGTCAGACATATATAGTTTTACATCCAGAGCCTGCGCAACCATCTCAGCCATACGCACTCCCGCATAAAATACAGGCATATAGGAGCCCTGACAAGCCCGCGGAGTAGCGCTGACGCAAATACACTGCGGGCTTTCTGTAATTTCGCTGAGCAGCTTTTGATAAAGGGAGGGTAAAGCGTTTACATGCTGGTAAAAACCCTCGCTCTGCCTGAGGCCGCGCTGACCATCGGGCACGCTTAAAAGCTTGCGCTGATCCGAAAGCACATTTCCATTTTCATCTACAGCCGCTATTGAAGTGGTATAGCAGCTGGTATCAATACCTAAAAAAATCATAACTCTTTATAGCAGGCGTTCAAAATTCCGTTAATATAGGATGGAGATTTATCATTACAGTACTTTTTAGCCAGTTCCACAGCCTGATCAATAGAGGCTTTAGGAGGGACATCGTCAATAAACAGCATTTCGCAGACTGCAAGACGCAAAATAGCCACATCTGTGCGCGGCAGACGTTCAAGCGTCCAATCAACCAGCTTCTCTGATATTTTCGCGTCAATCAGCGCCATATTAGATTTAAAGCTGTCCAGCACACTCTGAATATACTTTACATCCGCATCAGTAAGCTGCACCTGCGCAAATAACGATGAATACCCCTCAGGCGGAGTTTGATTATCAAACGATAGCTCAAACAACAGCTTAAATGCAACCTCCCTGGCTTCTATACGCCCCATTTTCCTGCTCCTTTTTGAAAAGAATGAGCGGCTTAAATTTATTTCTTTAAACAGCCACGTTTAACATATTAACACAATTCAGCAAAATTTACAATGGATTTATGCCTCCTTATCAAGCATAAATTATCCATTGTATTGTTTATTCAAAGTGGGGGCAGGGGCGGGACCCGGCATGCCGGGTCC
>URYI01000084.1 GCA_900552055.1 uncultured Eubacteriales bacterium | reverse complement strand
GAAAGGCCGCCGGGCGAAGCTCAAAAGCTTCGTCCGGGCAGGCTCACAGCCTGCCAAACGCCGCCGTTTTTGCATTGGGCGCTTGAGCCTGGCTCCGGCAGGTCTCCGGAACGCATGCCGCCTTTTGTCAGTCTCCTGGGCCTTTTAGATTCCGCCGCTTCAGCTTATATTACAACGCAATAAAGTATTGACTTGCATCTTAAAAGCTATTAAAATATTCAAAAGCACAGCTCTTTACATTAAAAACCCTTAAGCACTAAAAAAGGAGCTGCAAAATAAAGGTGAGAAAATGATTTATAAAAAGGAATTAAAGCAGAAATATGACGTGGACGTATTTATCGCAGGAGGCGGCCCGGCCGGATTTGCCGCGGCAACAGCCTGCGCGCGCCAGGGCAAGAGCGTCTTTCTGGCCGAAAGCCACGGCTCCTTCGGCGGCTCCGGGACTGTAGGCATGGTGCCTGCGTTCATGTGCTTTGGAGACGGAATTAATTTTCTTGCAGGCGGAATAGGCCGGGAAATCAGGGACGCGCTTTATACTGACAGAAGCAACGGCGCTTACGGCTATGCGATACACGCGGAAACCCTCAAGCGCCTTTATGACGATATGGCTCAAAAGGCAGGTTTTAAATTTTCCTTCTTTACTCATTTAACCGATGTAATATGCACCAACGGACGGGTTGAATATGCTGTAATATCATCCAAAAGCGGCATGTATCTTATTCGCGCCAAAGTCTTTATAGACGCAACGGGGGACGGCGACCTCTGCGTATGGGCGGGCGCTCAATATGCGTTAGGGGATGAGAATCAAAACACTATGCCCGCTACCCTGTGCAGCCTTTGGGCAAATATAGATTACCCCCGGCGGAACGCGCGGGATGACAGCCGGCTGGAGGAGGCTATAAACGACCATATTTTTACTCTGGAGGACAGGCACCTGCCCGGCATCGCCGACGCGGACACAGCCCGCGGAGTGGGCGGCGGCAATATCGGCCATTGCTTCAACGTCAACCCCACTGATGAAGTTTCCCTGACACAGGCCATGCTTTGGGGAAGAAAATCCCTGCCCGAATATGAATACTATTACAACCATTATCTTAAGGGCTTTGAACATGCCGGCATCTGCTCAACTGCGGATATGCTGGGAGTGCGTGAATCACGGAGGATAAAGGGAGATTACGAGCTTTGCGCGCAGGATTTCCTGGACAGAGCGGTATTTGATGACGAGATAGGACGGTACTGCTACCCGGTGGATATACATATAATGACCCCAGACAAGGAGGCCTATGAAGCTGTTCTGGCCGAATACAAGCGCTTCAGCTACGGTCCCGGCGAATCCTACGGCATTCCCTATCGCGCCTTACTGCCTGCCGGCCTCTCCAACGTGCTGGTAACAGGCAAATGCATAAGCACAGACCGCCAGATGCAGGCTTCGGTAAGAGTTATGCCCGGCTGCTACATAACCGGCCAGGCAGCCGGAATAGCCGCAGCGCTTGCATGTTCCTGCAACGGCGAAACCCGCAGCATAAATATAAAAGAACTCCAAGCCCGCCTTAAGGACATGGGCGGCTATCTCCCCAACGCTTGATATTTAAAATTAAAATTATAAGTACCCTCAGAAGGCATAAAATTTGTGTCCTGCTGTGCTGCTTTGGCTCCATGTACGCCAGGTACATGTCGTTTAAGAGCACTTTACCCGGCACAAATTTTATGCCTTCTGACGCTAAGACCTAAAACGGCGAGAATTTCTTCATTTCCAAGACAGACGAAGAAAGCGTACCGGGGAGTACGCTGATTGAGGATAACGCGGAAAATGAAGAAATTCTCACGCTTGGAGGAGTGCAGTTACTGGTAAACTGAGGGTAATAAACGCACAGCTAATTAACGCGCCCGCCTTAAAGTTCAATGAGTCAGCGTATCAAGCTGTGCGTTTCATTTATTATTTATAATATATCGGAACTCAAGTAACGTAAATCTCCGCCGCTATACGCAGCCTGCCCTTTTTGCTCTGGCCCAGGCTGCCGCTGTATAAGAACCGGCCCTTGCCGCGCACCGAAACAAGATCGCCCGTCGAAAGCAGAGCGGCCACATCGCCGCTCAGTCTATGATTGACCTGGACCAGGCCGGACCTGATTAATTCAGCCGAATTGCCGCGCGAAAGCTTGTAAACCGCCGATACAACCGCGTCCAGGCGCTCAGAAGGAGCCGTACAGACAATTCTCTCCGTCCTGGGCCTTAATTCCTCTAGTTCCGCCGCGTTTTTGTCCAGCAATTCACATCTTATCTGCGTGTTCTTTACTTTATTTAAATTATCCATTACAAAGGAGGCAATCTGCTCCTTTAAAAACATATAAGCGGTATTGTCTTTAATAAATATATCGCCTACCACCTGCCTCTTGACACCCAGATTCATAACAGCGCCCATAAAATCCCTGTGCCCCAGCTGCTGTGCAAATTTTTCCTGCGCCGGCCTCAGACGGACAACGGCTATGGGAAATTCAGGTTCATATCCCATATCTTCGACGCTGCCAAAGCAAAACAATTTTCTCTCGCAGCAGTGCGCGCCTCCCCAAAGCATATGGGGTGCTCTTCTGATTGCCTGAATATTTAGGGCCGCCTGCACCTGTTCGGGCGCTAAAAAGTCCGAAAAGGTATATACGCCGGCTTTGTCTGATTTGGCAGCCAAATCTTCCAGGCGGGAAAGTATTATTTCCTCCTTATCCTCCATAATACTACCGCCCTTTCCGCAGTTTATCCGTTACAAGCCCGTAGACTATTTCAGAAGTCTCATATTTGGTATTTCCGGCAACGTCCAGCATAATAAAATTTTTATTTTGACCTGCAATTTCTTCAAAACCGCGGTACACCGCCTGGTGAAACTCCATACCCTGCATTTCCATGCGGTCACATTCATCCATTCCTCCCTTTCTCTCAAAGGAGAGTCCCGGCTCAATATGGAGGAATACTGTCAAATCAGGCTGGCAGCCCTGTACGGCTATCTCATTAAGGCTCTGTACAAGCCCTATATTCAACCCGCGCGCATAGCCTTGATAGGCAATGGTTGAATGTATGAATCTGTCGCATATAACTATTTTGCCCTTCTCCAGCGCCGGTAATATAACCTCGCTCACATGCTGTGCACGCGCCCCTTCAAACAGCAGAAGCTCTGCCAGAGGCGAAATCTCGCTTTGGCCGTCCAGAAGCAGGCTGCGCACTCCTTCAGCCAGCTTGCAGCCGCCAGGTTCCCTGGTTAATACCACTTCCAGGCCGTCCTGCTTAAGCTTCTCGCAGAGCAGCTTTATCTGAGTGCTTTTGCCGCTTCCTTCCGTTCCTTCAAAAGTTATAAAAAAGCCTCTGTTCATACCTTACACACCTTTAATTCTTTCTTAATCACCGCAGAATTATTGCCGCCCGCAATCTTCTTATACATCCTCGCATATTAAAACGCAGCCGTCCTTCACGCCAAAGAGCTCCTGACCGCTCTTATACGCGCCCAGTATATAATCCAACGTATTCTTTTCTATTCTCTCGCCGCTTTCCGCCGCAGGCACGCCCGGCGGATAAGCCCCAAAGGCCCGCGCACATACCTTCCCCAGCGCATTTTCAAGCGGTACATATCTATGCCGGGAAAGGAAAACCGCCTGCCGCGGAGAAAGCACCCTCTCAGGCAGTTCTGAAGGCATTTCCGGAATAATGGAAAATGGCTGCGCCTCTAAATGCGTCAGCGCATTATACAAGCGTTCCAATTTCTGTTTGCCGTCTTTATGCGTTAAAATAAATATGATTGCATATTCGTCCGCACATTCCGGATAAATCCCCATTTCTTCAAGCTGTCTGGCCGCACTCAGGCCGCTGAGCACCGGCGCAGTCAGTACGCACATCCGGGTTATGTCCTGCCGGTCCCCATCCATAAGCCGTATACCGGCCTTCCTGAGTTTACTGCGAAGCTCTTTTATGCGTGTCAGGACTTCTTCTTTATCAATGTTTTCCAATTCATCCCGCGCTAAATCCATGCTGGCCATAATGAGATAGCTTGGACTGGAGGTGCCCAGCATTGCCAGCAGCATGGACAGCTCATTTTCAAAGCGCGCATTCCCTATATTCAGCAGCGCAGCCTGGGTCAGTGCCCCCATGGTTTTATGCATGGACTGCACCCACATGTCTGCACCCGCTTCAGCCGCCCCCTCAAAGCCGTAATAGGGAAAATGCGCTCCGTGCGCTTCATCTACAAGCAGCAGCATGCCGTTTTTCTCAGCAAGCCGTCCTATCTCCTTAAGCGGCGCGCAGCGTCCGCAGTAATCGGGCGAAGTCAAAAATATTCCCTTTGCCTCCGGATGTTCCCCTATGCACCGCTCAACCTCTTCAACGTCAGGCTGTTCCACCCGTCCTTCCTTTATACGCGGCTGTATATAAACAGGCAGTGCTCCGGAAAATGCCAGAGCGTCCCCGGCGCTGCGGTGGGAATTCCGGCTCATAATAACCTTATCCCCTTCTTTAAGCGCCGCGCACAGCATAGCCCGCACCCCCTGGCTGGAGCCGCCTGTAAGCATATAGCTCCTGCGAGCGCCTACCGCACCGGCCATCAGCTCCTGGGCCTGTTTTATTACGCCCTGGGGAGCATAAAGATTATCGCTGAAGGAAAGCTCTGTTATATCATATTTAAAGCAGTCCATCTCCCCCCGGCCCTTATGCCCCGGCATATGAAAGCGCGCGCAGTCCTTCTCTGCATATTTTTTAAGCATATCAAAAAGAGGAGCCTCCGGTTTCATTATAAACCCCCATATATCGTCATTTTATTGTAAATAATATTTTGAAATTTATCAAGCTGTTTTTACACAGTATTATTTTGCAGGATATTTGCATATCATCTTGCATTTTTTAAATTGTTAACTTTTTGTTCATTTTAAAAACAAGCGATATCGCTTGACAACAATGCCGGAAATATAGTATGCTTTAGAAAAATGGGGAAAGATGGCCGGTAAAATGCCGGCTAAAAATCTGTTCCCCAAAAAAATTTATTAAAATGAATTATGAAAGGGGATTTCTTGCATGAATACTTACGGACTTGAAAAGCTCGGAATCATCGCTCCCAAAGCGGTCTATCGCAATCTGTCTGTTCCGGCTCTGGTAGAAAAGGCTCTCCAGGCTAATGAGGGAACCTTAAGCGAAACAGGCGCGCTTGTTGTTAATACCGGTAAATATACCGGCCGTTCTCCTGACGATAAATTTGTTGTGGACTATCCTTCCATACACGATGAAATTGCCTGGGGCAAGGTAAACGTTCCCATGGATCCCGAAACCTTTGACAAGATATACAACAAAATGACCGCATATCTTCAGGGCCGGGATATCTATATTTTCGACGGCTTTGCAGGCGCTGATCCCAAATACACCCAGCGTTTCCGCATAATTAACGAGCTGGCTTCCCAGAATCTGTTTATACATCAGCTTCTCATCCGTCCTGAAAAGGAGCAGCTTGAGAACTTTGAGCCTGACTTTACCATTATCGCCGCACCCGGATTTAAATGCATTCCTGAAATAGACGGCACAAACAGCGAAGCTGCTATTATCGTTTCCTTTGAAAAGAAAATGGTTATAATCGCCGGCTCCCAGTATTCGGGCGAAATCAAAAAGAGCGTTTTCTCAGTTATGAATTATCTGCTCCCCAAAAACGGCGTATTCCCCATGCACTGCTCCGCCAATATTGGAGCGGACGGCGACACTGCCCTCTTCTTCGGACTTTCGGGCACCGGCAAAACCACCCTCAGCGCTGATCCTGAGCGTATGCTTATAGGAGACGACGAGCACGGCTGGTCGGACAACGGCGTATTTAACTTTGAAGGCGGCTGCTATGCAAAGTGCATCAACCTTTCCAAGGAGAATGAACCCCAGATATGGAACGCCATCAAATTCGGCGCTCTGGTGGAGAACGTCGTTATGGATCCCGAAACCAGGGTATTTGATTTCAATGACGGCAGCCTGACCGAAAATACCCGCGTAGGTTATCCTGTTGAATTTATTCCCAACGCTGCAATACCCGGCGTAGGCGGACAGCCCAAAACAGTTGTTTTCCTTACTGCCGATGCTTTCGGCGTACTCCCCCCCATCGCCAAGCTGGATAAAGACATGGCCATGTTCCACTTTGTATCGGGCTATACCTCAAAGCTGGCCGGCACCGAGCGCGGAATTACCGAGCCCCAGGCTACCTTCTCCACCTGCTTCGGCGCTCCCTTCCTTCCCCTGGATCCGAGCGTTTACGCTGAAATGCTGGGCGAAAAGGTTGCTCAGAGCAACGCGAATGTATATCTTATCAATACCGGCTGGTCGGGCGGAAGCTACGGCGTAGGCAAGCGCATGAGCCTTAAATACACCCGTGCCATGGTAACTGCTGCCCTTACCGGCGCTCTGGACAACGTAAAATTTGAGCTTGACCCCATCTTCAACGTATATGTGCCCACAGAGTGCCCCAACGTACCCGCCGAAATACTTAATCCCAAGAATACATGGGCCGATAAGGCGGAATACGATAAGACCGCTAAAATGCTGGCAGCCCGCTTTACCGAAAACTTTAAGAAATACACGCATATGCCTGAAAATATCGTTAAAGCCGGCCCCAAAGCATAAATATTTGATTAACCCTTTAAAGAGCGCCTTACGGCGCTCTTTGAGCGTGTAGAAAAAGTCGATATGCTTTTAAGCGGGAATGCCGTTAGCACGGAAATAAAAAAATTTCCGGACCGCACTTTATCCCGCCAATACTACCCAGCGCCCTTGGAAAACAGCTTATAAGGCGTTTTCACGCAGTACCTGCCGGCGAAAAAAAACAAAATGCGGTGAAACGCCGCAAAAAATTAAATTGAAGCTTTATCGACAATCTGAGAGCGCCATACGGCGCTCTTTTTTAATAAAGTCTCTCCCTTTTATCCCACATAAAAAATTAATATATCTCCATTTTTAAACGATATGGATATTGCAGGCGCTGTTTTGTTATAATGCTGTCAGTATAATTATTCAGAAAGGGAGGCCCTATATGAAATTATTAAAACTTTGCACCGCCGCCCTTATGGCTATTTTTATTATAGCTATGTCGGGATGCGGACAGGAGGCCGGTTCAGGCACGGAAGCAACGCCTTCCCCCACCTTCAGTACAGACACGCAGGATAACCAGCAAACTTCCAGCTATCTGCGTCCGCGCGGAGATTTAAAAAATGCCATAAAGCAGGGAGAAACCTACAATTATCTTGTATGGTCAGTAGGCGATACGTCAAATCCATTTGAACATGAAACAGAAGTAAACAGAGTGGGCTGGACAGAACGCAAAGCCACTTTAGAAAGCAATTACGGAATAACCATAAACTATGTTCAGCCCACAACTAACTGGTGGCAGGACGCCTGCGCCAGCGCATACGCAGGCAATCCCTCGGTTGACTTTATGCATTGCGGAGGGCCTCTTACAGTATTGCCTATGTATGCCTATAACGGAACGGAGGCAAGCGTAGTTCTGCCGCTGAGCGATTACGCGGAATACGCTGATTTCAGTGATAATAACTGGTGGAACCAGGAGATTCAGGAATCAAACACAACTTTTAACAGCAAGCTTTATTTTGCGGTGCCTCAAAGCACCGGCATAGGCCAGGTATCATTTAACCAGATAGTGCTTTTCAATAAAGAGCTGCTCGAAAGGAACGGCTATCCGGCAGAAACTCTCTATGAATGGAATGAAAGCGGTGAATGGACGTGGGATAGGTTCAGAGAAGTTGCTATAGCCTGCACGGATACCGACAACGCAATTTACGGAATAGCCCCCGCATATCAGAATGCTCTTATCTGGTCGCTTGCCGCATCCAACGGAGCCGCCTTTATAACCCAGGTGGAAAACGACGGCACTTCCTATTTTGAATTTACAGGAAACTCAAATGAAATGCTGGAAGCTTGGGATTTTCTCGTTCAGCTCGGAAAAGACGGAGTACTCTACCGCGACCAGGGCTTTACCGCGGACAGCGAAACCTTTTTAACAGGCAAAACCGCCATGATGACCACATACGTTAACCGCACGTCTCAGCTGGTTACTTCGGGCGACTATCCAGAATACGGCATTCTGATGCCTCCTAAGGCGCCGGGAGCCGAAGATTATGTCTCGGATGTAAACTGGTTTGACCCATACTGCGTGTTTAAAGGAACGGCTAACCCTGAGGGAACGGTGCAGCTTTTAGGCGATTACTGCTGCCCGCTGTATTCTTTGGAAGACGAGCGCAACGAGGCCGCGTTTGAAGCGGAACTGCTCAGCCTTACTTCGGACGAGGGCTCACAATGGACTCTTAGGAATATTGCCTCAAAGAGTTCTCCTCAAAGCTATTTTATGTTCTCTAACCTTACCTTCCCGGACGGCTCAAATTTCATCAACAAAATTACCGAGCAATGGATAACCTTTGTTGACGGCCAGCAGACTCCAGCCGCCTATTTTGATTCAATAACTGACAGCGTGAATTCGCTGCTGCGGGAGGCTCAGGGCTTAAAATAGCTTATATGCTTTTCAAATTTCCAGTCAGTTTCTTGCAGACTGACCAGGCTAATAAAGGATTTTAGCCCCATAAGCAGTAACCGCGGCGCCGGGGGCGTTTAGCAGGCTTACGCCTGCTCGGCTGGGCCTACAGGCCCAG
>URYI01000083.1 GCA_900552055.1 uncultured Eubacteriales bacterium | reverse complement strand
GCGGCCACGGCATGGCTCGGTGAGCCATGTCAAACGCCCCCGCCCCGCTCTGCCTGAATTGCCTTGCCCGAAAATTAAGCCTCCGGCTGAGATAAAGCCGAAATAATATTTACCGGACAGTCAGGAATGGGCCAGCGCTTCTAAAAACAGCAGTACGCTTCTTGAAGGATGCTTAGAATAAAGCAGGCCGTATTCAACTGAGTAATCCCAGTCCACCGGCAGCGTAACCAGGCCCGGATGCACATCTGACCATGCGTCCAGACTTAGCAAAATGCAGCCGTCTTGATGGCATTTGTTAAAGACCTCGGCGTCATAAAAATAAGGAGTATCTTCAATATATATTTGGGGGTGCTCTCTTTCCAGCATATCCCTGAGCGCGTCCAGTTTAGCCGTATCTCCCCGCTTTACCATCATAAGGCGCTCACCGTATAAATCATTTATCTTTAAAGCTGCTTTCTTTGCCAGCGCGTGGCCGCGGGGAACGGCGCAGCATACCTTATATGTTTCCAGAGGATATATGCTGCATCTGTCCAGCCACATAGCGGAGGAGCAGGCGCCTACCAGAATATCAATATTCCTCCCAAGATTGGAGAGAGTGGAGAGTATGTGGGCATGATTGTCCTCAAAGGGAACTATTTCAATTCTGAATTCGGGGTCGTCCTCCTTGAGCTTGCCCCAAAGCTCCATAAATTTTTTGCATGGATAAAGCAAAGAAGTGCCTACCCTTATTATGTGCTCTTCTTTCCTCGCCGCTTCTCTGGCACGCAGCTGCGTTTCCTCCCAGAGCTTAAGCATGCTTTGCGCATCGCTGTAAAAGGAACGGCCTGCTGCTGTCAGAGAGATGCCGTGATTATTTCTTTCAAGCAGCAGGACGCCAACCTGCTTTTCCAGGGCATTAATCTGATTCATTACTGAGGCGGGTGTATTGAACAGCCTGTCTGCGGCCTTGGAAAAACTGCCGCAGTCCGCCGCGCATAAAAAAGCCTGAAGCTGCTGGATATACATTTGTTTCCTCCCCGCATTTAATTTTTCTAAATGCCATTATAAAGCTTTTGGTAATTCCCTGTCAAGCTGCTAAGCGGTATAATAAATATGAAAAGTTACTTTTGCTGCAAGAAAAAATACGGGCTGTAGCCTGTGATAAATATAAAAAGGAGGAAATGCGGTATGTATTTAGGTGAGGAGATAAAAAAGCTGGGCTTTGGGCTTATGCGCCTGCCTCAAAAGGACGGAGTAATTGATATTGAGCAGGTAAAGCTTATGGTGGATAAATTCCTGGAGGCGGGTTTTACATATTTTGATACCGCCTGGGCCTATGCCGGGAGCGAGGACGCTATCCGCCAGGCGCTTATAGAGCGCTATCCCAGAGAAAAATTCCAGCTTGCCACTAAAAACGCAGCCTGGATAAACTGCAAAACGCGCGAGGAAGCGGCCAGGCAGCTGGAGGTGTCCCTGGAGCGTACAGGAGCAGGCTATTTTGATTTTTATCTTTTGCATAATCTTGGCGAGAGCCGCACGGCCGTATTTGATAATTTTGATATGTGGAGCTTTGTCCAGGAAAAGAAAAAGGAAGGAGTATTAAAGCATGTAGGCTTTTCCTTCCATTCAACTGCCGAGGAGCTGGACGCTATTTTGACGGCTCACCCTGAAATGGAATTTGTGCAGCTCCAGATTAACTATGCGGACTGGGACAGCTCCTCCATACAGTCACGCGCCTGCTATGAGACTGCGCGCAGGCATGGCAAGCCGGTTATAATTATGGAGCCTGTCAAGGGCGGCATGCTGGCCACTCCGCCTCAGCCTGTTATGGATATATTCAAAAAGGCTGATCCCAATGCTTCGGCGGCTTCCTGGGCGATAAAATATGCCGCTGATTTGGAAGGAGTTATAACTGTGCTTTCGGGCATGAGCAACATAGAGCAGATGGAGGACAATATTTCCTTTATGAAGGATTTCACCTCTTTGACCTCGGAAGAAAGGGCGGTTATAAAGGAAGCGCAGGAGGCTATGAACCGTATTCCTTTGATTCCATGCACCACATGCAATTACTGCGCTAAGGTATGTCCTAAGAATATCGGCATATCGGGCACCTTTACCGCCATGAACCTGCTTACTCTTTATGACAATATGCCCTCGGCCAAGCATCAGGAGGAATGGCTGGTGGGCGGACACGGCAAGAACAACGCTGCGCAGTGCATTAAATGCGGAAAATGCGAGCAGGTATGTCCGCAGCATATCAGTATACGTTCTGAGCTTTCAAAGGCAGCTGAAACTTTTAATTTAAAATAAATCTGGGTATAAATAAGCTGAGGCTGGCAGATGCTTAAGGGATATGGATTTTTTCTCATGATGCGTTTGTTCAGCCGGTGCTGATTGGGCGATTAGAAGCTAAGGAGGCAATAGTTTGGCCGGGCTGATAGCTTATTATTCCCGTGCGGGCAGCAATTATGTAAACGGGGAAATAAAAAATCTTGAAATAGGAAATACCCGTATTTTAGCCGGGTTCATACATGAATATACAAATGCCCCTTTATTTGAGATTTGTCCCCTGGTTCCCTATTCGGAGGATTATTCCCAATGCGTAATGCAGGCCAGAAAAGACATGCGTTCCCAAGCCCGTCCCAAGCTTGCATTTTACCCGCAGGAGCTGGAGAAATACGATACTCTCTTCCTGGGATTCCCTAATTATTGGGGAACCATGCCCATGTGTGTGTTTACCTTTATGGAACTGTTTTCCTGGCGGGGAAGGCGCATAAATGTTTTCTGTACTCATGAAGGGGACGGCTACGGCAGGAGCCTGGAGGATTTAAAGCGGCTCTGCCCGGAAGCAGATATTCATGAGGGGCCGGCTGTCCGCGGCGCGCATGCGGCGGAGGGAAGGGAGATAATTAATAAGTGGCTTAAGGGACTTTAAAAAGGGCATTAAGCCGCTGAAAATAAAATTTTGAGGAGGAAGAATAATGTTAGGAAATTTTACTTACTGCAATCCTACTAAGCTTTATTTTGGAGTGAACGCTCTGGACGGACTGAATGAAGAACTGCCCAAATACGGCAAAAACGTACTTTTAATTTACGGCGGCGGTTCCATTAAAAAGAATGGCATATATGATAAAGTGCTGGAGATTTTAAAGGCAAACGGCAAAAACGTCGTTGAGGATGGAGGAGTAATGCCCAATCCTACCGTGGACAAGCTCTATGAGGGATGCAGAAGAGCCAGGGAGAGCCAGGCGGATCTGCTTCTGGCGGTAGGCGGCGGCTCGGTCTGTGATTACGCTAAAGCAGTTTCGGTTTCGGCCTACTGCGAGGAGAACCCCTGGGACAAATATTATCTTCGCATGGAAAATCCGGGCAATAAGCTTATTCCTGTCGGCTGTGTGCTTACAATGGTAGGTACGGGCTCGGAGATGAACGGCGGTTCGGTTATCACCAATCATGAGCAGAAGCTTAAAATAGGCCATGTTTTCGGGGAAGAATTATTCCCGAAATTTTCAATTCTTAATCCCGAATACACATACACTCTTCCTCAGTATCAGATGGTTGCCGGCTTTTTTGATATAATGTCTCATATACTGGAGCAGTATTTTTCTGGCGAGGATGACAATACCTCAGATTATATCATGGAAGGACTGCTGAAATCCCTTATCCACAGTTCGCGCATAGCTGTTAAAAATCCGCATGACTATGAAGCAAGAAGCAATATAATGTGGATTGCCACATGGGCGCTCAATACTCTTGTGGCAAAGGGCAAAACTACAGACTGGATGGTGCATATGATAGGCCAGTCCATAGGCGCCTATACCGACGCGACCCACGGCATGACCCTGGCGGCAGTTTCTCTGCCTTATTATCGTTATATCATGCCTTACGGCCTGGCTAAATTCAAGCGCTATGCAATTAATGTCTGGGAGGTAGCGCCTGAAGGCAAGACGGACGAACAAATCGCGCTGGAAGGGCTTAACCGTATGGAAGCCTATATGCGTGAACTGGGGCTTGTATTGAATGCCGGTGAGTTGGGAGTGACAGAGGAAATGCTTTCGGGCATAGCTGACGGTTCTTTTATAATGCAGGGCGGCTATAAGGTGCTGAATCATGATGAAATTGTAGATATTCTCAAGGAGAGCATGAAAGCCTAGGGTTACAATTTATAAATGCATTATGAGGCGGCAGGATATTTCTGCCGCTTTTCTTGTATTCTGGAAACCGCTCGTCAGGAGATAGGTTTTCGGCAAAGGCTTATGCCGAAGGATGTACAAAGAGAAACTCCCTTTGCTAAAATTAAGAGTGCGGTCGGGTGACTGGGGCGGATTCAAAATGAACGACATTAATAGTTTATCGCATACGAGATGGAATTGTCAATATCATATCGCGTATGCGCCAAAGCAGCGAAGAAAGGTATTTTATAAAGAGAAAGGGGCGGGAGCAGGAAAAATACTGAGAGAGGTGTGCGAATGGAAGAAGAAAAAAATCACAGAGGAGGAGGCGTGCCAGGATAATGCACATATGCTCTTGGAGATACCCCCGGAATATTCTGTTTTGAGTTTTATGGGACTCATCGGGAAAAGAAGTGTTTTGCCGTTATACGGAAGGTTTCGGGAACAAAATTACAAGTAGCCAAACCTGGAGTTCCGGCGCCGCGGGTATTACATAGATACGGCGGGGAAGGATACGAAACGGATTGCAAAGTACATGAAGCGCCGGCTGGATGAAAAGCAGCTGACAATGGGCAACATTTAAAGCAAAGAAAGCCCGTTTACAGGCGGCAAGCAACAGAATCGCGGCAGACCCGCGCCAATATTGCCGTGCGCGTGCCGCTGGCGACAGAGGGCTTTGCCCGTCTATGAAATGCCCGCGGTTCCGCCGGGGATATTTATTTTAATAAGTTATGCCATTTTATGCTTCAAAATATAATATAAGAATGTTTGCCCAGGCTTGGCTGTAGGCTGCAAAGGGCGGGGAAGGGGAGATAATGCTTAAAGGGCTGGGCTTCTTTTGTATTTTCGGATATGACAGCTGTAACGGAAGAGGAGGGGCTGTATAAAAAGGGGGCGGCTCTTGGCAGGCTGCGCCTGCACGGTCCGGGGTTCCCCCGGCCCGCGGCCGGAACGGCCGCAAGAGCCGCCCCATTGCGCCGGCGCTGTGGCACTGGGGCAAATGCAAGCTGCAAAGTGCCTGGAATTGCTGACGGTTCGGGATTTTCGCTGCATTATTGCATTGATCCTGCCTTTGCGCTTTTTATGATATATGATATTTTATTGGGGCATTGAACCTGGGCAAATTACAATTACAGTCTTTTCTCCTCTTTCAGCTTTGGGGCCGAGCCATTATGGCTGGCCCGCCGTCCGACATACGCACATCCAGAATATCAAAGCTCAGTTCCTTTAGTTTGTTTTGCACTTCCTCCAGCCGCTCGTCTATTATTCCGGAGGATATAAATAGCCCTCCTGGTGCGAGCAGGGGAGGGATATCGGGCGCGAGCCGGATTACAATATCGGCTACTATATTGGCAAGTATAATATTAAACTGACCGGTTATACCGGCAACCAGGTTATTCTGAATAAATGTGCAGTTGTGCAGATTATTTAATTTTGCTGTTGCACGAGCGATATTGACTGAGTTTTCATCTATATCGGCGCCAAGCGCGCTATTTGCTCCCAGCAGAACTGACGCGGCTGAGAGTATGCCGCTGCCTGTGCCTACGTCCAGCACATTTTCGCCCCCTTTAATCACTTGGTCCAGGAACTCAAGGCAGAGCCGGGTAGTGGCGTGGTCCCCTGTGCCAAATGCGCTGCCGGGGTCGATTCTGAGCACTTTTCTTTGGGAATTAGTATAATGTTCCCATTCGGGGCATATGGTTAAGCGCTTTCCTATTTCAATAGGCTTAAAGTATTTTTTCCAGTTATTTGCCCAGTCCTGTTCGTTTACGCTGCCCAAGGACAGGCTTAAACCGTTTTCTTCAAAAGCTTTGAAAGCTGTTTGAAGATTCAGGAGCATATCCCGGCCCTGCGGGTTATCGGGCAGATATATTTTAATAAGAGTCTGGGTGCGCTCAAGCAGAGCTTTGTCTACATAGTCATATAATTCTTTGTTTTTGAGGAGAAAATCCTCCAAGTCGCTTTTGTCCTCTGTGGCCCAGCAGTTTATTCCGCACATGCAGATTACTCCTTCTATATCGCTTATTGCGGCGCTGCCGGGATTAATTATAAGTTCAAACCATTCCATTTTTTCTTCCTCAAATACTAATTAATTTTTATTGGCCAGCCGGTTTTGGATGCAGCTTTTTCGCAAGGGTTTTTAGCCGTAGGAATATATAGCGTGGGGCTATCCATGAGTTTACAAGGAACTACACGCCTCATAACCGAATAAATTCTTCATTTTCTGCGTTATCCTCAATCGGCGTCCGTTACGCTTCTATTGTTTGCTTTGAAAATGAAGAAATTCTCTTTGTCGGAGATCGTAGAGTCGGGACGCATGAAATTTACGCCCTGTAATGAGCTTGAACGGCGCGTACTGTACTGGAGTATGCGGAGTAAAAGTACGGCGGCAGGCCGCAGATTTCATGCATCCGCTGTTTTGTTCCCTGCAAACCGAGGGTAAGTTAATATAGAAAAATATTACGGCGCAAAGACCCTTTAACTGACACTATTTTAACAGCATTTATACTGTTGGCGCAAGCAGAATTATTTCTGATATTTTGATTCTGCGGATAAGAGAAAGAAAGTGCCGTAAAATTAGGCACCGCCGTCTTTCTTTCCTGATTCAGCTGTTTAGTTTCCCATTGTGCTGTCGGGTATTTTAAATTTGGCAGAATTATTAAGGTATCACATTTAAATGCATGGATAAAATAATGTTAAATTAGGAGGAAAGATATGCGTAAAAAATGGGAAAATGCAGTAATATTTTTAAGCGGCGCTGGCGGATACTATGTTATAGAACTGGCATGGCGGGGGCGGTCGCATTGGACAATGGCTCTCACGGGAGGAACCTGCTTATGTCTTTTATACCGCTTGAATATACGCATTGATAAGCGGCCCATTATGGTTAAAGCGGTTGCGGGAGCAGGCTTAATCACAGCAGTAGAGTTTTTGGTGGGCTGCATTGTAAATCTAGGTCTTAAATGGGATGTATGGGATTACTCGCAGATGCGTTTTAATATTCTTGGACAGATATGCCCATTATACTTCTTTTTGTGGACTCTTTTATGCATGCCTATTTTTCCGCTTTGCGGCGCGATAAATAAGCATTTATTTAAATAATATCTACCCTAAATTGACAAGGGCGTATACGGTCAGGACAAGGCTGTTTCCGCACCCTGCCATGTTGCTTTTCCCTCCGTGTACGTCCAGTGCACGTCGTTCAAGCGCCTTGCAGGTTACTCAAACGGCTGCTGTCTTACTCTTCTACCTCCGGCGGGTTTGATTTCGGCATTTTCTGCGTCATCGTCAATGGGTGTACGTTCAGTACGCCTCATTCCGCTTCCTTGAAAATACAGAAATCAAACCCGCTGGAGGCGCGCACCCCCTTGTCAATTTAGGGTATGTGAATTAAAATGCAGGCCGGCTTGCAGAAATGGCGTGTGGACAATTCTTACCCACAGCTGTGGGAAAGTCAGCTTATTTTTGTGGACAAAGTTTCAGGTGCCGTATTTTCGATGGTATAAACTGTGGATAAAATCAAGCGCAGTTTGAACATACCCACAAGAAACCTGTTTAAAAGTTATTATTCCCGAAGAAACGGGTTTTTTGCCGAGTTATGATTTATCCACAATCAATTTAATAAAATAATCAAATTCACCTTAAAATGCAAGATTCATTTTCTTATATTGCGTAAATATATATTATGTTTAGGGCATATAATTTATAGGAACGTATTTGTAATTAGCTGGGAGTGATGGGACATGAAAGTAAAGATAGCGGCAGTTATATTGGCGGCGGCTGTATTTGGGGTTTTGTGCTGGGGACGGCCGGCTATGATAGCGGCTACTGGGGAGAGTGAGACAAATTCTCTCTTTGACGGAATAAAAATAGTCCTGGACGCCGGACACGGTGGCATTGACGGAGGGGTTGTGGGCATCACAACCAAGACAAAAGAGGCGGAAGTTAATCTTTTGGTGACATACAAGCTTAAGAAGCTGTTAGAGAGTGTGGGCATTCAAGTATTTTTGACGCGTACGGATGAGAATGCCCTATGTGCTGACGACGTATATACTAAAAAGCTGGATATGCAGCTAAGAGGCGAACTTATAGCCGGAGTTAAGCCGGATATAATTGTCAGTATACATATGAATTCATATCCGGATCCCAGTGTTAAAGGGGCCCAGGCTTTTTATTATCCTGATTCTGAATCAGGTGAGCAACTGGCAACTATGGTACAGAACAGGCTGAGAGAATTCTTGGATCCGACTAATAAACGGGTGGCTAAGGGGGAAGATTTTTTCCTGTTAAGGACTTATGCCAGTCCAAGCGTATTGGTGGAGTGCGGGTTTATGACATGTCCTGAGGAGGAGGCGTTGCTTCTGACAGACGAGTATCAGGATATGGCTGCTTATGCGGTTTTTTGCGGGTTAATTGATTATATCGCTGCTGTCAGTTGAGAGTTTATAAGATAGTTTTTAACTGTGAGAAGGCGTTTTATGGAGGCGGCGCGCGGCCGAGCGGAGCTCGG
>URYI01000082.1 GCA_900552055.1 uncultured Eubacteriales bacterium | reverse complement strand
CTGCCTTGAAAATGAAGAAATTCTCTCCGTTTGAGCTCTCCAGAGTCAGAAGGCAATGCCATGCAAGACGCAGAAACGACATATACCGGGCGTACATGGACTCAAAGCAGCGCAGCAGAACGCATATTTTATGCCTTCTGTCCGCGTAGCGCCTTGTAAACTGAGGGTAAATTGACAAGGGGATACACGCCTCCAGCGGTCTGATTCCGGCATTTTCTGCTTCATCGTCAATGGGTGTCGCAGTACGCGGAGCGAAAAGCAACACGGCAGGACACGGAAACAGCCCCGTCCTGACCGTATATGCCCTTGTCAATTTAGGACAGCGTTAATTAATAGCAGGGATTACGCGCCGCAGCCTGTAAATCTGCATGTTTGCTGCGTCGTCCTCAGCCTGTGTACGCCTCTGTACGCCTCTCCCTGTCTGCCCTGGAAACAGGCAGCTTTTCAATGGCTAAGCATGCAGAGTCAAAATTTGACTGATTTCCCTGCCGTCAATGCACAGAAGCGGCATTATACCCAGGCGCATGGTGGGAGCGAAAAACAGCAGGATTTAAATTCAGCTTCAAATGCATTATCTCTTGTAAGCTAACGCCATGCAAACTGCGCCGAAGCAGTCCGCGCAATATCAATCAGTCTGTTTTTAAATCTGCGGCCATGCGGGGGCTTTCCGCCGGCCTTAGCGCAGCATCCCGGCATATTCTGCAGGTCTGGAGAAAAAGCGCCTGCAAAACGCTTACCTATATATTTCAGGCTTTAGAATACCCACATAGGGCAGATTGCGGTAGCGCTCATTATAATCCAGCCCGTAACCTACCACAAAAGCATCCTCTATCTCCTGCCCCGCATAATCCGCGCTGATTTCCGTCCTGCGCCGCGCCGGCTTATCCAGCAGGCAGCATATCCTGACCGAGCGCGCGCCTCTCTTAGAAAGATTGTCCACCAGATACTTAAGGGTCAGGCCGGTATCCACGATATCCTCCACAATAAGCACGTCCTCCCCCTCAATAGAATGATCCAGATCCTTTAAAATCCTTACAGCGCCGGTAGACTTTGTACTCGCTCCGTAGCTGGAGACCGCCATAAAATCAAAGCGTACATCCACATTATCCAGCCGCCGCACCAAATCAGCATAAAACACTGCGGCTCCCTTTAAAATTCCAACCGCTATAAGCCTCCTGCCATTATAATCATTGTTGATTTTCTCTGCCAGCCTGTCCAGCAGGGAATTTAATTCCTCCCGGCTTATAAGCACCCTTTCGATATCCTTTTCAAGCATCATTATCCTCCGTTCTTATTACCGCAATATTTGCCGTATCCTCATTTACGGCTATTTTTTCCGAAACCGTCATACCCACAACAGCCAGTATTTCCTGGCCGGAAGCCAGAAGCACCAGCCTTTCCCGCCGCCAGCGCGGCACCTTCTTATCTATAAAATAATCCTTGAGCTTTTTTACTCCCGGCGCGCCCAGAGGGAAAATCACGTCTCCCGGCCGCCTGTTCCTTATTACCGCATCCTGGGGCACCTTAGATAAATCAAAATATTCTTCGTCCACCGTCCGCCCTTCAAATTTTTCCGCAGCTGAAACGGTTATGGTTATACTGCCCGCCCTAAAAATCCCAAATTCAAAAGGAAAGGCAAAATCCTCAGTTTGTTCTTCCCGCTCTGCGAAAATTATCTGACCGTAGCTTTTCTGCGCGCCGGCCCCCCGCTTAAGGGAAACCCATTTACCCGTCCCGGCGTTAATCAAATCCAAAACGCTCTCTATCTGCCCCGCCGTAATATCCTTCAGGCCGCACGTCTCTTCCACAGCCAGACGGACTACCCGCGCCGCTATGGCCTTATCCAGTTTTGCCAATTCACCGGCCTGCAAAGCGACGCCCTTTTTAAATGGCCCGGCAAGCCTTTTATATTCCTTTTTCGCCCGCAGTGAAAGATATTCTTCATCCCTGGCCATAAGGCGCGCGCTGTTTGCAAGAGTTTGGCAAAGCGCCGGATTAAGCTGCTCCATTACCGGAATCACTCTTGCCCGCACATAATTGCGGGAATATTCCTCTGAAGCATTAGTGCTGTCCTGAATATAGCTTATATCTTTCTCCGCGCAATACCCTTCTATTTCACTGCGCGTAAAGCCCAGCAGGGGGCGGATAATTCCGTCCGCTCTCACAGGGAGCATGCCCCCAAGGCCAGCCAGGCCGCTGCCCCTTATCAAGCGGAGCAGCATTGTTTCGGCCTGGTCGTTAAGGTTATGGGCAACGGCTATCTTTTTTATATTCAGTCTTTGGGCGCTTTGGAACAGCGCTTCATATCTTAATTCCCGTGCCGCCTGTTCAAGCGAAAGCCCCTCGCTTGCGGCCAGAGAGGGCACATCCTTATAAACCACCTCGCACTTTAAGCCTAAGCGTGCAGACAGGGCAGAAACAAATCGGGCGTCCCTGTCCGCCTCACCGCCCCGTATCATATGATGCACATGTATCACAACAGGCTTAACGCCCGCCTGGAGCAGTAAATACAGCATGCAGACCGAATCGGCTCCGCCCGAAACGGCGGCAATGACACTGTCATTTTCAGACAGCATATGGTATTTCGCCAGCGTCTCATTAAATTTTTTTTCCATAGCCTGCGCTGTAAAATTTAATCCCACTCCAGCAGCCCCTTTTGCTCCATATAGGCATCGTGATATTCTATATATAAATCCAGCATATCTATCAGCTGATCGGCATCCTCGTCAGGCAGCGCGCCTGAAACATGCTCTATCATTATTTCAAAGGCGTCATCCTCGTCATATTCCCCGTTAAGCAGTTCGCCTCTCTTCAGCATGCCCGCTTTCTCAAGATAGGCCAATTCCCCTTCAAAGGCCAGAAATATCACTTTTTCCATCAGCGCATAATCCAGTTCCGCCTGCTCCTGCCTGAGGGAAGAAAGAATATATTCTGCCGCCTCTTTATCAAATCCAATCATATTTTACAGGCTCCGTTCCAGCCGTTCGCTTTTTATAAGCAGCCAGCCTTAAATTCTCACCTATTTTAACATAGCGCATTTTAAATAACAAGTGAAAAAAGCAAAATAATCATTCCAGTTACACAGGCATACAATATACATTAGACAGCAAGAGGGAAAAGGAAGATTAAAAAGCAGAAGGACAGGAGCTGATTCGACTTTGCACACCCCGCAACAAACAAAAAGCCTAACACTGCCATCCGAAATGCCATAAACGCTTTACAGCATCCGCCCACTCTTCTTCCCCCGATTTTAATAAACAGCGAGCCGGCTCGGCGGAGTCCTTCCAGTTCCCTTACCTACGCTCCCTTCCAAACGCCCCTCCCCGAAGGAAAAACGCTGTAGAAAATTGTTGCAAGCAAAAAACAGATCACGCCTTTAAACGCTCAAAAACCTTTGCCCGTATCTTTAGCGCTATCTGATTGCTGTCTGATTTTTCAGCCGCGGCCTCCCCCGCATCCCCCTTTTCCTCTAGGCCCTGCGTTTGCTGTCGCACTGTTCAATATGTCTGACCATCTTACACAAAAGCAAAATAAGCCTTATGCTCATAATAATGCACGCAGGCCGGGCAGATATCCAAGCTTTCTGAGCGCCGCTGATGCGCGCTGTCTAAAATATTCGCCAGGTGTGCGTTAGTTTTGTCTAGTTTATAGTTACTTATGTGCATTCCATGAGCAGAAAAACTTATATATAATGCAGATAGATAAATAAATAATTAAGGAGGTCATAGTATAAATGAAACGCATTTTTAGGCAAAGCACGGTATTGCTGGCAGCTTTACTTTGCTGTGTATGCCTTTTGGCCGGCTGCGGGGATAATGAAACTTCTTCCACCGCCACTCCCGCCCCCACAGACTCAGCTCAGGCAGAACAAAGCGCCGAAAATACTCCTGTAAGCCAGGAGGACTATATGGGGCAGGGCATATTCCGGGTAGAGGGCGAAGAGGAGGAATTTTCCTATCTTATACCCGGTACTGAAGTCCGGCTTTACCATTGGTGGTTCACCGGACAGGAAGGAAGAGACGAAGGCTTTTTAAGCGACGGCTTGGTGGGTCAGCATAGGGGTTCTGTCTATGACCAGCTTAAAGAGGAGTATGATATAAACATAACCTTTGTACCCGCCCAGGGTGCAGATCTTTGGCCTACTGTATGGCAGAGCGCATACGCCGGAGTTCCAATCGTAGACGGCATGCACGGCGGCGGCGCATCCATGCTTCTTGATCATGTATATTACGAGGGCTTAGAGGGAGAAATTATTGAGCCTATTGACAACAAGGGTATAGTTTTTGACGATGAAGCCTTTTGGGACGTTACGCAGATGGAAACCTACGCCAAGATAAACGGCAAAACGTACGCCTTTATGTTCAGTACCATCGGCATGAAAAAGCTGGAAGCAAATGTGGTCATGTTTATGAACAAAAACCTTATTGAAAACAGTTCATATACGGTAGATGAAATTTACGACATGGTACGGAACAATGAATGGAACTGGGATAATTTCCGTAAGGTGCTGGCAGCTGTCGCGGACCCGGACAACGGCATTTACGGCCTCAACTACTATGGCGCCGTTTCCTTCCTGGGTCTCTCTAACGGAGGAGAAATAGTGGCGCCGCAGGAAATTGACGGAAAAACAGTAGACCGTTTTATAGGCAACAAC
This sequence comes from uncultured Eubacteriales bacterium, assembly GCA_900552055.1. Taxonomy (GTDB): domain Bacteria; phylum Bacillota; class Clostridia; order Christensenellales; family QALW01; genus Neochristensenella; species Neochristensenella gallicola. Next base: position 4,015 of record URYI01000082.1, on the reverse strand, counting down.
AATGCCGCCTGGAAAGCAGGATGGGATTTTGTTACCTCACTTTACCAGCAGAATCTGCTTGCGCCGCGTGAAGGCGCAACCTGGGATCAGGCAGCTATGCAGGATTTCTCCACGGGTCAAACCGCTTTTATGATAAACTGGTTTAACCGAAGCGATTCCATAAGTGCTGCCGCTCCCCAATTAGAATACGGATATCTGCCCGTACCCAACGGTCCCAATACTCAGGATTCCGGCCGCTATTATTCTCAGGGGCCTTTGGGCGAATGCTTCTATTTGCTTAAAAACCCGCAAAACACAACGGAGGACTATTCCTGCATACTTAAAGTTATGAAAGAGCTTTACCGTCCTGTCTACGGCAAAGGCTGGGAACAGGAAACTGCGCTTTGGGAAAGCGAGGTAGCCAACTATGCAAAGGACGAGGATATGCTTGAAATGTGCAATTTGCTTGTGGACTCAACCTTCTATCCTGCTCACCTAAAATATGCAAATATGGAACACTTAGTAGTACAGGATACAGTTGTATACCCAATACTGGTTGGTGAAACTACTTTCTCGCAGTATTGGGACAGCCAGGTGGACGTATACAATACCATGATTGATAACGCAACCAATAGATAACCGCGGAAAAAATAATTTTACGGCCGCTTGCCAATGAATACGGCAAAGGGGGGCGGCGCAGGGCCCGGCCTTCGGCCGGGCCTGAGCGTTAAAAGGGTCTGGGAAAAGCTGGCTTTTCCCAGACCCTTTTAACGCTTAAATTTGGGCGTCCCCAGGACGCCCAAATTCTGCGCCGCCCCCAGCCGCGCCGAAAAAGCGAATCTATTAACCTATTTATTCAATAGCTGCTGAAGCGCTTAATCTGCTGAAATCAAAAGCTTTAAGCCTTTCCTCTATTATACCAGATACTGTTCCCGGCGGTAAATCCCGTACTGAAACTATAGGCTCAGGCTCCTTTTCTACAGCTTCAAGCCTTTTTTCAAACCAGCAGACATCGTGCCAGCCGCCGCATTTATAACCCGTCTCAGAATATACGCCAATCCGCTCAAAGCCCATGCTTTCGTGCAGTCCCTCGCTTGCACGATTGGGAAGAGTAACGCCGCCGTATACGTTTTTAACCCCCTGTGTCTTTAATATATCCATAAGAATGCCGTAAAGCAGACGGCCTATGCCGCACGAAACAAATTCCCGCCTTATATAAATTGAAAGCTCGGCGTTCCATTGATACGCCGCTCGTTCCATATGCGCCTGTGCGCGTAAGCATAACCCGCCGCCCCTCCGCATAATTCGCATACAAGATAAGGATATTCTCCGATTATACCCTCCATTCTTGCAGTAAACTCTTTTTGGGAAGGCAAATCATATTCAAAGGTTACAGGTGTATTTATATACTGCCTGTAAATTGTCAGTAAGCTTTCCGCATCTTCCGGAACAGCCAGCCTAACTCTAAAAAATCCTCCGTCATATTTCCACAACCCTTTATTAATTCCCAATCAATACTGCTATAAGATAGGAACATTAAGCCGCGCCTGTCATAGCAGCAGTTTAAAAAATTCCAGCAGATACCAACGCCTCAGCCTTCGACTACCCTTATCAGATATTCAGCGCTCTCTTCCCCCGCTTCAATCCTAAGCACGGTTGAACCTTCCTCCAGCGCCTCAATAAACAGCTTATCCTCTTTATAAACAAGACGCGCTATCAAATTATCCGTATTTACTATTTGCAAGCCCTCAAATGCCTGCTGCAGGCTTATGCCCTGCTCCTGGAGCGGCTTGCCGTCCAAAAGAAGGGTCACTTCTTTAGACTGTCCCGCTGTCAGCGCTTCATTCCCTATGCCCTCTAGGGCAGGCACGCCCGAAAGCCCTCCTGGTGTACCGCTGTCTGAACCCAGCCCTTCCGAAAGCAGTCTGTTGTCTTTTCCGTCCAGGGTCATGGTCATTATACGGCCCTCCGATTCATACATAAGGCGGCCCGAATAAACCCACATAAAATCAGCCGGCCTTCCAAAAAGCATTTGCCTGTTTCCCTCCAGGTCCGCTGCATAAATGCTGTTCTCGTCCCGCCTGTCGCAATAATATATGTTGCCGTCATAGGCTGCGGCAGCCGCAGGCACTAAATCAAAGCTTAAATTGTTATGCTCAGTAAGCGCAAGCTCGCTGTCAATGGTATAAATGCCCGAACTGGTCTCAGCATAGATAAGTTGTCCGTCTGAAAGCAAGAAAGCGCAGCCTTCCAATACGGTCTGGGGTTCGTTTCCTTCATCTGAGCATACAAGCAGGTCATAGCCATACTGGGCGTTTTTGCTTGTAACAAAGAGCCGCCCAAACTGTACGAACAGCTGGGAAAACTCCCCCTCGACAATCAGCACAGACCCGTCGGCATCATCATAGCTCTTAAGTCCATCCGCATCTATATAATACAGCTTTCCCTCCCAGGCAAGCAGCGCCTTGGCTTCGAATAATTCCTTAAGCCCCGTTGAATCGGTATAAATTTCATAGGCAGTGCCTCCCGATACAAAGTACAGCTGCGCTCCAATAACATTCAGCCAAGAGGCCTCATCAAAAAGCCCGTCCTGAAGAATGAGGCTCTCCTCCTGACCCTGCTTATAAAGCCCCGGCTGTTCACCTCCTGAAAAATAATACATAAAGCCTCCCTGCTCTGCAAAGCGCCCGCCTGAAAGCAGATAAGCAGCCTCAGCGCCGAGAGTATTGATTTCTTCGGGCGGACAATCAGGTTCAACCGGGGCAGCAGTAGCCGTTGCGGACGGCAAAGCCGCAGTACTGCTCGCGCCGGCCGTTTGAGACGGCGAGGCTGAAGCTGTTGCGGACGGCTGGCTGTCCGCACAGCCTGTCAGGCAAAATATAATAACCAAAATTAATGGAATAATTCTCTTCATCAGTATTCACATCCTGCAAAAGCTATTTTATATAACACAAGGAGCGGCGCCAGCCCTTTGAGCCGCGCCGCGCTTTGCATTTAAATAAAACTAATTTTATTCCTCTTCAATATATCTGGCAGAAACATATCCGGTTCCGCCGCTGCCAAATTCCACTCTGTACCAGGTGCCCTCCAGCTCCAGCAGCTTTACCCTGTCCCCTTCAACCAGACTGCCGGCAATATCGTAGTCCGTTCCCGGACCTGAACGTACATTAAGGCTTTCAAATCTGCCGTTTAACCGCACGATGCCGTATTGCGCGTTATCCTCTGTAGGCGCAGCTGTCGAAGTACCCGTAGGAGAAGGGGTAGGCGACGCGGTAATTTCAGGTGTGGGCGTTACCCGCAGCGAAGCCAGCACATCAGGCGCTACAGACCGCTTTTCAGGCGGCTCATATGCAAAATCCTCAACATAGGTCATTTCATCTATATACCAGCGGCCCTCCTGCTTGACCAGCACCACTTTGTATGTGGCGTTCTTCCATTCTGGCGGGTCAAGCACACCCTGAGCCTCCGCCTCGGTCTTAGACATATAAGATGTATCTATCTCTCCGTCCAGGGAATAGACGGCCTCATCAATGTATACCTCCGCCCTGCTGGCCCAAGGCCAGGTAATAATGGAATGGACATTAAATTTATATCCATAGCTGTAAATTTCATACCTCTCATACTGCTCGGCAAGCTGGCTATATGAATCAGACGTCATAAAATAATTGCTGAAATACTTGCTCATCTCTTCGGTATCTTTGCCGTAGATTATAACGTCTGCTCTTTCCTTAAAGCCGTCGTTTAAGAGCACATAAAAATTGGCGGCGTTCATGCATACCAAAAAGCCCGCTATGCAAAGCCCTACTATTACGGCTATGACCAGTATTTTTTTCAGAACATACATAGTTGCTGCTACAGGTTTATTCATTTCAACATTTCCTCCAGGCCATAACTTGGCCTGCTCCGCTAAATTTATTATAGCTAATTTTTATATAAATATTATCGTTCCATAATTCAAAGCCAAGTATTAAAAGGATAGATTAGACAATACAATCAGAGTACAATGCGCCTAGAATGTGTGAATTGTTCGGTTTTG
>URYI01000081.1 GCA_900552055.1 uncultured Eubacteriales bacterium | reverse complement strand
GTGCTTATAATATATTAATTGGCGATAAGGGAAAAGCCGCTGCGTATAATTTTTATAGGGCTGGGGCGGGGGCCGGCAGCGAATAAATAATGCGGAGGTGAAAAAATGAATGAGCAGAACCTAAAACGCCCTACCGCGGATGAAGCGCGAGAAAAAGGGAGACGCGGAGGCAAAGCGAGCGGGGAAGCAAAGCGCAGGCGAAAAGCGCTTAAAGAAAGTATGGAAATTCTTTTGAATATGCCTCCTAATGATAAAGATAAGACGGCGCTTATTAAAACGGGATTTTCAGAGGAGGAAATAAATAATAGCTTGCTTCTGGTTGTCGGCCTTTTTTCCAGAGCAAAACGGGGAGACGTGCAGGCGTTTAAAGAGCTGAGGACTTTAATCGGAGAAGATGGGGAAAGCAATGTTAATCTTAAGATTGTACATGCTGTGCCGCGTCCGGACAAAGAGGATGTTTAGATGTGCGTTGAGATTGATTATAAGCCTACGCCCAAACAGGCGCTTTTTCATTCTTCCCCGGCTTATGAGGTCCTGTATGGCGGTGCTGCGGGCGGGGGGAAGAGCAAAGCAATAGTTATGGAGGCGTTTATTGATGCGTTAGAGCATGAAAATGTGGATGCATACCTTTTCAGACGCACTTACCCTGAATTGAGGGATACTTTAATACGGGAAGCAATTCTGAGTATTCCGTCCGAACTGGGCAGGTTTAATAAGAGCACGCATGATATGCGCTTAATTAACGGTTCGACTTTGCATTTTAGGCATTGCCGCAATCTGGCGGATGCGTATGCATATCAAGGGGCCGAGATGCATCGGCTGTACATTGACGAATTGACCCATTTTGAAAAGCCGGTCTATGATTATTTGCGGACGCGCGTAAGAGCGCCTAAAAGATTGGGAATTAAGCCGTATATAAGGGCGACAACCAACCCCGGCGGCGTTGGGCATGGCTGGGTTAAAAGTGCGTTTATTGACGGAAAAGAGCCGTTTAAAATATATGACTGCGTTATTTCCAGTGAGGTTCTGGGTAAAAGCCGGACAGTTACCAGACAATATATACCGGCCACTGCGCTGGATAATCCGCATATAGGCGATGAATATATCTTTGAATTGGAGCAAAAGCCCGAAGCTTTGCGCAGAGCGCTTTTGTCGGGAGACTGGGACGTGTTTGAAGGCCAGGTATTTACTGAATGGCGGGATATTCCTCAAGAGTACATTAGCGGCAAGGGCACACATGTTATTGAACCGTTTAAGATTCCTGACCATTGGAAAAGATACCGCTCTTTTGACTGGGGATATTCAAGGCCGTTTTCTGTTGGGTATTGGGCTGAAGACGATGAGGGGAAATTGTATCGGTACGCAGAAATATACGGCAGTCCTAAGGATAGATTTACTGGTCTGACCAAGACGCCTAACGAGGGCATGCGTTTAGAACCCGGAGCGGTGGCGGCTATAATTAAGGACTATGAGGAGGCGCATGAGCAGGGACGGCGCATTATCGGGATAGCCGACCCGGCTATTTTTGATGAAAGTAGGGGTTCAGACGGAAGCGTGGCTAAAATTTTTGAACGCAAAGGAATTTACTTTGAAAAAGCAGATAATAAGCGTATTGCAGGCAAAATGCAGGTGCATTACCGTCTGGCCTTTGACCAAAGCAATATGCCCCGGTTATATGTCTTTAATACATGCCGGGATTTTATACGCACCATGCCGGCGCTGGTATATAGCTCCGTAAATGTTGAGGATATAGATACAGACGGAGAGGACCATATATATGACGAGACGCGCTATATGTGCATGTATCGGCCGGTGCTGCCTTTGCGTACTAAGCAGAGTATGGCGCGGGAGGAGTTTGACCCGCTTAATTTGCATATTGCGGCGGAAACATCCGGCTACAAAATGGGAGGAATATAAATGAACCTGTTCAAGCGGAGAAAAAAGGAGCAGGACCCTGGTAGACACCAAAGGGAGCGAGCAGACATGCTTCTGAAAGAACTGGATTTATATAAAAACGAAAAGACGCTGAAAAGCGGCGCCATAATGGAGAATGAGAGATGGTTTAACGGGCAGTATTGGGAATATATTTCTTCCCGCAATGAGGAGCGGGATGCTCAGACTAATTTTCTCTTTTCTGCCATATGGCATAAACATGCGGATGCTATGGATAATTATCCCGAACCAATATTTTTGGAGAGGGAAGAAGGGGACAGAGAGGAAGCGGAACGGCTTTCTAAAATAGTTCCTCTCGTGTTGGAAAAGAACGGTTTTGAGAATGTGTACAGCGATTTGTGGTGGTATAAACTAAAGCATGGAGCGTCTATTTGTTCGGTATTATGGGATAATTCTAAAGAAGATGGTCTGGGGGATATCTGTATTAAGAAAATAGACGCGCTGTGCTTTTTTGCAGAACCGTATATTTCAGATATCCAGCAAAGCAGGTATGTTTTTGTTACGGCCCTGGTGGATACGGACGTTCTTAAAAGGCAGTACAATGACCCTGAAATCAGACCGGACGCGACTTCTTCCAAGGCCAGAGGATATTTTGGCGATTACAGTCCTAACGTGCTTGAAAAGAAAACTATGGTAGTGGACTGTTACCAGCGCTACAGAGATGAGACGGGAAAATATGTAGTGCATCTGGAAAAGATAATTAACGGCAGAATAATGTATGATTCCCGGCAGGACCCGGTTTGCGCTAATGGTATTTATGAGCATGGTATGTATCCGTTTGTACTGGACGTCTTTATTCCCATTGAAAACTCCATATATGGCATGGGGATGATAGATATCGGTAAAAAAACTCAGTCGTACATAGATAAGCTGGATTATATCATTGAAGAAAATGCTCTGCTGTCAGGCAGGCAAAGATGGCTGATAAAAAGAGGAGCAGGAATTAAAACAGAAGATTTTCTGGATATGAGTAAGACGGTTATAGAGGCGGACGGTTCTATAGATTCAGATGCCGTGCGTGATTTGCAGGCTCAGCCTATTCCTTCTCAGATAATGACGCATAGAACTGAGAAAATAGAGGAAATAAAAGAGCTTTTGGGCAACAGGGACTTTTCACAGGGCGCGACCAGCGGAGGAGTGACTGCATACGGCGCTATCACTGCACTCCAGGAGGCGGGAAGCAAATTAGCCAGGGATGGTATAAAGGCCAGCTATCGGGCTTTTGCGGAAATTGCATATATGGTTGTAGAGCTGATACGTCAGTTTTATACCGAAGAACGCTCCTTTAGGATTCTGGGCGATGGGGATACAGAACCGCAATATATAAATTATGACAATTCGCTGCTTAAAGGGCAGGCAGTACCGTTAAAAGTGCCTGTAATGGCGGAAGATGGCTCGATTCAAACCGAGAGGTTCCGCAAGGCTATTTTTGATATTCGGATTATTCCGCAGCGCAAAAATCCCTTTAACACCATAAGCCATAACCAGATGGTTATGGAACTGTTTTCAGGAGGCGCGTTTAATCCTGATAATGCAGACCAGGCGATATTGGCCTTGCAAAATATGATAATGGATAATAAAGAGAGTATGATAGAGGGCATACGGGAAAATCAAATTAAAAATGCTCAGCTTTATCAGCAATTACAGGCGCAGGATGAGCAATTAAGGAGAATGACTGCTATAGTTAATGAAATGACTTCTGCTTTGCCTGGGCAGACGCTCGGAACGGAGGTGGTGCAGCCTTGATTGAGACGGACGTACATATTACGCCGGGACATATGGCCGTTGAAGCTTCGGGCCATTCCGGATATGCTTTAAAGGGCGCTGATATTGTATGCAGCGCTTTTTCTATTTTATTCTTTACGTTGGCTCAGAGCCTGCAAGAAAAGGGCCTGGCGATTGAGGTTACTGAGCAGGGGCAAATTAAGCGCATTAACGCTTACGGTAATATCAGCCTTGAGCATAGGGTTCTTAATGATTACTTTATTTCGGGTGTGCGCATGCTGGCTGAAAAATATCCGATGTATGTTGCGCCGCCCAGGTTAGAGACAGGAGGCATAAATGTTTAATTATTTTGACCTTCAGGCCTTTAATGAGGCCGGAGAAAATATTGACGCAAGCATGGGGGAGGTAGTCGCCCCCCAAGATACGGGCGCAGAATTGAGCGCAGAAAGCGGCGGGGAAATCGCTCAGCCCCCAAAAGAGCCTGCGGACGCCGCGCAGGACAGCATGTCTAAGCCGTATAAGGTATTTGCAAGTCAAGAGGACTATCAGCAGGAGCTGCAGGGAGTTATAGGAAAGCGCCTCGGAAAATACCGTGAGATGGAAGGGCGCATGGAAAAATTAACCCCTGCGTTGAATACTTTAATGCAGTATTACGATGTTAAAACTGAGGACGAGCTGCTTAAGGTAATCGAAAGCACTGTATCGGAGGAGGTCGCGGCACGCAGAGGCATAAGTGTGGACACGCTCAACCAGCTTAATACTTTGGAGCGAACCAAGGCCAAGCTGGCGCATTATGAGCGGGAGAGACAAACCGCCGCCTTTAAGAATGCAGTTGCAGCAGAATGCAGCAAGCTGAAAAACTCCGACCCTGAAATATATGGCGAGGTAAGCGCTGAGGCTATAATAACCAGTCCGGCTATGCTCAGGCTGATGGCGGGCGGTCTTAGCGTAAAACAGGCTTATGATGCGTTGAACGCTGATGCAATTATCCAGAAGAAATCAGAAAGCGCAGCACGGAGCGCCTCAAGCGAAACGCAGAAAGCGGTATTGGGCAATATTCAGGCAAGGCAGTCACGTCCTGCCGAAAATGCTCTTTCTGACGGTACACCTGCTGATATGAGCATAGATGTAAGTAAGCTTACAGATGAACAGCTTGAAGAATACAGTCGGCGTGCCAGAAGGGGCGAGACTATTACTTTTAGAAATTAGGAGGAAAATATGGAACTTTTAAAATTTGATTTACAGGCGTTTGCGGATGCAAATGTCAATACAACTAACGATAATACCACGGGTAATAATCTTTCGGCTGAAATGAAAACCTATTATGACCGTCAGATGCTTAAAAATGCCAAGCATAAGCTTATACATGCGCAGTTTGGCCAGAAACGGAACATTCCCGCCAATGAGGGCAAAACCATTCAGTTCCGGAGAATGACACCCTTCCCTCCGGCCACTACGCCTTTAACTGAAGGAGTAACTCCTGACGGACGCAGCCTTAATGTAACGGCAATAACTGCTACAGTAGAACAGTACGGCGACTATGTTACTACTTCAGATATGCTTAAAATGACGGCTATAGACCCCATTATAGATGAAACGCAGGAGAATCAGGCGGAGCAGGCAGGGCTTACCTTTGATACTGTTGCGCGTGAGATACTTAATGCGGGGGATAACGTTCAATATTCTGATGGCAACAAGCTTACACGCAGTAGTCTGACTGCAGATGACAAAATGACTGTAAAAGCGATTAAACGGGCAAAGAATACCTTGCGCCGTATGTATGCGGGTTCTATTGACGGCAGCAATTATGTGGCCATTATGCATCCGGACGTATGCTCGGATTTGGCGGACGACCCCGAATGGAAGGACGTGCATTCTTACAATCCCAAGGAATGGTACGAAGGGGAGATAGGCCGTGTGCAGGGTGTCAGGGTTATTGAAAATCCTGAGGCCAAAGTTTTCCGGGTATCTCCTATTGCGGGCAGCATAAGACGCCTCAGCGTGAAAACTGCAGTTTCCAGCGCCGGCACTTCAATAGCTGTCAATGAAGCGATAAGCGCCGCCGATGCCGCGGCATTTTCAGGGCCTGTCGATATTTATATAGGCGGTAAAGCAAACACTATAACAGCGGTGAACGAGGGAGCGGCCGGCAGTGCAACTATTACCTTGGGAACGGCGACCACTGCTGCGGTTAATGATGTAATCTGCGGTCAGGGCGGTACAGTAGATGGTTTGGATGTTTACAGCACGCTGGTTATCGGCAAGGACGCTTATGGTGTTACTGAGCTGGAAAACGGCGGCCTGGAAACCATAATCAAGCAGAAGGGTTCGGGCGGCACAGCCGACCCGCTGGAGCAGAGAGCTACTATTGGTTGGAAGGGAACCTTTACAGCCGTTATTCTTGAGGATGCTTATATGGTGCGTGTAGAGACCACCAGCACTTACGGCGAATAATTTTATACGGCGCGGCCCTAGGATGGCCGCGCTCTTTTATTTTAAAGGAGGCAAAAGTCATGGCAAGGAAAATTACGGATGAAAATCAGCTTGTAACTATACGCATACCCCGCGACCACATAAATGGCCGCGATTCCAGAACGGTCATAGTAAACGGCAAGGTGTTTTTAATAAAGCGGGGTACAGACGTTCAGGTTCCGCAATATGTTGCTGAAGCGCTCAAGAATAGTGACCGGCAGGGAGACATTGCTTATCAGTATGTAAAAGAGAGCAGGTCGGTTAAATGACGGCTAGGCAGATTATTGAAAAGGTGATGCATTTAAAGCCCAGCACACATGGAGTAGATGAACTGGTACATTGGATTAATCTTTTGGAGCGCAGGCTGGCTCTGCGAGTGCTGGCTTTTCCGCTTTCAGTTGAATATGAGATAGAAGCCGGCGAAAATGAGCTGCCCTTGCCTCAAAATTGCGCTAAGGTATGCCGGGTTTTGTTCAATAATGCAGTTTTGTCTCGTATAACCGGTACGTTCCAGGCACCCGGATATATTTTGCGGGATGGGATTGTTAAATTGGAGCCGGCACCAGCTAAAAAGGGACGTCTAATTATAATATACATCCAGGCTCCTGAATCGTTTGGTATTGAGGATATAGATACAAGGGAATTGATGCTGCCCGATGAATTCAGTGAAGTTTATGAGTACTATTTGGCTGCCCAGATTGATTTGTATGATGATAATCAGTCAAGCTATATCAATTATATGGAAGCCTATAATGAAGCGGTTAGAGCCCTTTCAAAGTATTATCATGACGAGCTGCCTGAGCCTATTAAAGCTGATACACGGTTTAAAAACCTATGGTAAGGGGGAAACATTATGTGCTTTTTACCGAGGCCAAGATATTCATTGCCCACAGCGCGGCAAAATATAGCGTTCGGCGGATTGAATCAGCTGCCTAAAATACAAATAGGGGAGCTTAGAGCTTCCACAAATATGGATAACAGTATGCTGCCGGCGCTGCGTGTAAGAGGAGGCCGCTATATAGAACAGGAGCTCGAACTCCAGCCCGGAGACAGCCAGGGAACAGTCTATTCTTGGCAAAATATTTTTGCTACAAACGGAATATTTGTAAAAACATACATAAAATTAGGTACGGGCACATTGCCGCTGGTTACTATTAAATATACGTTTCCCGATGATTTTGTGCCCGCAGGCCAACCAGTTGAACAAACGGAAACAGGTACGCTGATTTCCGTATGGTCGAGCGTTCAAAGAACAGGCAATTCTTTAATTTGTTTGCCTTCCAACGGGCGGCGGCTATATGCTAAAGCATATAGCGGCTCAGGGGAAAGTTATATTTTTACGACCGCTCAAACCTCGGAATGGGAGAATGCCGGAGAGCATTATAACGATATGTGCCTGTTTGCAGACCGAATCCTTTTGGCGGGGCAGAGCGAGGGCAAGGCTTCCATACGCATTTCAGCTAAGGATTCGCCTCTGGTTTTTGATGATTTCCTGAACGAGGACGGCTCTCTTAAACTGACCGGTTCATATTTTGAAACTCTGTTGTCCGAGCCTTTAGTGGCCTGCTGTACGTATAGCGGCGGCGTGATATTATTCAGCAATACAGAAATGTATATTTTGCAGGGAACCAACACGGGCAATTACAGGACAACTAAAATAGCAGGCATAGGCTGCTTGTTTAAAGATACCGCCGTTATTTGCAGAGACGTACTTTATTGGCTGGCGCCTGACGGAGTTTACGCATATACAGGGGGATTTCCCCAAAGAATTTCGGATAAGCTGCCTGATATATCTAATCTATCCATTACAGAAAATGCCTGCGCCGGTACTGACGGCTTAAGATATTATCTTGCCGTCAAGGGCAGACTGTATGTCTACTGTCCGCAGAACGGTACATGGATTCAGGAGGACGAACAAGCCTTTAACAGCTTTGCTTTTCATGACGGTAAGCTGCATGCGGTCAATGAAACACAGTTGCTTTCCTTTGATGATGAACAATCTGCCGAGGATGTTTCATGGGCGTTTGAAACCGCTGTATATGGAGAGGGAGAGGAGACGCTTAAAAAGCTCCGGGCGGTAATTCTGGATATAGAGGGCGAGGATAAATATCCTATAACGGTATCGGCGAGGTCTCAGCTGGGAGAAGCCGTGCCGCTGGGTTCCTTTTATATAAATAACAGAGCAGTTTACCGATTGCCGGTTAAGACATGCGCGTGTCAAATACAGTCTTTGATTATAGAGGGCAGAGGAAAAACTCAGATATATTCAATGAGCAGGGAATATGTTGTGGGAGGTATGACGAATGTGGTTGCCAATCCCAGACACTGACGATAAAACGGTTAGGGAAGCTTTAGGACAGTGGCGCAGGGAACTGACCTATTTTGAAAATATAACTCTGGAGCAGCTTGAAAGCATACAAAGTATTCTTAAAAAGCTGCAAGAGGCCGGCATCGACGCAGAGCTGTATGAGATGCCGGAAGCATCCAAGAAAAAGCATCTTGACTGGCTCCGTCAGCCAGCGGGAGGAGAACAGCATGGATGAATTGAAGCTA
>URYI01000080.1 GCA_900552055.1 uncultured Eubacteriales bacterium | reverse complement strand
TTCCCTGCACGAACTCAAAAGCGGCTCATATATGGAGCGCAGCTAGAGGGGCAGAAATTATGTGCGGATAATATGCGATATTTTAATATCCTGTATTTTGATATCCAAATACTAAGCAATATTTTGACATTTTATAATTATTATGCATGCGGGCGTACAGCAGTTAATGCGCTCGCCTGGTTTTGTGCGTTATCCTTTTTAAGTTTTGTAAGTCCGGAAGCTCAAATTTGCTGATTTTTATTAATTTAGATTGCTTAAATGAGATATAAGCTGTGATTTTGCCAAACTTAGGCTTGTTAATTAAGGCAATTTGGAGTATAATATATTATCATGCCTGCCGGAGCAGGTAATTTGGGTATACGCCATAGATATGCTTAGGGGGCGCATACCAATTAAAGAAAAGCCGGGCGTATAAAAATGCTTAAGATGTTACCTAATATTATTACGGTTATAAGACTGTTGCTTATTCCCGTATTTATATTCTGTTTTTTCGCGTATGAGGACAAGCGTATCGCGTTTGCCGTGTTTGTCTTTGCGGAGCTTTCGGATTTATTAGATGGTTATCTGGCGCGCAAGCTGGACGCCATAAGCAAATTCGGAAAATTATTCGACCCTCTTGCCGATAAGCTTTTGCAGGTTTCTGCCTTGGTATGCCTCACGGTTATCGGGTTTTTACCCCTGGCCGCGGCTATTATAATGGCGGTCAAGGAATTAGCTATGATTATTGGCGGATGGTTTGTGCTCAAAAAAATGAAGACAGTGGTTTATTCCAATCTTTTTGGGAAAATCGCTTCTTTTATAATGAGCGTAGCTATTGCGCTCTGCTTCTTCCGCAAGTTGTGGTTCGCTTCGCCCGGCATGAGCTTAGCGCTCGATATTTTTATTTATTTTTCGGTTGCGCTGAGTGTGCTGGCTATGGTACAATACGGTATAATAAATATAATTCGTCCGCAGAGAGATAAAAAGCGGCAGAATTAAATATATCGCTGTGAAAAAGAGGAGTAGGCTGTGTTTTCGCCTGAAGAGAGCGCCCGTGGCGGTGAAAGGGCGCGGGAAAACAAGCTGAAGGTCGCTTTGGAGCGGGCAGGGTGAATATTTTTAAAAGTAGCCTTGCACGGGTGCGCCCGTTAAAGCGTAATGAGCGCCGCACGCTTTGCGCGAGCGGAATTAAGGTGGTACCGCGGTTTATCCGTCCTTTTTATAAAGGACGGTTTTATTTTTATTAGGAGGTTAGGAACAATGGAAAACATGCTGGATAAGCAATATAATCCTAAAGAGGTTGAAGACCGGCTGTATAAAAAATGGGAGGAAAAGGGATATTTTCATGCCGAGGTTAATCCGGACAAAGAGCCTTTTACTATAGTTATACCCCCGCCCAATATAACCGGACAGCTTCATATGGGCCATGCCCTGGATAATATGATGCAGGACGCCATCATCCGCTTTAAGCGCATGCAGGGCTATGAAACCCTTTGGATGCCCGGAACCGACCATGCCAGTATCGCAACTGAAGTAAAGATTGTGGAAGCGCTTAAGGAAGAGGGACTATCTAAATATGATATTGGCCGGGAGGAATTTTTAAAGCGGGCTTGGGCCTGGAAAGAAAAATACGGGGGCCGGATAGTTGAGCAGTTAAAAAAATTGGGGTCCTCTTTGGACTGGCAGAGAGAACGCTTTACCATGGACGAAGGGTGCTCCAAGGCTGTTACCGAGGTGTTTTTGCAGCTCTATAATAAGGGGCTTATATATAGGGGCAACCGCATAATAAACTGGTGCCCGCAATGTAAGACCGCCCTTTCAGACGCAGAGGTGGATTATCTGGAGCAGCCTTCCCATCTCTGGCATATACGCTATAAGGTTAAAAATTCGGATGAAAGTCTGATTGTAGCGACAACCCGTCCTGAAACCATGCTGGGGGATACGGCCCTGGCTGTTAATCCTGAAGATGAAAGGTATTCTAAGCTTGTGGGCGGAGTGGCCATACTGCCTGTTGTAGGACGTGAAATCCCCATTGTAGCGGACGAATATGTGGAAAAGGAATTCGGCACGGGAGTAGTTAAGATTACTCCGGCGCACGATCCCAACGATTTCGAGGTGGGCCGCAGGCATAAATTGGAGATTATCAAAGTCATGGATGAAGCGGGCATTATGAATGAAAATGCCGGAGAATATCAGGGCATGGACCGCTTTGAATGCCGCAAAAAGCTGGTTGAGCGCCTTAAAGAAGGGGGCGAGCTGGTTAAAATTGAGGATTATGCTCATAACGTAGGGCACTGCTATCGCTGTAAGACTGTGGTGGAGCCTATGCTGTCCATGCAGTGGTTCGTCAATATGAAGCCGCTTGCGCATCCTGCTATAAAAGCGGTTAAGGATGGAGAAGTGCGCTTTATCCCCGAACGCTTTGAAAAAACCTACTTTAATTGGATGGAGAATATAAAGGACTGGTGTATCTCCCGCCAGCTCTGGTGGGGGCACCGCATACCCGCCTATTACTGCGAGGACTGCGGGCATATGGCTGTGGCCAAGCATGCGCCGCACGCCTGCAAAAAATGCGGCGGCACCCGTTTTAAGCAGGACGAGGATGTATTGGATACTTGGTTCTCTTCTGCGCTCTGGCCTTTTTCTACGCTGGGCTGGCCGGATAAAACTCCTGAATTAGAATACTTTTTCCCCACGAACGTGCTGGTAACCGGCTATGATATAATTTTCTTCTGGGTAGCCCGCATGATTTTTTCCAGCATTAACGAGATGGGACAGGTGCCCTTTAAGGACGTGTTAATGCACGGTATAGTCAGGGATGACCAGGGCCGCAAGATGAGCAAATCGCTGGGCAACGGCATCGACCCGCTGGAGGTTATAGATAAATATGGCGCGGACGCGCTGCGCTTTTCGCTGGCCATGGGCAATTCACCCGGAAACGATATGCGCTTCTATTGGGAAAAAGCTGAGGCTTACAGGAATTTTGCAAATAAAATATGGAACGCTGCGCGGTTCGTTATGATGAATATCAATAACCGTGAGGTTCCCCATATAGACGGTTTGAAACTGGATATAGCGGATAAGTGGATATTGGCAAGGTTTAATAAACTGGTGGGCGAAATAACCGCCAATATGGAAAAGTACGAACTGGGGCTTTCAGCTCAGAAGCTTTATGATTTTATCTGGAGCGAATACTGCGACTGGTATATAGAATTAACTAAGCCCAGGCTGTACGGCGAGGACGAAACGGCCAAGCTTACGGCGCTGGCGGTATTATGCCATGTGCTTTCGGGAGCGATGAAGCTTTTGCATCCCTTTATGCCCTTTATAACCGAAGAAATATATCTGCATCTTCCTAACGCTGAAGAGACTATAATGCGTTCAGCATGGCCGATTGTTCGGGACGAACTGGATTTCAAAACACAGGAAGAGCAGTTTGAGGGCGTTATTGAGCTTATACGCAATATCCGTAATCTGCGTGCTGAAATGGATGTGCCGGCCAATAAGCGCACAGCCGTCTATATCCTGCCCGGTCTTGGATCTGAATTTATGGCGCAGGCGCTTATATATTTTGAAAAGCTGGCGGGCGCGTCCAAGGCGGAAATAATTTCTGAGCGTCCGGCGGCGAATGACAAAATGGCGGCGGTAGTAGGAGCAAAGGCCGAATGCTTTATCCCGATGGGCGAACTGATAGACGCAGAAAAGGAACTTAGCCGGCTCCAGAAGGAAAAGGAAAATCTGCTCAGTGAAATCAAGCGCGCAGAGGGCAAATTGAACAATCAGGGCTTTGTGGCTAAAGCGCCGGCGCAGGTAGTGGAGGGTGAGCGCGCGAAGGCGGAAAAATACCGGGATATGCTGGAAAAGGTTGAGCAGCGTATTAAAGCGGTTGGTGAAATGCTTTGAGCTACTTAGACTATATTCCGCGTCTGCCTGCCTTTACTGGCCGCGGCTGCGTTCAGGAACTTAAACGGGTGCTTTCCCGCATGGGAAATCCGCAGGAAAAGATAAAATGCGTGCATATAACGGGGACAAACGGCAAAGGCTCTGTCTGCACAATGGTTGAATGCGCTCTAAGAAAAGCCGGATATAAAACAGGACTGTATACTTCTCCTTATCTTGTGCGCTTTAATGAGAGAATAAGAATAGAGGGCAGAGAGGCAGAGAATGAGCAATTAGAGCTTTCTGCCCGGCGGGTACATGAGGCTCAAGGAGAGGAAAAGCTCACGCATTTTGGCTTTATTACTGCCATGATGTTTGATATGTTCATGCGCGCAAATGTTGATGTAGCCGTACTGGAGGCAGGTATGGGGGGAGGAACAGATCCAACGGTATTATGCCGCCCGCTGGCCTGTGTTATAACGGGCGTCAGCCTGGACCATACCGCCATACTGGGAGATACGCTGGAAAAAATCGCTCAGGAGAAAGCGGGGATAATAAAACCGGGCGTGCCCGCTGTTTTGGGAGTGTGCGCTCCCCAGCCGGCTGAGATTATCAGGAATAAAGCGCTGGAGCGTAACGCGCCTTTTACTCAAATAGTGCCTGGGGACATAACTGATATGGCATGCGCCTTTGAGGGGACGCGCTTCAGCTATAAAGGCGAAAGCTATGCTCTGAAATTGTTGGGCGGACATCAGGTATATAACGGTGCATGTGCCGTCAGCTGTTTAGAATATCTTAATAAATACAGCGAGTTTAAGTCTGATCCTCATGATATTTCGGGCGCCGTCTGGCCGGGCAGGCTGGACCTGAGAAAATATAAAGGCCGGGATATACTGCTGGACGGAGCGCATAATCCTGAGGGAGCAAGGGCGCTTGCGGATTTTTTAAAGCAGTGTGCGGGCGAACGGAAAATAATTATTCTTTCCGCAGTTATGCGGGATAAGGACTATAACCAGGTCTGCGGTCAGCTAGCGGAGATAGCTGAGACGGCAGTGGCAGTGGGTATGCCCGATTATCCGCGGGCGTTAACTGCCCATGAATTGAAAAACGCCTTTGAAAATTATGGGATAAAGGCATATGAGGCGGCGGAACTGCGCGCTGGATTAGATTTAGCAATGGCTGAAGACAGAGACGCTTTAATTGTCGTATGCGGTTCGCTCTATCTTGTGGGTGAGGCTTTAGCGCTTTTAGGCGAGGAGGGGCAATGAGAAAATTACAGCCTGATTATTTGGCAAAATCTCTTTCGGGAGTGAATTTAAAGGTGCTTGCCGGGCAGGGAATAGAAATCCTTTTATTGGATCTGGATAACACTCTTGCCCCCTGGCGGACAAAGGATTTTTCTGCGCAGACCCTTTCCTGGCTGAATGAAGCCAAAAAATCTTTTGATATATATATATTATCAAATGGAAGCTCGGACAGGGTGGCGGATACGGCAGGTGATCTGGGCATTAAATATATTGCGGGCGCGCATAAGCCGGACGGGAAAAAATCGAAAAAGATATTGGCGGAAAAGGGGATAAAGCCGGAAAAGGCTGTAATTATAGGCGACCAGCTTTATACCGATGTGCTTTCGGCAGTTCGGCTGGGGGCATTTTCGGTGCTTTTGACGCCCATTTCGAGCAGGGAATACATTTTTACCAAGTTTAACAGGCTGCGTGAACGTCGTCCGCGCAGGCGAATAAATAAAAGCATGAAGTATATGGAGGATATTTATGATTAAATTCGGGCCTTCGGGCAACAGCGATTCATTTTATGCGCAGGGCGGCAAGCGCACGGCTGAGGCCATGAAATGGGTGCATGATATAGGCCTTAACGCCTATGAATATTCCTGCGGCAAAGGCGTCCGCATATCTGACGAGACCGCTGCGGAAATAGGGGAGCAGGCCCGCGCAAATGATATAGAAGTGAGCGTGCATGCGCCCTATTATATCAATCTGGCCAATTTTCATAAGGACAAGCGGGACGCGGCCAACGAATACATATACGCTTCTCTTAATGTAGCGAGACTGATGGGGGGCAGAAGAGTTATTTTCCATCCGGGCGCATATATGAAGATGGAGCCGGCTCAGGCGCTGGAAATAGCGGCGGCGCAATTAAAAGAGGTAATAGCCGGAATGGATGAAAGAGGCTATTCGGATATGATAATCTGCCCTGAAACAATGGGCAAGAGCGGACAGCTGGGCACCGTTGACGAGGTGATCCGCCTTTGCCGGGTGGACGAGCGTATTCTGCCCTGCTTTGATTTTGGGCATATTTATGCGCGCAGCATAGGAGAGATTAACTCGCGCGAACAGTTTAAGGAAATATTGGACAAAATAGAAAATAAACTGGGCAGGGAGCGCATGATCAATATGCATATTCATTTCAGCCGCATTGAATTTACTAAGGCGGGCGAAAAGATGCATCATACCTTTGAGGATACGGAGTGGGGCCCGGATTTTATATTTCTTGCCGAGGCACTGTATGAAAAAAAGGCCCAGCCGGTTATAATCTGCGAATCCAAGGGTACTATGGCGGAGGACGCGCTGGATATGAAACAGACGTATCAGAAGCTTATTGACCAGGACGGTAAATAATGCTACACAAACACGAATATTTGTGTTATTATATTGCGGGATATGAATTTTGGAGGTTATATGCTGGACAGGCTTAATAAACTTAAAGAGAATATGGCTTCTTTAGGGCTGGACGGGCTTGTTGTTACAGACCGGGCGGACGTATTTTATCTTTCGGGCCTTGAAAGCTCGAATTGCCTTCTGCTTATTTCCTCAAAGAACCTTCTGTTGACAGACAGCCGGTATATCCTGGCGGCGCAATGCGCGCAGGGGCATTTTGAAATAAGAGAGGTCAACGCTTCATTAGAAAAAGAGGCGGGCGCGCTTATAAAGGAACTGGGTCTTAAGCGCGTGGGCGTGCAGGATATGTCTTTGAGCCTTGCGGCATATATGGAATTGTCTGACGGCGCGCAGGGGCAGTTCCTGCCAGTGGGAGAAATGCTTAAGGAGCAGCGGGCGGTTAAGGATGAAAGCGAGCTGGACGCCATAAGGCGTGCCCAGAACATTACAGACGGCGCTTTCAGGAAGCTTTTGGATTATATTAAGCCCGGCATAAGCGAAACGGACATAGCGTGCGAATTGGAATATATAATGCGTAAAAGCGGCGCGGACGGCCTTGCTTTTGAAACTATAGCCGCTGCGGGAATAAACGGTGCGAAGCCCCATGCGCAGCCGGGAGAATATAAGCTCAGGGCAGGAGATATGCTTACATTGGATTTCGGCGCCAAAAAGGATGGCTACTGTTCGGATATGACCAGGACGGTTTCGGTGGGAGAGCCGCCAGAAGAGCTTAAAAAGATATATACAATAGTTTTGGACGCGCATAACCGGGCCAAGGAATTATTAAGGCCGGGAGCGGGCACAAGAGAGATAGATTCCGCGGCCCGCAGTTATATAGAAGCTCAGGGCTACGGCAAATATTTCGGACACGGCCTTGGTCATGGGGCAGGCATTGAAATTCATGAGCTGCCCGTGCTGTCCTACCGCCGGGAGAGCGAGCTTTGTCCGGGCAATGTAGTCACCATTGAGCCGGGCATATATGTTCCGGGTTTGGGCGGCGTGCGCATAGAAAACATGTGTTTTATAACCGAAAGCGGATATGAGGATATTACGCGGTCGGATAATAATTTAATAATTTTATAGTAACGGAGGTAACATATGATTACAGCGGGTGATTTCAGGAAAGGCATTACGGTGGAGATAGACGGAAGCGTTTTCGTCATAGTTGATTTTCTCCATGTTAAGCCGGGCAAAGGGGCTGCTTTTGTGCGCACCAAGCTTAAAAACGTCATGACGGGCGCGGTGCTGGAGCGCACCTTCAACCCTTCGGACAAATATCCGCTTGCGCATATTGAGCGTAAGGAAATGCAGTATTTATACGAGGACGGCGGGATATACTATTTTATGGACAACGAGACTTACGACCAGCTTCCCCTTAATAAGGAAGAGGTGGAGAGCGCGCTGCCCTTTATGAAGGAAAACGATAATGTGAATATTAAGTTCTATAAGGGCACTGCTTTTTCTGTTGAGCCTGAGAATTTTGTAGAGCTTAAGGTAGTGGACGCCGAGCCTGGAGTGCGCGGAGATACTGCAACTAACATAACCAAGCAGGCTACGCTTGAAACAGGCTATGTATGCCCTGTGCCCCTGTTTGTAAACGTGGGGGATACTATCCGCGTGGATACCCGTACAGGCGAATATATGGAGCGTGTATAAACATTTATATATAAAGGAGAGAGATTAATATGATTATCAATGAGAAGGTTGCTTATCTTAAGGGACTTATTGAGGGAGCTAATTTTGACACCAACACCACTGAGGGCAAGCTTATTTCAGAAATAGTAAATGCGCTTGAGCTTATAGCCTTTGACCTTGAGGACCATCAGGAGTCCATTGACGAGCTGGGCGCTTATGTGGATGAATTGGACGGAGATCTGGCTGAAGCGGAAGCGGTTATATACGGCGATGAATATGAAGACGAGTGCTGCTGCGACGATGATTGCTGCTGTGACGAGGATGACTGCTGCTGCGATGAGGATGAAGAGGACGACGAAGACTAATCGCAGTCTTTGA
Source organism: uncultured Eubacteriales bacterium (assembly GCA_900552055.1). GTDB lineage: Bacteria > Bacillota > Clostridia > Christensenellales > QALW01 > Neochristensenella > Neochristensenella gallicola. The sequence continues at coordinate 177 of URYI01000080.1, read as the reverse complement.
TTGTGGCTTATTAGAGCTTTTTCTCAGTTTGATTGTATTGTCTTGAATTATTTTCAATCGGAATGCAGAAAAATGAGAGAGGCGCGGATTTTGCCTTCTGAATTTAGCAGAATGAATCTGAGCGCATAAAAAAAGCCCCAGGGGGGCGGCGTTGCGCGGCCTGCGGCCGCGGGGCCG
>URYI01000079.1 GCA_900552055.1 uncultured Eubacteriales bacterium | reverse complement strand
CCCTTTAATTTATTCGCCGCCGTAAAAAAACACTTGACAGCCGCCCCAAAAGCATGGTATATTACCCGCTGTAAAGTTTTCAGGCTTTACAGGCTTTAAGAGAAAGAAAGCTGAAATATGGAAAAGAACGTCAGGATGTGTATGCTGCTGGATAGCTATTCCCCATTGCTGACCCAAAAACAGCGGGAATGCATGCAGCTTTATTATGAGGAGGATCTTTCTCTTTCTGAAATAAGCGAGCTGCTCGGCATTTCCCGACAGGGAGTGCGGGACTGCCTGAAAAAGGCGGAAAATACGCTTGAACATATGGAAAAGGAACTGGGACTGCTCAGGAACAGCTTAAGGCTGGAAAGGCTGCTGGATCGGCTCCGGGAGCTGAAGCTGCCTGAAGTGGACGAACTTATAGCTCAATTTAAACAAGCATCGGAGGACGACAATGGCATTTGAAGGGCTTACGCAAAAGCTGCAGGAGGTTTTTAAAAAGCTTACCGGCCGCGGAAAATTAAGCGAAGCGGACGTAAAGGCGGCTATGCGGGAAGTCCGCATGGCGCTCCTGGAGGCAGACGTCAATTTCACCGTAGCCAAGGATTTCTGCGCCTCATTAAGCCAGAAAGCCGTAGGAACGGAAATCCTTGAAAGCCTTACCCCCGGCCAGCAGGTTATAAAGCTGGTGCGGGACGAATTAACCGCATTAATGGGAGGCACTAACGCTAAGCTGGCTGTTTCCAGCTCTCCTCCCACCATAATAATGCTCTGCGGCCTCCAGGGCGCTGGCAAGACTACCATGTGCGGCAAATTAGGCGGTCTGCTTAAAAAGCAGGGCAAGCGTCCGCTATTAGTGGCGGGAGATATTTACCGTCCAGCGGCTATCAGCCAATTACAGACCGTAGGCAAAGCCTTTGATCTGACTGTCTTTGAAAAGGGCACGCAGGACCCGGTTAAAACAGTAAAGGAAGCGGTGGACTACGCCAAAAGCTATCAATATGATACAGTCATACTGGATACTGCCGGCCGGCTGCATATAGACCAGGAGCTTATGGACGAGCTCAAACGGGTTAAAAAGACTGTGTCCCCCCATGAAATACTGCTGACTGTAGACGCCATGACGGGCCAGGACGCCGTAAACGTAGCCAAGGCTTTTAACGAAAGCCTGGGAATAACGGGCGTTATCCTGACCAAGCTGGACGGCGATACGCGCGGAGGCGCGGCGCTTTCGGTTCGTGCGGTCACAGGCTGCCCGATAAAGTTCAGCGGCATAGGAGAAAAAATTTCTTTAGACGCTATAGAGCCTTTTTATCCCGACCGCATGGCCTCGCGCATATTGGGTATGGGGGACGTATTATCCCTTATTGAAAAGGCTGAAGAGAGCTTTGATGAAAAAGCCGCGGCAAGGCTGGAGGAAAAGCTGCGCAAACAGCAATTTGACCTGGAAGATTTCCTGGAGCAGTTCAAGCAGATGAAAAAGATGGGCTCCATAGGAGATATCCTCAATATGCTGCCCGGCGTCAATAAAAACAATATAAAGCCTGAGGATATAGACCAGAAGCGCATTAACCGCATGGAAGGGATAATCCTTTCCATGACCCCTAAGGAGAGGCGCAATCCCAATATCCTGAACGCTTCCAGACGCAGGCGCATAGCCGCAGGCAGCGGCACCAGCGTGCAGGACGTCAACCAGCTTATACGCCAATATGAGCAAATTAAGGATATGATGAAGAAGTTTACAAGAATGGGCGGCAAAAAAGGAAAATTCCGTCCGCGCTTTTAGGATAAAAACAACGCTTTAAGCGATGTTATATAAAAATTTTGGAGGAATAAAAAATGATAAAAATCAGATTAAAGAGACTGGGTTCAAAGAAAAACCCGTTTTACCGCATTGTAGTGGCGGACAGCCGTTCGCCCAGAGACGGACGCTGCATAGAGGAAATAGGATATTATAATCCCTTATGCGATCCCGCCGAAATAAAGGTAGATAACGAGGCTGCCCAGAAATGGCTGAATAACGGAGCACAGCCCACCGATACGGTTAAAAAACTGCTCAAAATAAGCGGCGCTATTCAATAACCTTAAAACGCCCTATGAAAGGAGCTTAATATGGAAGGTTTGGTAGAATACATCGTTAAAGCTTTAGTTAAGAATCCAGACGAGGTGCAAATAAGCCGCAAGCCGTCAGAGGACGGATATACCATCGAAGTGCGCGTGCATCCTGACGACATGGGAAGAATAATAGGCAGACAGGGCCGTATAGCCCGCTCCATCCGCACCATTGTCAAATCGGCTGCAAGCCAGAGCGGTGAAAATGTATTTGTTGAGATTGTATAAGCTTTATATAGCGGGCGCGCCTTTTAAAAAGCGTCCGCTTTTTTAATACCAGCAGGAGTTATTATGGAATATTTGAAAATTGGACTGATTTTAAAACCGCAGGGAATACGCGGTGAAATCAAGGTTCTCCCTCTGACCGACGATCCCGGCCGCTTTATCGGGCTCAAGCAGGCTTTTTTATCCGAAGAAAAAAAGCCCGTGCGCATAATGGGAGCAAGAATAGGAAAAGACGCGGTATACTTATTTCTGGAACGGATATACGACCGCACGGCGGCCGAAGGCTTACGCGGGCAATACCTCTATATAGACCGCGAGCACGCCGTAAAATTGCCTGAAGGCCGCTATTTTATCGCCGACCTTATAGGCTGTGAGGCTGTCGGCCTGGATGGGACGAGCCTGGGAACATTAAAAGAGGTTCTGCAGCCGGGCGCAAATGACGTATACGTTATTCAGCGGCCGGACGGCACTGAACTGCTTGTGCCGGTAGTGGATGCTTTTGTGAAGGACATAGATATACAGGCGAAGCGAATAATTATAGATTCATCCATGTTGGAAGAGGAGGAGATACGCGATTGAAAATCAGCGTGTTGACCATTTTCCCCGAAATGCTTGAGCCCTTGAAGCACAGCATACTAGGCAGAGCGATTCAGAACGGGATTATTGAGCTGGAAATAATAAATATTCGGGATTATTCCCAGAGCAAGCATAAAAATACCGACGATTATCCCTTCGGCGGAGGTGCGGGCATGCTTATGATGCCTCAGCCTATATTGGACTGCATGGACTCCGTCTGTCCGTCAGGCGAGGCATACAAGATATGCCTTTCCCCGCGCGGCCGCCTGTTTAATTCAGATATAGCCCAGGAGCTTGCCCAGAAGGAGCAGCTAATACTGCTCTGCGGACATTATGAAGGAATAGACCAGCGGGTTATAGACCTCATGGACGAAGAGCTTTCCATCGGGGATTATGTCCTGACGGGAGGAGAGCCGGCGGCTATTGTGGTAATAGACTGCATTTCCCGCTTTATAGGGGGCGTGCTGGGCAGCGCTCAAAGCGCGCATGAGGACAGCTTCAGCGACGGGCTGCTGGAATTCCCTCAGTACACCCGGCCGGCGGAAATACGTGGAATGAGGGTGCCTGAAGTGCTTTTAAGCGGGAACCACGCCAAAATAAGCCAATGGCGCCGGGAACAGCAGCTTGTAATCACCCGGCGGAACCGTCCCGACCTCCTGGCTAAAGCTAATTTAAGCAAAAAGGACTTAGCATTTTTAGAAGATATGGACAAGCAGAATGCAAAAGACTGATAAAATGCACAGCTGATATAGGCCCGCCTTGGTGCAGCTGAAATTAACCCAGGAAGGGCCAGCCGGGGCGGCGCTTTCTGGGTTAATTTCAATCATGCAAGCCTAAAATATTTACTTAATAAAAGAAAACTAAGCACATTAAAAATTTTTCCAGCGAAGCCTGAAATGTTCATATGCAAGCAAAATCCTATGCCGCTGGCTAAAACGTCACGTTGCGCATATACATTCCTGCCATAGGGCTTATAAAAAACCCTTAATTTCACCGGGGACGTTGCTTCTGTATGCCGCTGCGGTTTATTTACATGAGGTGTGCAATCAAAATGGCTGGCGGGGCCTAAGAGGCGGTAAACGCAAGCGCTGAATAAAGAAAACTGCGGTATTTTGAGGGGGGAAGGATAACTTCACCCCCCTCTCGCACTCCTCCCGCTCCCCTCTTTTCTCCCCCTGCCCTTTTGCGGCCGCAAAGCCGAGGCTTCCACGCATCCAACCGGCGGGCGCCGCCGCAGTTATACCCATCATCTGCCTGTTATTCCATTTTTATTATTCCTATATTTTGATATAGGCGTCTATTGAATTTTTCTGACTGAATTGCATAGTCTAGGCAAATATATTGCTTATTCTCCATCGCTATGTGAGCTCCGCCGCTTGTTATCCTGGATGTTCAGAAATTCCCCATTGCCTGTTCTCCCTCCTTATCCTCCTCTATCCTATACCCAATACGCTGCCTTGTTCGTGTTCGTTCCTGCTATGTCTGCATATTGCACACGGTACCCGCTACGCCAAAATTTCATATTTGTATACTTATACCTATTAATTCTGCTTCGGAAATTTATCATAGATTATCAAAGCGCTTTCCCATTCAGGTGTCCTATAAAATCCCATAAAACTTGATATTGCACCTTTATGCGATATTTCTATCTTATATACACGCGGGGCATACCTCCGCCTCTATGTTGGTTATTTCCTTTCCGGTGACTAAGCATTCTGGGAATTCCACCCGCCTTGCTGGGATATATAGAACAACCTGTGCCGGTATTGTAGTGCGAATACCTGTCATATTTACGCCGGTAACTGTAGTTTATGTATATTACTTCATTTTTCATTCTGCGTAAGACCTTATTGCTCTTTCGTTATGCAGCCGTTAAACCGTCTCCATTACAGCACCTAGGTTTTATTTACCTGAACTTTTTGTTGCCTGCCCTGGTAGAATCAGTAGTTTAATTATCCCTTAACAAAAATAAACAAGCCCCATGAGCTATGCTCATGGGGCTTCATGCAAATATTAAGCTTCAATTAATCTTCAAGATGGAAATCCTTTTCTATCTGCTTAACCTCGTCGTCATTAATCATAACTATATCGCCCAGCTGAGCGCAGGAAATTATGGAACGCGCAGTAAATTCCGCAACCTCCAGCTTATCAAAGGCATTGATTAAGCTGGAACCCGTTACTATTATGCTGTCGTTCTCCAGCATTATCATGGGAACGCTGGGAGCAAAGGTCTCGGCCGTTTCCAGTATATTGGTAAAGCTGTAGCCAAAGGGCAGCTTCTTGGCCTTGCGAAGCTGTATATAGCTTTCGGGAATGGTGCGCGCGTCAAACTCAACGTCTGTTACGGCAAAAGCCATTATATACTGCGGATAGGCAATAATGATAGAATTAATCTCAGGATGCTTTTCATATATGGTCTTATGCAGGATAGTAGAGCGGCTGGGCTTCTTGCCGTCCTCGCATCTGCCGTTCTTTATAAGCACCAAATCTTCCGGCTCAATATAGCCTCTGTCCACCCAGTAAGGAGTTATTATAAATGAGCCGTCGCTTAATCTCTGAGAAAAGGTTCCCTGAGTAGAGCTAATAAGGCGCTGCCTGTAAGCACGGTGAACCATGCGGCACATATCTCTTCTGACAGCCTTTTCTTCGCTGGTATGCACTTTAGGAACAAAGGTATCCAGCATAGGATAGCTGCGTGAGCCAGAAAGCTCTATCTGCTGCTGGGTAAGACCGCGGGGCTGGCCTATGCGCAGCGCATCAACCTGCAATTTAGCGCAGTGCTCAAAAGTCTCGAACACCATAAACGCGCTGAACATGTCCTTATCGCCTACAACTACGCCGTGATTCCACATCATAACGGTATTATAGCCCGCTTCAAACTGCTCGGCTATCCGGTCCCCTAAAGCCTTGGAACCAGGCACTTCATATCCAGCTATGCCCACCTCGCCTACAACAAGAGCCGCGTTAGGAACAAGCCGCACATCGGGCACCTTGCGTACAAGGCTGAAAGCTACGCATGCCGGCGGATGCGCATGCAGCACGGCCTTAATATCCGGCCTTATTTTATAAATATGCTGATGGAAGGGCAGCTCAACAGACGGCGTATGGATACCTATAATTGTACCGTCCGGCTTTACCTGCATGATATCCTGCCGGGTCAAGGAACCTTTGTCAATACCGCTGGGAGTTATCCAGATATCCCCGTTATCGTCCATTATGGACAAATTTCCTCCCGAAGTAGTGGTTAGACCATTCTGGTATATTCTTTCCATGAACATAACCAGCTGATCTGCAGGATGCATCAACTCGAATTTCATTTTTATACCCTCTTTCTTTTTTCTCTCGCCATATATTATATCCAATTTATCATAGCTTGGCAAATGAATAAGGCAAAAATTTATCCTTTATAAGCTGTTTTTAATATAAATCAGGCAGCTTTGATTTATACATATTAAATGCAAGTTAAGTACAAATAAAAAGCGCAAAAATTTTTAATTATTACCGTCTGTAAATGACGTCGATGCCTTTATCGCAGGTGTCAAATCTATATACTCGCCCCAGCTTAAGCTTTGAAACCGCATCAGCGGCGGCAGAGGCAGTTTCCGCATCCTCATACACGCCGTAAACCAGCGCGCCCGAACCTGTCATCATTGCCCCGACCGCTTTATTTCTTAACAGTTCTTCCTTAATACGCACTATTTCAGGACATAAGGAGGCTGTAACATATTCCAGGGAATTACCCATACGGCCCGCCAATTCTTTTATATCTCCGGCCATAATAGCTTTATATACTGCATCGTTATCGGGAAAGCTGCGGCATTCCGCCATATTAAAACGAGAAAAAACTGTTCGTGTGCTGGCGCCTGTCCGCGGCATAACGCCGATTAAATTATAGTGCTGCGGACAAATCAGCCTTTCTACTTTTTCCCCTATCCCCGTTACCCTTCCAAGGCCCCCGGCCAGCATAAAAGGCACGTCTGCACCTATTCCAGCACCTATCTCAGCCAGTTTCCTGCCTGAAAAGGGCCGTCCGTAAAGCTCATTCAGGCCGTATAGCACTGCGGCGGCGTCTGCGCTGCCTCCCCCCATGCCGGCGCAGACCGGAATATGCTTCTGTATATCTATCCGGCAGGCCTCCCGTTCATTTAATTCGTCATAAAAGCATGCGGCGGCTTTATACGCTATATTCCTTTCGCCATTAAGCACAAACCGGCCGTAAGTCTGCACCCGTATTCCCTTAAAAGGAACGCGGGTTATACGGACGCGGTCAAACAAAGTTACGCTGGAGAGAAGCATATCCAGCTCATGATATCCATCTTCTCTTTTGCCAACCACTTTAAGCGTCCAGTTTATTTTTGCGTTTGCCTTTAATAAAATACTTTCCATATCATATATTCCAATTAACTGTAATGAATGTACACTAACTATAATACATTTAGTCATATTATACATTTGTAGCATGCAGTTGTAAAGAGGTGTATTAAGGACTATTGCAGTAAAACAATGAATTGCAAAGAATTTGATTTAATACGGCTTGTCTGATATAATGCATTTTAAGATAAATAATAAGGAAGTATTGAATATATGATAACTGCCAGATGGACTATGGGCACTTCTAATATGCAGGATGCCCGGCTGATACGGACTAAAGTTTTTATAGAAGAACAAGGATTTTCTGAGCAAAACGAATTTGATGATATAGATGAAATCGCTCTGCACGTCATTATATATAAGGATGATAAGCCCTGTGCAACCGGACGGCTTTATTACAAACAGGGTTATAGAATAGGGCGCATTGCCGTATTAAGGGAAGAGCGCGGAACGGGGCTTGGAGACTTGACCGTTCGCATGCTGCTTTTTAAAGCTTTTGAGCAGGAAGCAGAAGAAGTGACCGTCACCGCACAGCTCCAGGCGCAGGGTTTTTATGAAAAATTCGGCTTTGCTCCTACAGGGGAGCAGACGACAGACGAAGGAGTACCGCATGTAATAATGACGGTTACGCCGCAGACCGCCCGTTTATCCGGGCAATGCCAAAACTGTGCAAATAAAGAAGGGTGCAGCTTAAAAAATAATTAATCCCGGGTATTGACATTTGACATATTGTCACATATAATAAGCGTATGAGCTCATAAAATAGGTGTTTCTATTGAAATGCTTATTTTTTTGCACGCGTTTGTGACATATTGTCACATTTCCCGGGAGTACCTATCCATTTTTATATTTGAAAGGAGGAAGCTTTGCAAAACTAAGCAAAGCAATAATTATGGATTATATTCTGCAAAAAGAATACGACAATTTGGAGAAGGTGCTTTACCAATTTAACACGCTTATAGACGACGTTAAGGCGCTTGAGAGAGAAATCCAAGTACTGGAGCGACAAGGCGCCCCAGCGGGCTATACTGCCCGCTCCGCCGAATGCGCCCGAAGCAATTACTCCAGCCTTAACGCCCATACGCTTTGTACGAGGCTGGAGGTATTATTGGGACGGCATGAAATGCTGCTTAAGGCAATAGAAGAAGTAAGCGAGCTGCTTGCCCCTCTCAAGGGTACGCCCGGCGGCAGGTTCATTTATCTTAGATATTATCTGGACCTATCCGCGAACGAATGCTGTTCAGTGCTGAAAATTTCACGCAGGCAGTTTTTCCGGATAAGGCTCAAGACACTGGACAAACTTATATTGGCAATGCGCAGAACAGAAACAGGCAGACTGCTGCTTCTATGCGGGCCTGAAGCTGTAGCGCATAGATATCTTAAATAATTACTTATAACCGGCGGGTCTGAGCAAAAAAGGCGGAACGGGGCCGCAGCGTCGGCGGCCGGAGGCCGCC
>URYI01000078.1 GCA_900552055.1 uncultured Eubacteriales bacterium | reverse complement strand
GGCCCGGCGGCCGTTCCGGCCGCAAACGCCGCCCCCGTTTTCAGGCCCGCGCCGCTTCTTAACTTCCAAAGCGGCAGCTTTTAGCACCTCCCCCTTAAAACTATAATTAATAAAACCAGCCTTTTAAAATGTCTTGCTTTTACTTTAATTTTAGCGTATAATACAAGTAATTGCGTTACGAAAAAAATCCAAGGAGGAACAATAGCAAATGAAACCCATAGAGCAAAAAACAATTAACGCCATCCGAATTATTTCGGCTGAAGGCGTCCAGAAAGCCAACAGCGGACATCCCGGACTGCCCATGGGTGCCGCTCCCATAGCCTATACCGCTTTCGCGCGGGCTATGAAGCACAATCCCAAGAACCCGGATTTCCCCAACCGAGACCGCTTTATACTCAGTGCAGGGCACGGCTCCATGCTGCTTTATTCCACCCTGCATATATGCGGCTATGATGTAACAATGGAGGATATTAAATCCTTCAGGCAGTGGGGAAGCCGCACTCCCGGCCATCCCGAATACGGCCATACTCCCGGCGTTGAAACCACAACCGGTCCTCTGGGCCAGGGCGTAGCTAATGCCGTCGGCATGGCCATAGCAGAAAGCCATTTGGCCGCTAAATTCAACAGGGACGGGTACCCCGTTGTAGACCACTACACCTACGTTCTGGTCGGGGACGGCTGCCTCCAGGAGGGCATTGAACAGGAAGCCGCTTCCCTCGCAGGAACCCTTAAACTGGGCAAGCTTATAATGCTCTATGACAAGAATAATATCACCATAGAGGGAGATATAAACGTCACCTTCTCCGAAGATGTAGGCAAACGGCATGAAGCCTGCGGCTGGCACGTTATAAATGTTGAAGACGGCAAAGACGTAGACGCTATTGATGCCGCTATTAAAGAGGCTAAAAAAGTTACCGATAAGCCTTCCTTGATCATCTGCCGCACTGAAATTGGTTACGGCTGCCCCGCCAAGCAGGGCAAAGCTTCAGCTCACGGCGAACCCCTGGGCGAAGAAAATCTGGCCGAGGCCAAGAAAACCCTGGGCTGGACCGAAGAGCCCTTTACCGTTCCGTCTGACGTGCGCGAATATATGAGCGCGCTGGCCGATAACGGCGCCAAAGCCGAGGCCGAATGGAACGCTCTTATGGAAAAATATGCTCAGGCCTATCCTGAGTTATACGCTGAATATAAGCAGTGGTTCAGCCGCGAATTCCCTGTCGACCTGCTCAACGATGAAAATTACTGGACTTTTGAGGATAAGCCCACGGCTACCCGTGCAAGCTCAGGCGAAGTGCTTAACCGCATAGCCAAGCTTCAGCCCAACCTCTTTGGCGGAAGCGCTGACCTTGCGCCCAGCAATAAGAGCGATATGAAGGGACGGGACTACTACTCCCCTGAAAATCCGCTGGGCTCCAATTTCCATTTTGGCATCCGCGAGCACGCCATGGCCGCTATATGCAACGGCATTTACCTGCACGGCGGACTCACTCCCTACTGCGCAACCTTCTTTGTCTTCTCTGACTATATGAAGAATGCGATGCGTATGAGCGCGCTCATGAAGCTGCCCATCATATATATCTTGACTCACGACTCCATAGGCGTGGGCGAGGACGGACCTACCCATGAGCCTATCGAACATTTAGCTTCCCTCCGTTCCATACCTAACATGACGGTATTCCGCCCTGCGGACAACCGCGAGACCGCCGCGGCGTACTTGGCGGCTGTTACCCGCAAGTCCCCCACAGCGCTGATACTTACCCGCCAGAACCTGCCTCAGTATCCCGGCAGCGGCAAGGAAGCCCTTAAGGGAGCTTATATCCTCAAGGACGGTTCAAAGGCGACTCCCGACGTAATCCTTATGGCCTCAGGCTCAGAAGTTGAACAGATATACAAGGCGGCCGACATTCTGGCTGAAGAAGGGATTTCCGCCCGCGTTGTATCCATGCCCTCCTGGGAGCTTTTTGAAGAGCAGAGCGAGGAATATAAGGAAAGCGTACTGCCTAAAAATGTCCGCGCCCGCGTAGCCATTGAGGCCGCTTCCAGCTTTGGCTGGGGCAAATATGTCGGCCTGGACGGAGAAATAATCTCCATAGACCATTTCGGCGCCTCCGCTCCGGCATCAGTACTCTTTAAGGAATTTGGCATAACGGTAGACAATGTCGTAGCCAAGGCTAAAAAGGTGCTGGGCAAATAAAGCTCGAAGAATTAAAGCCAAATAAGAAATAAAGGCTTTAACTGGAAATTCATTAGGCAGGCTGTTTGCAAATGCTTACGGCCTGCTTTTTTATTTTTATAATACAAAACAGAATGAGCACAATAAAATCCGGATCGGCTGCATCTTGTGCCGGTATAAATGTCACAGATAAAAACCCGCCGCCTTTCCTTTGCAACGCAGAGTTTTATGCTGGCTATTGAAAAACCGCTGCCCGCTTCCATTATTTCAGTTGCGACGGCGCTGGTCTTCCCCGCCCTGCTTATAGGCGTGCTATGGCCCCTCGGCCTTACGGGAATATGGCTGAATTTCGCCGGAACTGCGGTGCTGGCCGCGATTTTATCCCTGATAATCCTCGCAAAGCTGCGGCATGAATGGAATAAGCCGGATGGCAATATATAAAAATATAAAGGAGGAAGCGGCATGAATATCATTACTATAAGCCGGGAATTTGGCAGCGGTGGCCGCGAACTGGGCAAGCGGCTGGCGGACATCCTGGATTACACATACTACGACAGGGAAATTGAAACCGAGCTTGCCAAACGCACCCACATGGATGCGGATTACATCGCACAAACTCTGGAGGACAGGCCGAAATTCAATATACCCCTGCACTTTGGGAGAACTCTGGCCAGCCCATATGCGGCAAAACAGCAGGTAAGCATACTTCTTGAAAAGCAGAAGCTTTTAAAAGAACTCGCCGCCTCTTCAAACTGCGTAATAGTAGGAAGAGCGGCGGATGTGATCCTTTCGGAATATAATCCCTTAAAAATATTCGTATTTGCCGATATGGAGCATAAAATCAAACGGTGCCAGAATTGTGCAGAGATAGATGAAAAGCTTTCGCCGCGGGAATTGGAAAAGGCCATACGAAAAATTGACGCCAGGCGTTCTCAATATAACAGCCTGTTCCCCAATATGGACTGGGGAGACAAAAAGCGCTATCACTATCATATGTTCATAAACACAACTACCCTAAGTTCGCAAGAAAAACGGTCAGAAGATATAAAATTTACGCTGCTGCATTGCTCTCACTCCATGCGCACCCGGTGCATATCGTTTATAGCCTTGTATGACGCCAGTTTTATGCCCTCTGACCCTAAACCCTCAAACTGGGAAAATTATTCATTTTCAAGGCAACCTAAGAAAGTCTACCGAAGACACACCAATGGAGGATTACGCAGAAAATGAAGAAATCAATCCGTTCTGAGGCGTGTAAACCTTCGTAACCGGGGATAATTTAAGCATAACGCGCATAGTCCCCCATATTGCTCAATATGCAGACTGCTGGTTTGAATGCCGGAAAGAACCGGGCGATGCATAAAGTACTGTTTTTAAAACGCGCCGACAATTTAAGAGCGAGCGCAAAGCATGTTATATATAAAAAGCCCGGCCTTTTTGGGACACAAACTGATTATTTAAATTAAGGAGGCAAATCCTATATTCAATAAATTTGCTTACATCAGGTATCAGTCCGCGGAGCAAAGAGGCCCATCAGCAATAGCTCTGCTTTACGGCCATGCTTCTCTAAAGCTCCAAATCAAATGGAAACCCGCCGCAGGGCCGCCGGCCGCCCCCGGATGGCGGATACTGGAATAAGCTTTGGCTGCAAAGCCTCAAGGCCCGGAAATCTGAAACGGCAGGCTTCCGCAGGCGTTTTTCCGCCCTCCCTTTATCAGGGGCAATTCAGGCGAACCACTCTTTCATAACATTCAGAACCTTAAGCAGTTCCTCCTCTTTTATAATGTAAGGCACCATTGCATACATATATTTCAGAAAGGGCCGGCTGAATACTCCTCGTGAATAAGCAAACTGCCGGAACCCATTAAGCGTCCGGGCGTCCTTTACCTCTATGCAGACACAGCCGCCCATTATGCGTATATCCTCTATGCGCTCGTCCTCCAAATCCGCCATTTCACGGCGGGTTATCTCTTCTATTTTCCGTATTTTGGAAAGATAATTCCCCGTCTCAAACAGTTCAATGGACTTCAGCGCCGCACTGCAGGCCAGAGCGTTGCCCATAAAGGTAGGCCCGTGCATTAACGCATGCTCAGGGCAATCATCATAAAAGCCCTCAAAAACCCTGTGGTTAGCCACTGTCACCGCGTGGCCGATATATCCGCCCGTCAGAGCCTTGCCCAGCACCAGAATATCAGGCAGCACCAAATCTGAAACAAACCTATTGCCTGTACGTCCAAAGCCCGTAGCCACTTCATCAAATATCAGCAGCACGCCGTAATTGTCGCAAAGCTCCCTAGCTCTTTTCAGAAAAGATATATCGTACATGCGCATGCCGCCGGCTCCCTGAAGCAGCGGCTCGACTATAAGGCAATTCAAATATCTGTGATATTTTTCAAACGCCTGTTCCAGAGCGGGTATAGTTACCGGAATATGTATTGTATGCCTGCTCTTGCCATAGGCCTTGAGTATAAAATGATAGTCCTCGTCGTCTCCCGTCTCCATGGCTTTAAACGTGTCCCCGTGATATGCATGCTCAAGCGCCAGAACCATTGTGCGCTGGGTTTCCCCGCGGTTAATGTAATATTGCAGGGCCATTTTCAGGGCGACCTCTACTCCCACGCTTCCAGAATCTGAAAAAAACAAATAATCCAAATCTCCCGGAAGCCAGTTTTTAAGCTTTTCAGCCAGCTGAAGCACAGGCTCATGCGTCAGGCCGCCCAGCATGACATGAGAAAATTTTTCTACCTGGGAAATAATTGCGCGGTTCATCTCAGGATGATTATAGCCGTGAATTACACTCCACCAGGAGGAGACTGAATCAATCAGGGCCTGATCCTCAGTATACAAATAAACCCCTTTAGCATCTACAATTTTATAAGGTACTTTCATGGTTTTCATCTGTTCATAAGGATACCATATCATTTAAAAAATCTCCCTTTATTCAAATAAGGACGCCAGCTCCTCAGCCGGGATGTGCAGCTGAGCGGCATTATCATTTTAAAAATTCTCCCTCTATTCAAATAAGGACCCCAGTTCCTCAACCGGGATGTCCAGCTGAGTGGCATCATCCTCAAGGCACGCAACCACCTTTGCGCCCGAAACATATTCGCACATTTTCAGATTGTCCTCATGCATAGCATTGCCCGGCTTAAAGCGGTTAAGGATAATGCCCTTTAGGGGCAGATTCTCCCGGCGCATATAACAGGCGGTCAGCCCTACGCTGTTAATAACGCCCAGCCCTGCGTCCGCCACCAGCAGGCAGCTAAGGCCAAATTCCTTTATCAGGTCGGCCAGCCAGAGCTTTTTTTCATCAAAACGAAGGGGGCAGATTATGCCGCCTGAGCCCTCTACTGTTATGTAATCATATTGGGCGCACACTCTTTTAAAGCTCTCCAGCACTCGCTCCATGCTGACCGGCTCACCCTCCAGGCGGGCGGCCAGATGAGGCGAGAGGGGCAGCTGATAAATATAGGGGCACATTTCTTCAAGCGGCTGGCCGATGCCCGAAATCTCTTTTACATAAAGCGGATCGCCGGGAATCAATCTGCCGTCCGCTCCCCGCTCATTGCCGCTAACAGCAGCTTTAAAATAAGCGGCCGACGCTCCGCTCCCGGCAAGCTTCTTAAGGATAAGCGCACTTAAATAGGTTTTACCTATATCTGTGCCCGTCCCTGTTATAAACAGTTTTTTTGCCATAACTGCAATTACCTCGCATATAATAGTTATCTAGTATCCCGATGTCCTTTTTATAAGGGCTGAATTTTGCTGCCGGCCGTAGTTTACCTCATAGCCTAGGTTGTGCAGCATCATCCCGTCCGTTTGAGGCGTTATGCCCGAAGTTGTCAGCATATCTCCAGTAATGGCCGCGTTGGCGCCTGAGTAGAAACAACCCTGGCCTTTATCAGGCAGCAAGCCGCGCCCCCCTGCCAGGCGTATAAACGCATCTGGCAGTATAAAGCGGTAAACGGCCACAATCCTGCGCATATCCGCTTCGCTCAGCCTTGCACAGTTTTCCAGAGGCGTGCCGGGAATGGGATTGAGCATATTGACGGGCACGCTCTTTATATTAAGCTCCCTAAGGGTTAGCGCCATATCCACGCGGTCCTCAGCCTTTTCCCCCATGCCCATAATTCCGCCGCTGCAAACCTCCAGTCCGGCCCTCTGCGCCGCGCGTATAGCCTCTATTTTATCGTCAAAGGTATGAGTCGTACATATATTAGGAAAATATCGGCGAGAAGCTTCCAGATTATTATGCACCCGCGTTATGCCGGCTTCCTTGAGCCTTTTATACTGCTCATGATTTAAAAGGCCGAAGGACACGCACACGGAAAGGGTAGTTTCTGTTTTTATACACCTTATCGCTCCGCACATTTTATCCAATTCCCATTCTGAAAGCCGCTTGCCCGATGTAACTATGGAAAAGCGGGGCACTCCCTGCCCTTCGCTTTTTCTAGCCTGAGAAACTATCTTTTCTTCTGAGAGCAAAGGATATTCCTCTGCGCCTGTATGGTTGCATGCGGACTGAGCGCAAAAGCGGCAGTTCTCCGAGCAGCGCCCGCTTTTACCGTTTATTATAGCGCAGAGATCAAATTTGTTTGATAAAAAGAAGCGGCGGATTTCATCTGCGCACCGGCATAATATCTCCAATGGCTGCGCATACAATTCCATAGCCGTGTCTTTATCAATTTGCTTTCCTTTAAGGACATCCTTCTTTATCAGCTCAATATCAGTCATTTTTAACACTCCCGTTTATTTTTCCGAGATAAGACAGGCGCTTTGCCAACACTGCGCCCAAAACGCACAGCAGAATGTCGCCCGGCACAGCTAGGATAAAGCAATAGAGAAACAGCGGCCACAGCCCTATGGGGTTGTTAAGATAAAGCGCGCTTATAAGATAATAATAGACCATACCCAGAAGATATACAATGCCGAGGCCGGCAAAGCCGGCCGCAAGCAGCCGTCCCAGGCTGGGCCTGTCCTTTTTTTCCGCAATCAGGCCGGTGACAAACGCGCCCAGAGCAAAGCCTATTAAATACCCAAAGCTGGGCTGTAGAACATACCCTATTCCCCCTCCCTGAGCAAAAACCGGCAGCCCGGCCAATCCAAGGAGAATATAGACGCTCACCGAAACCAATCCCAATTTGCTCCCCAGCAAAAGCCCGGAAAGCATAGTAAATAAATACTGCAAAGTAAAGGGCACGACTGGAACAGGTATTTTTATAAACGCGCCCGCCGCGGTAAGAGCTGCAAAAAGGGCGCATAAAATCATATTTTTAAGCCTTTTAACTTTGATAGCGGTCATTTCTTTACCTCGCTAAATAAGACTTTTAGCCTTTTAATATTTACGGCAACTATTCTTCCTAAGCGCAAATTAACTCCGGCTTGCAGCTTTTACAGGCCATCCTTCCTTATAGCAGCTGCCCGTCCTCAGCATAATCTAACGCTGATTTCACCTGAGGACAGCTTATCTATGCAGCCGTCCTCAAATTGGATAACCAGCCGGCACTGTTCATCAACGTCCAGCGCCAATGCATTTCGGGCACCTTCTGGATACAATACATTTATCTCTTTTCCAATCACAATGCTGCGCTCTCTATACCTGCTTATATAATCAGCATTTTCTCCCGATTTATAGAAACTCATAAAACCATTGAGAAAGCCCGCGGACAGCATATTTTTACCGTCTCTTATGCGTTCATTGAAAATCCAGCCAGCCACAGACGAAATATCAGCCGGAAAACCGTTTTGGGGAGGATAAACATTAAAGCCTATGCCCAGCACGACGTAATCCATATTTCCGCTTTCCAGCCCAAAAGCGCCCTCGGTAAGGATTCCGCTGACCTTTTTCCCCCTCATATAGATATCGTTTACCCATTTTATCCCGGCCTTTTCCGGCAAAAGCGCCTCTATTGCCTCACACGCCGCGACTGCCGCCATAGTTGTAAGCTTAACGGCCTGTTCGGGCAGCATATTCTCAGGCCGCAGCAAAATGCTTAAATAGACTCCCGTATCTTCAGGAGAATAAAAGGTACGGCCCAGCCTGCCCCGGCCTGCGGTCTGGGACAGGGCAAGTATGGTATAACCGTCAGGCGCGCCCGCAGCGGCTTGCTCGCGCAGCAAAGCGTTAGTAGAAGATACTCTACGGCGCACATCCAGCGTTAAGCCCTTGCAGGCAGGAGCTAGATATTTTTTAATTCCCTGTGCCGAAAGGATATCGGTATTTACAGATAAACTGTATCCCCTATTGGGAACCGCGTCAATTTTATAGCCTTCGCCGCGAAGGCTGTTTACCCCTTTCCATACCGCTGTTCTGGAAACCGCTAATTTAGAAGCAAGCTCTTCGCCTGAAAAGTATATTCCTTTATTTGCTTCAAAAAGCTCAAGCAGCTTTTCCTTTGTTCCCATTTCTCCACCCCGTTTGTCGTCATAACTATACAGCTATCTTTGCCGTTATTATACTATACTCCTCCGCAATCGTCAACTGTATATTTTAATAAGGTTGACGATGAACTCATCAAGCAATATAAACTTTAGCTTATGGCGCGCTTTGCGCGCCATAAGCGGCTCCC
>URYI01000077.1 GCA_900552055.1 uncultured Eubacteriales bacterium | reverse complement strand
GCATCGTCCCGCGCATCGTCCCGCGCATCGTCCCGCGCATCGTCCCGCGCATCGTCCCGCGCATCGCTCCGTGCTTCGTCCTCGCTTAGCCCCGCGCTTAGCCCCTCGCTTCGCCCCGTGCTTCGTCCCACGCTTCGCCCCCTGCCGTGACGCCTGTTAGCCCTGCTGTTTCAGCTGCGCCTGCGAATGTTAGAGGCCGGGCGGCAAATGGTATATGTGGAGGAATCGGAAATATTATATCTATATATAGTGGATTTCGGGCAAATGCGCGGCGCTGTTGCTTTATTTTTTGCTCTGCGGATGAAAATATTTGAACTAGGAGAAAAAATTTTAAAGCGGGAAAAAGCCCTTGGTATCGCATATTAGAGCGTTTTTGAAGGATATATTAAAAAACTAATATATTTTGTATGTTAAAAATTGCTTGACACCATATATAGTACGCTGTATAATGACAGCACACGAAAGAATGAATTGCGATACGGGAGGAAGTAAAATGTTTACCAGCATAACCAAGAGAGACGGCAGGGTAGAAGCTTTTGATAAGGTTAAAATTACAAAAGCCATTTTTAAGGCAGCAGTAGCCTGCGGCGGGAATGACGAGCATCTTGCCAGCCAGCTTACTGACGAGGTGATTGCTCTTGCCGAGCAGAAATACGGAAACAAGGCTCCTGATGTGGAGGGTATACAGGATCTTGTGGAAAAGGTGCTTATTGAAAAGGGGCATGCCCGCACGGCCAAGGCGTTTATACTTTACCGCGAAAAGAGAAAGTCTGCCCGCGAGATTAACGCGTTGGTGGGAGCGACTATAGAAATGTTCGGGGATTATCTCGGAGATAAGGACTGGAACATTAAGGAGAACGCCAATATGCAGAAGAGCGTCAACGGCCTTAACAACTATGTCCGCGAAACTTTTACTAAGAAATACTGGCTTTATGAAGTGTATCCCGACGACGTCCGCCTGGCGCATGAAAGCGGAGACGCGCATATACATGACCTGGGATTCTTCGGTCCTTACTGCGCGGGCTGGGATTTAAGACAGCTGCTCTCAGATGGTTTCGGCGGAGTGGAAAATAAGGTGGAGAGCAAGCCGGCCAAGCATCTGCGTTCTTTCCTGGGACAGATAGTCAATTCTACCTTCACTACCCAGGGCGAAACGGCCGGGGCCCAGGCATGGTCCTCCTTTGACACCTACTGCGCGCCCTTTATATATTACGACAATATGAGCTTTGAGCAGGTTAAGCAGTGTCTGCAGGAGTTTGTATTTAATATAAACGTGCCCACCCGCGTAGGCTTCCAGTGCCCCTTCTCCAATCTGACCTTTGATATCAAGGTACCCAAGACCTTAAAGGATGAGCCTGTTATCATAGGCGGAGAATATCAGGACAAGACCTACGGCGACTTCCAGGAACAGATGGATATTTTTAACCGCGCCTTCTGCGCCGTTATGCTGGACGGAGACGCCAAGGGCAGGGTGTTTACCTTCCCCATTCCCACTATAAATATAACCAAGGATTTTGACTGGGGTAATCCGGTAGTGGACGAATTCATGCGCATCACCTGCAAATACGGCATTCCGTACTTTGCCAACTATGTAAACAGCGACCTTTCTCCTGAAGACGCCGTGAGCATGTGCTGCCGCCTGAGACTGGATACTACCGAGCTGCGCAAGCGCGGCGGCGGACTTTTCGGCTCCAACCCCATGACGGGCAGCATAGGCGTTTACACCATCAACCTGCCCCGTATCGGTTATCTTTCGGATACCAAGGAAGAGTTCTTTGAGAGGCTGGAGAGAGTTGCGACTTTAGGCAAGGTTTCCTTGGAAATCAAGCGCAAGATTATAGAGCAGCAGTCCGAGCGCGGTTTGTATCCCTATTCCACATATTATCTGCGCCATATCAAGGAGCGCACGGGCGAATATTGGACCAACCACTTTAACACTATCGGCTTAGTGGGCATGAATGAAGCCTGCCTCAATTTCCTGGGCAAGGACGTCGGCTCACCTGAGGGCTTGGCTTTTGCGCTGGAGGTAATGCATTTCCTGCGCAGGCTTATGGTTAAATTCCAGGAGGAAACCGGCCACTTCTACAACTTGGAGGCCACTCCTGCCGAGGGTACCAGCTATCGTCTGGCTAAGCTTGACAAGGCCCGCTATCCTGAAATTATCACCGCGGGCAAAGAGGAACCCTTATACACCAACTCTTCTCAGCTTCCCGTGGAATACACGGACGATATATTTGAATGCTGCGACCTCCAGGACGAATTACAGTCCCTGTATACGGGAGGTACAGTGCAGCACCTTTACCTGGGCGAGAGGATAGAGGATATAGAGGTCTGCAAGGAGCTTATCAAGAATATATTTGATAAATACAAGATGCCCTATATATCCATAACGCCTACCTTCAGCATCTGCCAGGAGCACGGATACATTGCCGGAGAGCACTTTACCTGCCCCGAATGCGGCAAGGACGCCGAGGTTTGGAGCCGCGTAGTAGGCTATCTCAGGCCGGTGCAGAATTACAATCCGGGTAAGAAGGAAGAATATATGCTGCGCAAGAAGTTCGTAATCTGATATTTAAGCGGTAAGGCTGTGCGGGCCGGTGGATACATCGGCCCGCATTTTTTAAGTTAGATATCGGCGGCAATTTGTCTGATATTTATTGCAGGATTTATTTACTTACCTTGGCGGAATCTGATGCATGCGAAAAATGTTCCGGGTAAGCGGCGGTATTTTAATTTGCGCAGGTGCTTAACACTGTGCGGCTATGGCTGTAGTTTGCGCATCAGAGTTTTTGTTGACAGCGTTTTTGTCGTAGAATGAAAGGAAAAGCTCTTTTAAGGGCAGCGGTAAAGGATTATGCTTATAGCGGGATTTAATAAAACCTCTTTTGTAGATTATCCGGGCGTGATAAGCTCGGTAGTTTTTACTCCTTATTGCAATATGAACTGCTGGTACTGCCATAACAGGCATATCCTTGCGGACAACGGGCTTAATTTAGTGGAGCAGGAAGATGTTCTGGACTATTTGGAAAAGCGCGCGGGGCAGGTAAAAGGCGTAGTGGTAACAGGAGGCGAACCCACTCTTCAGCCCGATTTAATATTTTTTATATCCCAGGTCAAGGAATTGGGGCTGCTGGCGAAATTGGACACCAACGGGACTAATCCGCATATATTGAAAAAGCTTATGGACCGTAAGCTTATTGATTATGCCGCAATGGATATAAAGGCGCCCTTAAATAAATATTCCGAAACAGCGGGAACAAGCGTAGATATTGAAAAAATACGGGAAAGCATTTCTCTTTTAATGAACAGTACCATGCCTTATGAATTCCGCACTACTTTCGCACCCACTCTTACTCAGGAGGATATTTTAGAGATAGCCGACGATATTAAGGGAGCAAGAGCGTATTATTTGCAGCAGTACCGGCCTTATACCGGGCCGGCGGAGCAGGGCACAATTTCGGTCTCGCCTAAGGCGCATTCCAGGCAGTATGTTTTAGAAACCTCTGAAAAGATGAAGGAAAAGCTGGGAGTGTGTACTGTACGCGGGCTGTAGCTGTTTTTATTTGTCAGCATACCGAAGGCGGGATAGATGCAGTATAATAAATATATCTTTTTAAGTACTACTTGAAGAAGCGGTTTTAAGCGTTGCATACGGATTGGGAATAGGGCTTTATAATTGTCGTAATATTTTAAAGCGTGTTTTGTTTGGGATATTTAGATAGGGATATTTCAATTCGCAGGCATTGCATTTAGCTTTGTGAGATAAGAAAGTTGGTTCCACGTGAAACAACTTTTTTATTTTTTCTTTCCTTTTCATGAATTATGCTATATAATATATGAGAATTGAGAAATGATTAAATGATTTTTGCGGAGAAAAGAATGGCTAGAACGATTGCAATATCCAATCAGAAGGGCGGAGTAGGCAAGACTACCACCGCCATAAATCTTTCGTGCGCGGTTGCGGCCAAATGCCGCAGGACACTGCTCATAGATTTAGACCCCCAGGGAAATGCTACAAGCGGGCTGGGCGTAGAGAAAAAGACGGACAGCCCTTGCGTCTATCATGTGCTTACGGGACAGAACCGGCCGGAGGAGGTAATAATAAAATCAGCTGCGGCGCAGCTGGATTTGCTTCCATCGGGGATTGCGCTGGCGGGAGCGGAAGTTGAATTGCTGGAAATGACAAGGCGCGAGCATGTGCTTAAAAATGCTTTGGAGGATATACTTCATCTGTATGACTACATATTTATAGATTGCCCTCCGGCTTTAGGAACACTGACATTAAACGCGCTAACGGCGGCAAACTCCGTATTGGTTCCCATACAATGCGAATTTTTTGCCCTGGAAGGACTGGGGCAGCTTATGAACACCGTTTCATTAGTTAAAAAGCATCTTAACAGGGATTTATACATTGACGGTGTGGTTTGCACAATGTATGACGTCAGGACTAATTTAAGCATGCAGGTGGTGGAAGAGGTAAAAAAATATTTTGCTGACAAGGTGTATTCCACAACCATACCAAGAAATATACGACTGGCCGAAGCTCCCAGCTATGGACAGCCCATAGAGTTATATGACCCACGGTGCCAGGGGGCACAGAGCTATCGAGAACTTGCTGAAGAACTTATACGCAGAAACGAGGAGGGATGAGCATGGCTGCTAAACAGAAAAATACCGGATTGGGAAGAGGACTGGATGCGCTTTTCAGCAGCGAAGGGGTTTTGGAGCAGATAAAAGCTCCTACGTCAGAAAGCGGAGAATATATAATCAATATTAATCTAAGCGATATCGATATTAATAAAAATCAGCCCCGCAAGAATTTTGACAAAGAGGCTTTGGAGGAACTGGCCGCTTCTATTAAAGAAAACGGGCTTTTGCAGCCTATCGCGGTTCAGAAAATTGGGGAGAGATACCAGATAATTGCGGGAGAACGTCGGTTCAGAGCGTTTAAATTGCTTAATGAAAAGAAAATACCAGCTATAATTAAAAATTTAAGCCGGCAGCAGGTCATGCAGCTTGCTCTTATAGAAAACTTGCAGAGAGAGGATTTGACCGCTATTGAAGAGGCGGAAGCAATGAAGGCTCTTATGGATGAATTTGGCCTAACTCAGCAGGAGTTGGCTCAAAAGCTTGGAAAGGCGCGAAGCAGCATTGCAAATTCGCTTAGATTGCTGGAGTTGAGCTCGGATGTTAAAAGATTGGTGGATGCGGGCAGCATAAGCGCTGGTCATGCACGAGCTATCCTTTCAATTGATGAGCCTGAAGTTCAAATAAGGCTTGCGCGCAAAGCTGCTGCGAATAAGCTGTCCGTGCGGCAGGTAGAAGCTATGGCCCGCCAGCATAAATTGAATAAGATTTATCAGGATATGCCTCATAGGGAAACGGAACTGACCTCTTTTGAGGAGATGCTCTGCCGCCGGCTGGGGACGCGCGTGAAAATAGCCGGTACGGTTAAGAAGGGTAAAATGGAAATAGATTATTATTCCATGGATGAATTGGAGGGCCTTATAAAGCTGCTTATGACCGACCCCGAAGAAGCGGCAAAAACAGCTTTATAAAATATACCAGACTATTTGACGTTAATATGTATGTAAAGTTAAAGAATGACGGCAATATGTATTTCGCCTGCCAGGGTTCTGCCTATTGCGGGTAAAAGGAGGATTGAATTAATATATGAAGCTTGTTTTATTGGAATGTAAGAAATGCGGAGCTAAGTTAAGGGTTGACGGCGATTCGGATAAAGTAGTATGTGATTACTGCGGAGCAGAGATGCTGCTGGTTGATGAGAACCAAACAGAAATGGAACGCTTGATAAAAACTCTAGGGAAGGAACTTTCAAGATCGCAAGAACGAGCCAATTTCTATGAGAATAAACAGGCTGGGAATTTTCAAAAAATTATTCCTGGAAGAATGCTTAAAGCAATATCATTATTTATAATAATTATAGCTGTTTTAATAATAATAGCGGTTTTATATGCATTTAAATAATCTAGTAATGGTATTTTCAGATAGATAACGCTATTAAAGAATAAACCATTTTTGTAAGTATAGTACGCTCGCTTTGCTGCGCGCAGTTTGAAAATAATCCGATATGTATTTGTCCGATTCCTGTTGTTATCAATGGAAAATTTCTGCAAAAGTTTCCGACTGCAGGATAGATATGTTGGTTTTATAATCATCTGGAAGCCGAAAATTCCTGCGTGAATGGGTATCGAAGTATATTTTTATTTAAGGATAATACCTCTAAAAAAGTATGGTGCAGTACTTTTATCGGTACTGCACCATATTTGCTTATAAAACCGGTTCTATCAAATTTCCGTTGCTTTTCTTTTGTTTTCCTCGGGAGTGTTGCACGTGAAAAAACTTGCTAAGAAAAATCCCTATGTAATTAAGCTACTCATTGTTATGCAAATCATCAACGGCGTCCGGGATTCTGTTCGCGGCTTCTTCATGACGTGAAAGTATAGTGCGATAAGCACTATATTTTTTACGGGGCTGTTGGACCGGAGCAGCCTCGTTTTTTTCTGATGGGGCGGAATCAGTAACAATTGTCTGATTAGGGTCGCCTGGCTCGGAGGTCATTTTTCCCTGTTTAACAGCATTATAAAGTCCAAATCTGCGCATATTATTCTCTCCTTATACATAAAAGAGTAGTTGAAAATCATGTATTAGATATATATGCGCTTTTGGTAGTATATATTACTTTATAGCTCAAGAGAAAGCAACCAGTTTTTCAGATCAGCACCTTGCGCTTGCTTATCGTCAAATACCGAGGCCATATTTTCGGAGGAAAAAACAATCCTTTCTAAACATGGCGCAATACTCAATATAAAATCAGCGTCCATAGCATCAGAAAATAATCTGGCATTTTTTATCAATCCATGCTCGGTTTCAATATAAAGCTGTACTTCTCCCCATGAGAAACGGGTTTCAAATTGCGCCGCAAAGGCGGGGGACTCCATAAAAGTCCATTCATCTGAGGAAAATTTATCTATAAGATCAGAATAATCTGAAGGGCTGACATTGGACTCGCAAACTGCCTGGGCCTGATATACTTGATTAAAAGCTGAATGCAAGCTGGACTTAAGCTGATCCATTGTAATAGACGGACAAAGCTCGCTTAAGTTGCACACTCTTGACCTTGTGCTGGCCACGCCTTTGCTTTGCAATTTAGCTTTGCTGGCCGTAAGATATCTGGACAATTTGTCCATATCCGAGTTAACCAGCAAAGTACCGTGCTGGATGGAAACATTTTTTTTATGCGTAAAAGCATTGCCGGAAAATTTGCGGCCGCCGGCAGTTATATCATTCCTGCCTGAAAATTCCGCCTGTATTCCAAAGGAAGATAGGGCAGTCAGTGCCGTTTTAAGTTGTTTATCAAGGTCATATAGGTGCTTGGAGGCAATAAAAGTAAAATTAATGTTTCCGAGGTCGTGAAAA
Organism: uncultured Eubacteriales bacterium; assembly: GCA_900552055.1. Lineage (GTDB taxonomy): Bacteria > Bacillota > Clostridia > Christensenellales > QALW01 > Neochristensenella > Neochristensenella gallicola. Next base: position 1,469 of record URYI01000077.1, on the reverse strand, counting down.
ACGGCGCCTCCGCCTGAATTGCGGCGCACAAGAAATATGCCGTCCTTTTTAAGAAGAGAGACGCGGCATTCCCGCCACGGATTTTGATTGCGTCCTATTACTATGGTATCGCTGTTCTGCCATAGAAAAAGCCAAACATCGTTATTCCCGCAGATTCGTCCGAGATGTTCTTCAAGCGCAAGATTAATTCTGGGGTCTGTGCTTTGGGACTGAATAATATGAGTAATCATTTTTACCGCCTTAAATATATTTTAATATATGGTTGCAAGTATAGCAGGCCAAGTTATCGTGTAAAAAAGCCTGCTGAAAAAATTATATACGGTAAAACGGCAAAAGTAAAACATTTTTTAAATATGGTGTTGCAAAAAGAGCGGCTTTTGTAGTATTATATATATAGTATATCGCGCAGGCTTAAAGCGCATTGGGCAGACTGTCCGGCGACAGTGCCCGGGATAAATTTATTCGCCGGAGAAACGGAGCATTAATTATGAGCGCTGCTAAACGCAATATGTTTGCTGAGGGGGAATTTGGCCAGTATCTTGATTGCGACGGGCTGAATGTCCATTATTATGAAGAAGGCTACGGTACTCCGGTTATATTTGTTCATGGCGTCGGCCAGTCCATCTATACTTTCAGAAACAATATTGAGGACTTTGCGGCGTGCTTTAGGGTAATCGTGCCTGATTTAATGGGGCACGGCTCTACCGATGGTTCAGATGGCGATTACCTTATAGAAGATTACAGCGAATTTCTGTTGTCCTTCATGAACGCACTGAATATAGATTCGGCGAATATAGTAGGCTTTTCAACGGGCGGCGTAATAGCTATGGATTTTGCGCTGGCTTTTCCTGAAAGGGTTAAAAAGCTGGTGCTGTTATCGCCCGGCGGGCCGACAGAAAATTATCCAAGCCAGATAAGGAACATGACCATTCCCATAATCTCGGATATTTCGTTTATTACTTTCAGCAAAAATACTATAAGAAATATTTTAAATACCGCTTATTTTGACAAGACGTTGGTGACGGATGAGATGGTGGATGTTTATTATGAGTTTTTGCATAATAAATATGCCAGGGACGCGGTTTATACAACGCTGAATAACTGGGATGACAGCGAGGTTCATGAGAATATGGGGGCCATTAACTGTCCCATTTATATTTTCTGGGGGGAAAATGACCAATGGAATCCATTGGAATACCTGGAAAGCTTTGAAGATGCCATACCTAACGTATATGCGGCTACCGTCCGTAACGGCGGGCATATGCTGCATGAGGAGAAGCATAGAGAGATTAACCGGAAGGCGATAGAGCTTTTGCTTACTGACGAAATAGTTTAATTTGAATTTATGCCGTCCGCACATGTGCGGACGGCGTTTTATTTTTGAAAATTAAGGTTTGCTTATTTTAAAGATAATCGGGGTGCAAAAAATTTAATTAAGGGGGGGCGGCGCGCGCCGCGGGCCAAAGGCC
>URYI01000076.1 GCA_900552055.1 uncultured Eubacteriales bacterium | reverse complement strand
TTCGCTCGGCCGGGGCAGGCGCCGGCGCCTGCCAAAGAGCCGCCCCCCGGTTATATGTGCGCCGCCTCGCCCCGCCCTCCCGCTTTGCGGGAGGGCGGGCTCCGCGCCGTCATCACTGCCGTTGAAGCTATAATATTAAAACCAGCTTAACCGCAGGCCGCACCCGCTACACCTCGCTGCTCTGCCAGTATTTCCTATCCAGATTCCTATATTGAACAGCCTCTGCTATATGTATATCTTCTATCCGTTCACTTGCTCCTAAATCTGCAATAGTGCGCGCCAGCTTCAGTACCCTGGTATATGCACGGGCGCTCAGCTTCAGCGTATTAAATGCCTTTCTCAGCAGTTTTTCGGCCTGAGGGGACATACCGCAGAATTTATTCATCTGGGCATTGCTCATATGAGAATTTGCATAGCAGCCGCTGCCCTCAAACCGCCGGGACTGTATATCCCGCGCCTGACACACACGTTTCTTTATACTGGCCGAATCCTCCTCCTCATGCTCCTGCCTCATCTGACTATACGTTACCTCTTCCACCTCTATCTGTATATCTATCCTGTCCAATAAGGGACCGCTCACTTTAGACAGATACCGGCTGATCTGAGAGGGAGTGCATTTGCATTCTTTGATACGCGAGCCGAAATTCCCGCACGGGCAGGGATTCATGGCGGCTACCAGCATAAACCGTGCCGGATAGCTGACCGTGCCTGAGACCCGTGAAACAGTAATAAAACCATCCTCAAGGGGCTGTCTGAGCGCTTCAAGGGCCATTCGGGAGCATTCGGGAAGCTCGTCCAGGAATAATACGCCGTTATGCGCCAAAGAAGCTTCGCCCGGACGCGCCTTGGATCCGCCGCCTGTAAGCGCGGGAGCACTGGCCGTATGATGGGGCGCCCTGAACGGACGCTGGGTAATAATGCCTTTCTTATTGTCCAATATACCCGCAACAGAGTGAATTTTAGTGACCTCTAGCGCCTCATCAAAAGTCAGATCAGGCAAAATAGACGGCAGAGCGCGCGCCAGCATGGTCTTACCCGAACCAGGCGGCCCAAGCAAAAGTATATTATGCCCGCCTGCCGCCGCTATCTCCATAGCACGCTTGGCCATTGACTGACCCTTTATCCTGCTGAAATCCTCAGCCGCAATATCAGATTTTTTCAAGCTTTCCCATGACTCGTTGGCAACGCGCTCTAATTTAATTTCTCCCTCAAAAAATCGGACAAGCTGGGACAGCGTTTCCGGAGCATATATCTCCATATCTTCAATAAAACGCGCTTCAGCCTGGTTGCCCATGGGCACTACGGCCTTTTTAAATCCTTTTTCGCGCGCTGAAAGCAATATGGGCATTATGCCGTGAACGGGACGGATATCCCCGCTGAGAGAAAGCTCTCCTACAATTAATATATCGTCCGGCATAAATTTTAACTGGCCGCTGGACAGGAGGATTCCTACCGCTATAGGCAAATCATAAAGCGTTCCCTCTTTACGGACGTCGGCAGGAGCAAGATTCACGGTTATACGGCCCAAGGGAAGCTCAAAGCCGCTGTTTTTGATGGCGGCGCGCACCCGCTCCTTGGATTCCTTTACGGCAGCGTCGGGCAAGCCTACAGTTTCCAAACCAGGCAGTCCGCCGGCAATATCTGTTTCCACCAGCACCTCATGGCCTTCCAGGCCGTTAAGCGCAAAGCTCATTACCTTTGAAAGCATGCCGTCCTCCTTTTAAAATCCCCTTAAATATATTTTCTTCTCCGGCTCGCCCCGCCCCAGCCCCGCTCCCCGTAAATGGGGAGCGGGGCTAAAGGAGCGCGCCTCAAACTAAATTTATTCCTCCGCAGCATCCAAAAGCGCACCAGCGCTAAGCGTCCCAAAGCCTTTAAACGGGCGCGCAAATATATTACTCCCGCCCGCTCGCCGTCTTCCCGGCGTTTCGGAATATAACAAGCTTATTGCCCAAAAAGTTGAGGATAGTAGTAAAGGGCAAAGTTATTAGCTTTGCCAGCTCTTCTACAATTCCGAACGAACCAAGCAGCCTGCAGCTGAGCCAGGTAAGCCCATATAAAATACCGTTTAAAATTATAAACAGCACAATTTTTTTACCCGACCATTTTTTCTGCTCAAAAGTCCAGCGCGAATTGCATATAAAGGAGCAGGCTACGCCTGAGCACCAGCCCAGGCCTATCGCCAAAAAATCCAGGCTTTCGTTTCTTCCCATAATCACGTTATAGGAAAATACGAACACGCCGTAATCTACTAATGTATTAAGCACCCCAACCAGGCAGAAGCGCACAAACTGCATAAAAGCGACATATTTGCTTTCCCCCAGCTTATTTATAAGCTTGCTTTTAACTTTTGCTATTAAACTTTTCAAAACTAATATCTCCTTTTATCAGCCGTGGAAAGTCCAGGAGGGCAGCCATACCAGGAAATTATCCACATACCAGCGGGATACCATAGTGCCGGTATAAATGGGATAGAACATGGCGAACAGCACCAGCGCAAAGGCGAAGAAAGCTATTATGCCGGCAGCCACCTGCTTTTTATGCCTGCCTGAAGCGCTCTCATAGAGCTTTTTAAAGACATATACCGTAAACATCATTATAAAGGGCAGAGAAGCAAAATAATGATATATAAAGGTAGAGCGGGGCACAAATACCCAGGCCAGATAATTGGCCGCAAGGCCCAGAGTAATAAACAGCAGCATCTGCACTTCCCTGTTCCGCCTTAAAAGCATCTGGGGCGAAGTCACCTTATACCGCCTCAGCGCCTTTTTAACGAGTATTGCAATGCTTATCACCGTGCATACCAGGCCCGCCCACCATATCAGCGGATTGCCGCAGCAGGATATGCATTCCATCATGCCCGCCGGAGCAGTATCCACTCCGTCATAGAACCACATGGGCCGCGCCATAACCGGCCATTCATACCAGGGCGAGCGGAAGCTATGGCTGTCCGACAGCCCCGAATGATAATTAAACATGGCCTCTTGATTCTGCCAGATTATATCGTACCACTTTTTACCCAGGTTTTCTGGCGTATCGAAATACGGGATATAGCTCAGGCAGTATATTATCCCCGGTATTATTACAAAGAACAGCACGCAGAACAGCAGCGTCAGTATTACGTTGCGCAGACAGCTGTCGCTTATATGCCTTAAATATTTAAGTTCAGCCTGACTGTATTTTTCAGGGTGCTTAACCGCGTCCAGCGCTCGCATATATTCCATAATCCGGCGGCCCAGGCTTATAAAGAAGATAACCGCAAGCCCGACGCCGGCATAAAGGCATATCCATTTTGTAGCGGCCCCCAACCCGAAGAATATGCCCGAAAGGCCCAGCGGAATAAAGGTCTTCCAAAGCTTGTCCTCATAGAAGCTCATTGTATAATATTTATACATGCATAGGAACATCAGGATAATAAACAGCACCGAATAGGAATCTATCGTGGCTATCCTGGTCTGAACGTAATGCATGCCGTCCAGGGTCATAAGCAGCATTAAAGCCGAAGCCCAGACCCGCTTCTTAAAGAGCAGCTTGCCGAAAATATACATCGCGGGCAGCATCAGAATACCAGCAACAGTACCGCAGAAACGCCAGCCGAAGGGATTCATGCCAAAGGCCCGTATACCCAAGGACATTATAACCTTGCCCAGCGGCGGGTGCGTCCATTCGTATACGTTCCAGCTGTTTATATTTTCGTAGGCTGTGCGCGCATGGTATATTTCATCAAAATACATGCAGGACATATAGGTGCGCACGGCGGCGGTATCCTGTTCGTCCGTTAAGCAGGCGGCTCCATGCTCTCCTGAAGCTCCGTCCACGCTCTGAATGGGTACGAGAATATCCTCCTGCGCATCCTGATAGAACACTATTTCATTTACCCGCATGCCTTTATTCAGGCTGTCTGAAACTATCCTGAAATAACGTGCGCGCACATTTACCGTCTTATCGCCGTTCAGCTCGCCCGTCTGGTTCCATACGAACAGCTTAAAGCTGTTGAAGGTCAGGGTATCTAATGTCTGCCAGTTGGTCCCGTCCTCTGAATAATAGAGCCGCATGCTGTAATCTGTGGCGACCTCCTGCACATTGAGGTTCAAATATATCCTCTCCATATCATATACCCCGCCAAAATCTATTACAGCCTCCTCGTTTGGCGTCTGGGTTTCCCAATAGGAGGAGGGGGTATACTCGGTTGAACCCAGATTAATAAAAGCTACCACTGAATAAATTATGGTTACAACCGCCATTATCAGGATATCCTTTAAATCCAGCAGCCGCTTCTTATGCATTTTATTAAAATCATGCCTGCGCTTTGATTCCAGCGTGCATATAACCTTTAATTCAGAGAGATTTTCCGCCGTACGCACAAGAGGAGTGCCGTCAGGCGCAGCAGGCGCATCCGAGGTGCTTTTCTCCTGTTCCCCGCTTTCTTTCCCGCCATTATCAGCTTGCGCCGTTTGTTCATCAGCCTGAACAGTGCCCGGCTCCGCCTGGGCAGCCGCATCTGTTTCAGATACACCTTCCTGGATCTCAGATAAGGCCGATTCCTCCGCGCCGGGATGAATGCCGCCGTTACCCTTTAAGGTATCCTCCCCAATATTCTGCGCGTTTTCCATGCCGTCCATAGCCAACGTCCCTTCTGTGCCTTCAAGACTGTTTTTTTCCGCCGTATTGGCTGCATCGCCGGCCGCTTCTTCAGCATTCTCCGGCCCGCTCATCTCCTGGGAGCTTTGGCCCTGCTTATTCTCCATTTCTTCTTCGCCGCAGGACGGACCTATTAAACTTTTTTGATTTTGAACTGCATCAGCCAAAGCGCTTTCATCCATAACCGCGTCCTCCTCGCCGGCCGCGTTGGATCCAGTTGCATGTAAAATCAGCTCTTTCTCAAAGAGTTCATTTTTCAGGCTCTCGTCCCTCAGCGTTATGGGGCGGAAGGTTTCATCCCCCACGCCCGCGGCTATAGGCTCAAATTCCTTTATGCGGCCGTTTCTTATGGAAAAGGCAACATATACCAGATATATAAACAGCAGGCATATGAGAAGAGAGCCTATTATCATAAACGGGTTATCAGCCGTCATGTAGCTCTGTGCTTCATTGCCCGTATAAGCCTTGCCGCCGTAAGCATAAAGGACGAGGCCCACATTTATATAATGTATTCCGGAAAGGCCGGCATAGGCATAGATGAGCCGTCTGTCCTTATATACTACAAAGGCCATAAGAATTAAAGCCAATGCCGGGAACATATATCTTTCATGCACCATTGCGGGCAGGGTAGCTACCCCTGCGGCAATTACCGCCGCGGCAAGGAACATGGTCCTGTTCTTGGGCTCTATTTTATATATGATTTTACCATTCTTGGCACGGACGCGCTTAATCCAGTAAAGGAAAGCAGGAATGGCTATGGCAAGAGCTGTCATTATTACATTAAGGACTTCATAGCTCATACCCAGGAATTCGCCCTCGCTTACAGCAACCCACTGACCGCCTATAAGGCCGAAGAAGTCAAAGGCGGAGAGAGTGCCCCAGGGATACTGTCCCATTGTGTTGAAATAATGCTCAAACAGCCATAGTATATTTACGCCGTCCGGCATAAACAGCCAGCTCAGCCCGAAGAATATGGCCACCGAGCCCAGCATGGAACCCGTAAAAGCCAGCACGCGCTTCCTGGCTATATCCTTCTTTTCCGGTTTTCTTAAATCCTGACCGCATTCTATCATGCCCTTAATGGCTCCAAAGAGCATTATGGGCGCGAATATAAGCGCCTGAGGCTTAACAAGCAGCCCGGCCAGATAGGAGAATACCCCAAGCGCATATTTGCGCTTGATAAAGCAATATATGGCCAGAACCATAAAGAGGATAAGCACCGAATCCACTTGTCCCCAGGAGGCGCTGTTAATTATGACTGCGGGATTAAAGATATAAACTGCGGCAAGACAGGTGCCCGCGCGCGCGCCCAGCTTCTTTGAGGCTACGCGGTATATGAACCAGCCCAGCAGCAAATCGCAGGCTATGGGGAATATTTTAAGCAGTACAAGGCCAAAGGGGCTGTCCAGAGTGCCCAGGGGCAGGTTCAGCCATTTTGAAAGGGTGCCGACAATACCCAGGAGCATCATATACAAGGGCGGATAATCGCAATGGGTATTATAAAGATTCAGGGGATCCTGAGCCATTGTGCCCGCCCAGCCTGCAAAACAGTCTATGTCGTTATGAAACCCGCGGACGGTGGAGGCCTTGTATAATCTGACAAGCAGGCCCACAAAAATAATCATAAAGATCCACCATTTATCGCGGAAGAGATTATTATTTGCGCGGTACCCAAAGGTAAATACCAGGATTACCACAAATATAAACAGCAGGCCCAGGCCCATGGATTTGCCTTCTATGGCCTGTACGTCGCCTGCGGGGCGGGTATCGCCGCCGCCCATGGTAGAAACCCAGCTTACAGGCACTATTCCTGCGGGAACAGAATCCACCTGCACCAGTTCTACATTGTCAAAGTATGCAGTACCCATAGTATCGCCGCTGTAAAAGCCCAAACGCATGGCAACAAGTATGCTTTTCTGACCGGCGCCTGTCTGGCCGTAAAAATCTATGCGCGTCCACTCACTGTCACCCGAAAGGGTTTGGCTTATATAAAACATCTCCATAACCGAGACATTAGCGCAGCCCTTATTTTCGTCCACTCCCGATTTAACCTGAACGTCTTCAGTTTTAACCCAGGCGCTGAGGCGATATATGGCGTTGGGATTAACCGAAACTTTTTGAACAAAACGGGCGTCGTTATAGTTATTGCTTACTATTTTGGCGCTGTTTCCGTCATAGCCGCCCGATACAACCGAAAAATCCGCACCCGAAGTATAGGATTCGGCGTACCATTCTGCAGGCAATCCATCCTGAACATCATCAAAGCCGCCGTTTTTAATCAGATTTACTCCTTTAGGCTGAAAACCCACAAAAGAGGATATTATAATGGCTGCGGCTATAGCAAGCACCAGCACACAGGCTGTTATTAAAATGATTTTCTTGGTTTTCTTAGTCATAAAAGCACCTACCGTTTATTCAAATGCGTTTTTTATATGCCGGATATCATAGAAAGAAGACGGGCCGGATAATTCCAATACGTCAAACCGGGCTCGGCCCGTTATATTATTTTCAGCCAGATACGCTTGGGCCGCTCTTCTTAAGCAGGCCTGCTTGCGGGGAGTAACGCTTTCGGCGCCAGAACCAGCAATATAGCCGGAACGGTATTTAACCTCTGCAAACACCGTTATACCCGATTCTTCAGCGACTATATCTATTTCGCCGCCCGGAACTGAATAATTTCTGGATAATATTTTATAGCCGGCCCCTTCAAGATAGCCGCAGGCCGCTTCCTCAGCCAGATTCCCCCGCCCCCTGAGGCCTTCGCTTTTGCGCTTTGGATTTAGGAAAGAGAGCCGGTGGATGGGACATGGGCCGTATTTTTCAAGCATAGCCCTATGCTGGGCGGTACCGTAGCCTTTATGCGCCTCAAAGCCGTACTGGGGATATTTCTGCGCATATTCCAGCATCATCCTATCTCTAGTTACCTTTGCAATTATGGAAGCGGCGGCAATGCACAGACTGAGCCCGTCCCCGCCAACGACCGCCTGTTCTCTTTGAGCGGGCAGCGCGCCCGGCAGGCAGTTGCCGTCTGCCAAAAGAAAATCGGCGGGAGCCTTGGAATTTTCTAATGCACGGCGCATAGCCAGCATAGAAGCCTGAAGAATGTTAATTTCGTCTATTTCCTGTTCACTGCATAAGCCTATGCCCGCATATTTTGCTTCGGCCATTATTTTTTCGTATAAAGCCTCCCTCTTAGCAGGGGACAGTTTTTTAGAATCGTTGGCTTCAAGGGGAGGGTTATCGTAATCTAAAACTACACAGGCCGCCACCACCGGGCCAGCTAAAGGCCCGCGGCCTGCTTCGTCAGCACCCGCCAGGCATTTAAAGCCATGCTCCAGATATTTTTTATCAAAGTTCAGCCTTTCATAGGCTTGTTCCAGCCGCTGCTGCTTGGTCAAAGTTTCTATCCCGCCTTTCAGGGCTGCTCAAAGGTTATACGGCCTATCCGGCCGCTGCGCAGCTCGTTTAGAATAGTTTCGGCGCCCCTGAGACGGTCGGGACGGCCTCCTTTGAGCACAAAGCCCCTTTTTACGCATATAGCGTCAAAGGTTTCGGCCGGCTCATTTCCCACTGGCACGCCGTAGCGCTGAACCAGCAAATGCGGATAAAGTTCGCTTAAATCCGCGACAAGATTAAACGCCAGTTCTTCCTTGTCCAGCGTATCGTCATTAATTGCGCCTGTATAAGCCAGCCGCATGGCGCTTTTCTGGTCGTCAAGGCGGGGCCAGAGCAGACCCGGAGAGTCAAGAAATTCCAGATATTCGCCTATCTTTATCCACTGCTTGCCCCTTGTAACACCGGGCTTGTCCCCGGTTTTAGCGCGGGACTGACCCGAAAGAAGATTTATAAGGGTGGATTTCCCTGAATTGGGTATCCCGCAGACCAGCAGCCGCACTGTCTTATTTACTCCCTTTTGCCTGTACTTTTCCAGCACGGGATTGGTGAGGCGGTTTATTACTCCCAGCAGTTCCTTACGGTTTCCCGAACGCGCGCACATCTGCGTTCCTTCCATGCCATTGTCACGAAAATGCGAAAGCCAGAGCTTGGTTTTTTCCGGATCAGCCAAATCCGCTTTATTTAATATATAAAGCTGCCGTTTGCTTTTCAATAGCTTGTCCAAATCCGGATTGCGGCTGGAATATGGCAAACGAGCGTCCAGCAGGATAAGCGCTGCGTCTATTATTTTTAAATTTTCCTCCAGCATGCGCCTGGCCGACGCCATATGCCCAGGGTACCAATTTATCATAAAGACTCGCCTTTGCTAATTAATTACAATACAAAAATACAAGTAAAATACTCATACGTTTATCATTATACAATATTTTCTCTATAATATCCAGCATTAATTTGCTAAAACCACAAACGAATTTTAGATGCTGGATTG
>URYI01000075.1 GCA_900552055.1 uncultured Eubacteriales bacterium | reverse complement strand
AGCAGGACGCATATTTTATGCCTTCTGTCCGTCTTCCTTGTAAACTGAGGGTAACATAGGCAAAAATATGGCCTGGCTTTTAAAATGCATTGCGCTGGCAAAGCAGAACCAGCTTGAGCATCCGGACAATCAAAAGGTATTAACCAATTTTATACGATAAAGACGGGAGATGTATTTATGAAGGATTTTGTTTTTTCCTATCCTACAAAAGTTTACTTTGGCAAAGGAATACTGTCCAAAGCGCTGAACGACCAGTTAAGTCAGGCCGGCAAAACAATAATGCTGGCCTACGGCGGCGGCTCAATTAAGAAGAACGGCGTCTATGAGGAAATTACGCAGCTTCTTTCGGTCATGGGAAAAAATATAGTGGAATTTCCGGGTATAATGTCCAATCCGACTTATGATATGGTTCAAAAGGGCGCGGCCTTGGCCAGAAAGGAAAAAGCAGACTATATCCTGGCGGCAGGAGGAGGCAGCGTCATTGACTGCTCTAAGATTATAGCGGCGCAGGCCAAAACAGAGCAGGACTTATGGGAAATGGAATTTTCTCAGGGGCAGTTCCCCACCCAAGCAATACCCGTTGGTGCGGTTGTTACCGCTTCGGGCACAGGCGCCGAAATGAACGGCGGCGCAGTCATCACCAATGAGGAAAAGCAAATAAAAACAGGCATGATGGCCTATGCCCCCCGCTTTGCGGTTCTGGACCCCGCTTATACCCTTTCTGTACCGCGCATGCAGGTGCTTTCGGGAGCTTTTGACACGCTGAGCCACGCCCTGGAAACCTACCTGGGCAATTCGGATGCAGACAACCCTTCAGACGAGATAGCTCTGGCCGTCATGCGCAATACTGTAGTCAATATGCGCCGCCTGCTCGAAGACATTAACGATATACAGGCCCGCGGCAATTTAATGTGGGATTCAGCTATGGCCGAAAACGGCGTTCTCAAAGCGGGCCGCCTTACCGATTTCCAGGTTCACCAAATTGAGCACCAGCTTGGAGCCTATACTGGCTGCAACCACGGACAGGGCCTGGCCGCCATACAGCCCGCATACTGCCGTCATATACTTCGGGACGCAGAAGAAAAATTCACGCGCTTTGCCCGGACTGTCTTTAAAAAAGATACGGCCCAGGAGGGAATTGAGGCGCTCAGCCAATTTATCAGGGAATGCGGCCTCCCATCCAGTATAAGCGAGCTTAAATGCAAAACAGAGGTAACGCCGCAGCTGCTTAGAAAGGTTGCTGATACCTGCAACATAATAAAAAGCAATCCCAGAGAGCTGGACCGGGAAGAAATTTATGATATTCTCTGTGAATGCATATAGAGCCGCGGCCTTTGGCATACAGGGAATAATGCGGTTTCCCAGCGCCGGATTTGCTTGCCTATCGTATTCCATATATGTTTAGGTATGTCTTTTAAAGCGCCCTGCAAGGAGGCGGATACCGCATTTTTTTACCGTTTAGGCCGCGCTGCGCGCCCGTTTTAAGGCGGAAGAGGCCCGTGCATAAGAACACGCTGAAAATAATAAAACACAAAATTGCAGGGACATGGCAAGTCCCCCTGCGCACTAACACCGAGAAAGGAAGATTTAATTATGAAAGAATTAAAAGCCGCCGTCATGACTATTATACTGGCTTTATCCCTTACAGCCTGCAGTCAGGGAAGCAATGGCGCCGGCGCCTCACCCAACCAGTCCGCCTCCTCCGGACTGCAAAGCGGCGCTATTACCTCCCAAACAGCTTCTTCCGAAACTCCTTTAAATTCCTCCGGAGGAGAGAAAAGAATCCTGGTTGCCTACTTCTCATGGTCGGGCAATACCCAGGAAATGGCTTCATATATAGCCCAGCAGACGGGCGGCGATTTGCTGGAGCTTCAGCCCGAAATACCATATCCGACTGATTATAACCAATGCGGAGAGGTCGCTCTGAATGAAAGGGACACTAACGCGCGGCCGGCCATTAGTAACCTGCCCTCATCTATAAGCGAATATGACGCTGTGCTCCTAGGCTATCCCATATGGTGGCACACGGCGCCCATGATTATAGGCACCTTTCTGGAAAGCTACGATTTAACTGGTATAGAGATATATCCTTTTACCCAATCCGCCTCCATGGATACCCAGCAATTTGACAACTCCATGGCATTTATACGCGAAAATGCCGCCGGAGCCGAGGTCTATGACGGGCTGTTCGCGCGGCCGGCCAATACGCAGGCAATAGATAATTATCTTGCGCAAAACCACCTTGCAGATTGAGAGAAAGCTTTTGCATAAAAGAGCCGGCAAGCATTTACTCCCGGCAATGAGCGGCCGGAAAATATGTGCCTGCGGCACCCAGCAGATTGCAAAAAGAACCGGCGCATAAAAACCCCTGAGCAAGGAGGTACATCCCCGCCGGACAGCATTGCGCCAAGCTAAGCTGTCCGGCCTTTATTTGCCGCTAGACAGCTTGCCTGCCCCAGCCTGCCGCAGTTCTCCAATAAAATGTTCAATAATATGCTCCCGTTTAAGCTTTTCCCCTCATCGGGATTAACGGCCCAGACCCTGTTTTTCTCATTCAAAATCTCAAATCCGGCATTGGCCGCGTTTCCCATATTAATATGCAAAAGAAGGGAGACGGCTTAAAATATTTCTGTTTTAACGCAGGTTATCTGTTTTGTATTATTTTAAGGCCGCGGAACTGGGGGTAAGAGTATTACTGTTTTAATGCAGGTTATCCGCCAACATAAACCTGAACTTCATAATTCCATTGCAAAATACCTGATACAACAATGAGCTGTACTGTAAACGACGGCTCTGCTCCATACTTTATTTTGGCGGTACGCATTACCTCGCTTAATACCTGCTCCCTGTTCTCCTGGGTGCAGTCAGCGCATAAATATTTCCCTTTGGGCAATACCTTCAATCCATCTATATTAACATAACGGATACAGACAGCAAAGAGCCGGGACACTCCGTTCTCGGTATATATGCCGGCTAAATCCTCAAAGGAGAACTGCTCTTTCAGAGCGGGCGTAACTTTATCGTAAAAATGACTAAGATAATTCCAAAGATTATCAAGCGTCGGCACCTCCAGGGTATCGGACAGCAAAATAACACGTTCGGGGAAATCCTTGATAAAAGCGCCGTTATAATTTCTGCGCGTCTGTAATTTTCTTTCATAATCTGCTTTGGCTAATTGAATTTTAGATTTGCTGTACTGAAGCGACGATATTTTTTCCTCGGCCTTTTTCTCCGCCTGCGCCAAAAAATCCACAATTTTTTCAAGGTCATCGTATTCCAGAACCTTTTTTATCTCATGCAAGGGCAGATCCATAAGCTGCAAGGCCCTTACTGTATTCAGCCGCACAATGTCCTGTTCGGTATAATAGCGGTAATTGGTCCATTCGTCTTTTCTGCTTGGCCTGACTAATCCGATACGGTCATAATGCCGCAGCGTTTCGCTGGTTGTATGTGCCATTTTTGCGGCTTCCCCAACTGAAAAATATTTTTTCATTTTTTTATTTTCTCCTGTTGACATTTGTGTTACACAAAGGTTTATAATTCATTTTAGCATAGGACACTGCGAAAAGCAATAGATATATCAATGCTGTTCAGGAGGGATGGCCGCATGATAGAGCTAAAACAAGTAACCAAGCAGTACGGGCAGACGGCCGTACTGAAAAACATTACCCTGACTATTGACCAGCCGGGCATTTACTGCCTGCTGGGCAGAAACGGCGCAGGCAAAACAACTTTTCTCAAATCCATTGCGGGGTACCAGAATATTACGTCCGGCGCTATTAAAGTTGCGGACAGGTTAATAACAACGTCCACGTTGGATACGGGCGTCAGCTACATCCAAAACTTTGCCAAGCATTTTAACCTTCGGATACAGAAACTGCTGCGGATTGCTGCGGAATTAAACCCCAGCTATGATTATGACTTTGCCTCGGAACTGATGGAACGCTTTGAGCTAGATGGGAAAAAGAAATTTAATCAGCTTTCCCTCGGCATGAAAACAATGGTTTCAACAATTATCTGCCTGGCAAGCAATAAGGAGGTCATTCTTTTAGACGAACCCGTCCTGGGCTTTGACGCAATAATGCGCGCGGAATTTTACGATATGCTGACAGAGAGTTTCCAGAAACACCCGCGTATTATTATCGTATCCACCCACCTCATTGAGGAAATTGCCAAGACAGTCCAAAAGCTAATAATTATTGACAGAGGCAGCATTGTTTTTTATGACACGCTGCAATCAATTAATGCTAAAGCGTTCAGTGTCAGCGGCCTTAAAAAGGATGTGGAGGCGGCGACCAAAAATCTAAACATCATTGGCCAAGATATTGCAGGAGGCCTCGCAACAAGCTATCTCTTTGACAATCCGCCCAGACAGGCCGCTTCATTGGAAATTCACCCGCTGTCTTTACAGGATTTCTTTATTCAAATGGTGGGACATAAAGGAGGTATGAAAAGATGACCGCTGTTTTCGCAGTTGTAAAACGCCTGCTCGCAAGCAATAAAATCAGTTTTATTATTACGGTTCTTGTGATGCTTTGCGCCACGTCTTCGGGGGATGTTGTTTTAAGCAACGGAAATTATGCCTGGCTGCTTGCCGTCTTAACCCCGTTCTTCTTTGTATTTTACGATTTTGAAAAGCTAATGCATTTGGGAGGGAGCAAAAAAGATTATTTTTTCGCCTGCCTGATCAGCTATGGGCTGCTGGCGTTCTGCATCTCTCTTGTCAACACAGCAATACATCTGCTGATTGACCCTATATATTCAGCGGCAACGGTTATCAACATGATGGACGTGTGCAAGTGGACGGAAAACGGGATTATCATTGCCGGATTACAGCAAATGTTCTTTTTGCTGCTTGTTATGGTTTTTCTTCATGTGCTGTTATCCATGCAGACTCATTGGTACGGGTGGCTGACCGACGCAGTGCTAATTGCAATTATCTGCATTTTTACACCCATTGCGCCATTACGGGCTATACTGGCCGGATTTTTCCAGGCCATCATGTTTAACAGCAGTGCCGTTCCGCACATCAGCATCTGCCTGCTGCTAAGCGCCGCTCTGTCTTTTTGCGGGCTGGCCGTCTTAAAGAGAAAGACTTTATAAATATAGCTGCGGGGTATGAGCATGATTCGTATAAAAGAAGTGGACGCACAAAATATACTTGATGTGTGCAAATTAACGGCAAATCACAGCGGCATTGGCGCTGCTATGGAGGAATATCCCTGCTGCAATGCTGTTGCCATAGCTGAGGCAAAATATTATCCGGAAATGCACCTTAATGCAATTTATAACAACAATGTGCTGATTGGGTTTTTTATGTACCGGCGTGCAGAAAATCAAGCGGATACGGCAACCATTTCCCGCTTTATGATAGATTATCACTTTCAGCATAAAGGACTTGGGGAAAAAGCCTTTGAGTATATCTTGAGAGGTTTGAAAATCCAGGGCGTTAAGAAAGTAATCTTAATGACAGATTCCGCAAATGAAATTGCTGAAAAGCTATGTCTTTCCTGCGGATTCCAGTTCGCCCGGAAAACTGATAATAAAGCATACTATGAATTAGAATGGTAATTATAATCTATAAAACTATGGATGAATCACTATGAAAAAAATCAGTTCAGTTGTATTATTTCTTATATTGGGCAGCTTAATCCTGTCGGGCTGCTCAAACAGCAGCCAGCCCTTTGAGGAAAAAAACTATACGTCAGATACAGAAATCAAAGAAATCAGGCTTGATGTACGGGACAGAGAAATTGAAGTATCGCTGTCCGAGGACGGGAAAGTCCATATTAAATACTATGAAAACAGCAAAGAGTATTACGATATTTCTGTAACTGAAGAAAATGTGCTGACCATGACCTCGGCAAGCGATAAAGAGTGGACAGATTATATTGGAGGAAAACCTTCTGCCCAAAACCGAAAAATATCCCTTCAGATACCCAACGCACTCCTTGAAAACCTTACTCTCTCCACAACAAACGAGGATATAACACTTTCGGCGCTGACCGTAACCCAAAGCATAAATATTTCTTCCAACGGCGGAAATATTGCCTTTGGAGCCTTAAGCCCTGGCAGCGCCCTGACCCTGAATGTTAAAAATGGAAATATTTCCGGCAAAATTGCAGGAAGCTATGAAGATTTCGCTATTCAGTCCGAAATAAAAAAGGGAGAGAGCAATCTGCCGGATAATAAAGACAGCGGCGAAAAAAAGCTGAACGTAACCTGCAATAACGGCGATGTCAGCATTGAATTTGTAAAGGATTAATTTTATTTTGAACAGCTCCCTTATGCCGCTGAAGAAGGCGTAACCCAAACCTACGGCAAACCAGCGCTCCATACAGGCCCCAGGGGCCGGAACCTGCCCGCCCCTGGAAAAAATGTCCAGGATCAGCCGCCGCGTAATTTTCACAGCCATCCCCCTTTTATCTGCGCGAATTATAAGCGCTGTTGAGAGTTCGCCGCCGCGTAATATCCGCGTCCAGCCCCTTCCGGCCGCCTTCCTCCTGCCGCCCCCAAACGGCGCCAAATACTTTTTAAATACGCTCCGGCCCGCCCAAGCTTCCCTAACCGTTGTACTCTCGTATCCTCTTCACGCCCTGTCCTGCCGTATCTGCAAAATATCCCCGGCAGCAAGCGCCCGCTCCCCTGCTTATAATTTAAGTCCGCGTGCACTTTTCCGGCCGGTTCGCTAAAAGCCCCATATTTATTCAGCGTCCAAATGGCGCAGGCAGCTCAAGGCAATACAATCCTCCCAAACAAAAAACAGCGCACGCCCACAAAATATATAGAAAGCGGGCAAGCCGCCTTTAAGCTGCCTGTCCGCTTTTCATCCCAGTCTTTTGCACCCGGCCTTGAAGCCGGCGGGGCTCCGCCTAAGCTCCGGCCCTCTCCCTGTCATGGGGCGGCCCGGCTCCGGGCCCGTCTGCTTTATCTGCACGCTTCCTTTAACTGTTCTACCGCATCCAGTCTCTCCCAGGGCAAATCTAAATCAGCCCTTCCAAAATGCCCGTAGGCAGCCGTCTGCTTATATATGGGACGGCGCAGATCCAGCCGGCTGATTATGGCGGCGGGCCTAAGGTCAAAGCTTTGGCGCACTCCCGTTAAGATACGCTCCAAGGGCACCTTATGCGTACCGAAGCATTCGCAGTAAACCGAAACAGGCTGCGCCACGCCTATAGCATAGGCAAGCTGTATCTCACATTTGTCAGCCAGTCCGGCAGCTACGATATTTTTAGCTATATATCTGGCCATATACGCGGCAGAGCGGTCAACTTTAGTCGGATCCTTGCCCGAAAACGCACCGCCTCCGTGCCGGGCGCAGCCACCGTAGCTGTCCACAATTATCTTGCGGCCTGTAAGGCCCGAATCCCCATGGGGCCCGCCTACTACAAAGCGGCCCGTAGGATTGACCAGTATCTTTGCATTTTTATCCAGCAAACCCGCCGGTACAACAGGCTTAATAACCTCTTCAATTATCCCTTCGCGCAAATCAGCCATAGCTACCTGGCTGTCATGCTGGGCGGATATCACCACTGAATCCACCGAAACGGGCACATCCCCGTCATACCTTATGCTGACCAGGCTCTTGCCGTCCGGCCGCAGCCAATTAAGGCTCCCGCTTTTGCGCGCCCATGCCAGCCTGCGCGCCAGCCTGTGGGCAAGCTCTATGGGCATAGGCATATATGTGTCTGTTTCATTGCAGGCATAGCCGAACATCATCCCCTGGTCGCCCGCGCCCGTGGAAAACAATTCATCCCCGCTGCCCGTGCGGGCCTCCATAGCCTTATCCACACCCATGGCAATATCTGGGGACTGTTCGTCTATGCAGGTAATCACCGAGCAGGTACTGCCGTCAAATCCGGCCGTTTCGCCGTTATAGCCTATCTCCAGCAGAGTTGAGCGCACTATCTGGGGAATATCCACATAGCAGTCGCATGAAATTTCCCCCATAACCAGCACCATGCCCGTAGTAGCTATGCTTTCGCATGCCACCCGCGCCTGCGGGTCCTTAGCAAGTATAGCGTCCAGCACTCCGTCCGAAATCTGGTCGCATACTTTATCAGGATGTCCCTCTGTAACCGATTCGCTTGAAAACAATCTTATCATAAAAATACCTTCCTTTATATACCCGTGTAAAACAAACCGCAGGCTCAGCTATACGCCCGGCCTTTATTAAGCATAATAAGCCGCGGCGCCCAGCCCCAGTTTCAGGCATAAAACTTCCGATATAAGCATTATACACTCTTTTACCCTAAATTGACAAGTGGATACACGCCTCCAGCGGTCTGATTTCGGCATTTTCTGCGTCGTCGTCAATGGGCGTACGTTCAGTACACGGAGCGAAAAGCAACACAGCAGGACACCGAAACAGCCCTGTCCTGACCATATATGCCCTTGTTAATTTAGGGTAACGAAAAAAGAAACAAAAATATCAGATATTTGCGCTTACGTCAATGGCGAACTGCCCCACGCCCTTGCCGGCAAAGCGCAATTCATAGGCAAAGCTTGCGCTCACCTGGTTGTCCCGCAGCCTTGTATGCATTCTTGTGGTAAATATGGACATATCAAAAGTGCCGTATTCCGTATAGTATTCTCCCTTAAAAGTCTTTCTCTCCTCAAACAACATTACCGTGCTTTCCCCCGCAGCATTAACGCGGTTTATAATAACGCTCTGCGGAGCAATGGTCATTACAGTTTTAGTGTCCTCTTTCGCCGATAAGCTCTCGCTGTATTCAAAGCGTATTTCCCCGTTTTCCTCGTAGCATACCGCATCGGTAGTAAGGTTGATTTCCTCATCCGAGCGCCTTGTAGTTATATTTAAAGTAACATTTTTGCCTTCGCTCATTATATTCTCCCAGCCGTACCCTAAATTGACAAGGGCATATACGGTCAGGACAGGGATGTTTCCGTGCCCTGCTGTGTTGCTTTTCCCTCCGTGTACTCTCCAGTACACGTCAGGCGCCTTGCAGGGCATTCAAGCGGCCGCTGTCTGACTCTTAAACCTCCAGCAGGTTTGATTCCGGCATTTTCAAGGAAGCGGAATGAGGCGTACTGGACGCACACCCATTGACGATGACGCAGAAAATGCCGAAATCAGACCGCTGGAGGCGTGTA
>URYI01000074.1 GCA_900552055.1 uncultured Eubacteriales bacterium | reverse complement strand
CTTTAAGTGCGGCTGCGGCCTGGGAGGGCGGGAAAGCCCTGCGCGCTGTTTACTTCCCGCGGCAATTTTCCCAATATTAAAAACAGGCGGCCGCACAGGGCCGCCCTATCTAATACCTAGACACTTTTTCAGACATCCATAACGCTGTTATATCTTTTTATGCTTGCGGCATTGTACCATTCATCCTGATAATTGGACCAGCTTTCATCCTGCATCGTAGTTGTAAGAGACTCTACAATCTGATCCCTTACTTCATCCAATTCCACATAGCCTTCAGGAATGTCCTTAATCTTGCGGATAATATGATAGCCGTACGGCCCAAGCACAGGTTCGGAAATCTCTCCTTCCTCAGTTAAAGCTACTGCCGCATCATGGAATTCGCTTATCATACCGTCCTCATCCCCTATGAGATAGCCTTTTTTGGCAGTCTCTTCAGTATTCATGCCGGTATCGTCCGATTCTTCAACAATTACTTCTATAAATTTATCCTCATCCGCATCCTTGACTGACGCATAAATTTCGTCCGTCTTTTCCTGAATCTTTTCTGCGGCAGCAGTTACCGCTTCCTCATATGCTTCTGTTGCATCCTCAAGCTCCTGCTTCAATTCTTCCAGCTCAGTTTCCAGGTCAGTTTTATCCTCTGCATCTGATTCGCCCAGCTCTGCCTGCTTATCATCCACGTCGCTCTGCGCTTCAGTCATAGCTTGGTAAAGCTCTTCTACATTATCCTGGTCATCCTCGTCAAACCCTATAAGAATATGCTGCACTAAACTATACCCGGCCAGATTTCTCACTATTATAGTACCGTCATTAAATGCGCTGACATATTCGTCCTTGGCTGAATCAGTAAAGCTTTCGGTCTGTTCTTTTCTCAATTCGTCATACTCTTCAACGATATCCGCTTCCAGCGGGCCCACATCCTTTAATAATTCCTCTTTATAGTTATCGCAGGCCATCTCAGTAAGCTTGGATTCAATCAAGTCGTCAATGGTATAGCCGGACTCCTCCATATCCCGCTCATAAGCGGCCTTGGCCTCGGCATAGAAATCCATATTCTCATAACCCGACTGTCCTTCAACTGCTTCCTTCATATCGTCGGCGTTAGCCTGGATCTCTTCTTCCATCTCCTTCTCTACTTCTTCCCTTGCCTGAGCACGCTGCTCATCGGTAAATTCAAAGTAGCCCGCCTCTCTGGCCTTCTGCTCCCAAAGAGTCTGATAAATAAGGGAATCAAGCGCTATATTCTTCAATTCCTCTAAGGTTTCTTCATCGGCAGAGGAACCATAATACATGTAATACATATAGTATACAGAATACCAGTCTTTTTTTAATATCTCTTCCCCGTTGACCACGGCTACAACTCTATTGCCATCCGCTTCGGCATCCACCTGGACAAGGGTACATCCTGAAAAAATACCCGCTGCCATGAGTACCGTCACGGCAAGAGCAACCGCTTTTTTCATATTTGACTTCACGCCTTTCTTATCTATGTGCCTTTTAACACCGGACAGGCCGGCACAAGCATTATTATAATTTATAACTGCTAATTTTTCAAGTCAATTAAACGATATTGGAGCATATTTTAACGATTTATTCATTTATACGCCCGATATGGCAGTATAACCCTTCTATTTTGCCTTATCCTTCTGCTTATTTTCCTCTTCCCCCGACGCACTTTTTAAAAATTTAACTATTTCGGTTATGGCGGTTTCCGTATCCATACCCAGGGTTCTGAAAATTACCGCCAATTTATCCCCTGCTGAAATAGACGCGCGTTTGCCCAGTAATGCCAGCGCACATGTAAGCCTCTCAAAATCCACGCCCGAAGAAGCATCAAAGCGCATTATAATTGCGTCAGGACGCTGCGTAATATGGGTAATGCCCGCACGCGAAGCCAAAGCCCTCATATAAGCAATGTTAATAAGATTGATTACGCACTGGGGCGGATCCCCGTAACGGTCTATAAGTTCTTCCAGAATATCCTCCCTGTCCGCTTCCTCTTCAATCGCGGCAATCCGCTTATATGCGTTTACCTTCTGAGCCTCTGAGCGTATATAGTCTTCGCTTATATATGCGTCCGCTTTAATTTCTACTACTGTCTCTGGACGTTTTTCCAGCTGCTCCGTCCCTTCGCTGACCGCTTCCTTTACCAGCCTGCAATAAAGCTCATAGCCTATCTGGGCTATATGCCCGTGCTGCTCGCCTCCCAGCATATTGCCCGCTCCTCTTATCTCCAAATCCCTCAAAGCAATTTTAAAGCCCGAGCCCATATCGGTAAATTCCCTTAAAGCGTTAAGCCGCTTTTCTGCCGTTTCGGTCAGCACACTGCCCGGACGGAAAGTGAAATACGCATAGGCTATGCGGTTAGAGCGGCCCACGCGGCCTTTAAGCTGATAAAGCTGGCTCAATCCAAATTTGTCCGCATCATACACAATTATAGTATTGACCCGCGGAATATCCAGCCCGTTCTCTATTATAGCCGTACATAAAAGCACGTCAAAGGCGCCGTCGTAAAATTCCAGCATAACCTTTTCCAGTTCTCCTTCAGCCATCTGTCCATGGCCTATGCCAATGCGCGCTTCAGGAACCAATTCCTTAAGGCTCTGCGCAAAAGTCTCTATCCCCTGGATTCGGTTATATACGAAATACACCTGGCCGCCTCTGCCCAATTCGCGCATAATAGCGTCCCGTATCATTGTGCGGCTGTATTCGGCAACATAAGTTTGAACCGGGTACCTCTCTTCAGGCGGGCTGTCTATTACGCTCATATCCCTCACACCCACAAGAGACATATGCAAAGTACGGGGAATAGGAGTAGCCGTAAGAGTAAGCACGTCTATACTGCTCTTAAGCTGCTTTATTTTTTCCTTATGCGCCACGCCGAAGCGCTGCTCTTCATCCACTATCAGCAGGCCCAAATCTTTAAACTTTATGTCCTTGGCAAGCAGAGCATGCGTACCCGAAACTATATCTATATTTCCCTCCGCCAGCCCGGCAAGCACCTGCTTGCGCTCTTTGGGGCTTCTGAAGCGGCTCAAAACGTCCAATCTTACTCCGTAGGGCAGCATACGCGCCGCCATTGTATTATAGTGCTGCTGGGCAAGTATGGTAGTAGGCGAAAGGAAAGCCACCTGCTTGCCGTCCATTACCGCTTTAAACGCGGCGCGCATCGCTACTTCAGTCTTGCCGTAGCCCACATCCCCGCAGAGCAGGCGGTCCATTACCCTGTTTGATTCCATATCATGCTTGATTTCATCTATGGCCCTGAGCTGGTCGGGTGTTTCAGTAAAGGGAAAATCCTCCTCAAAATTGCGCTGAAAAGGCGTGTCGGGAGAAAAGGCATATCCCTGCACCGATTCGCGCTTGCTGTACAGGGCTATTAATTCGTCCGTCATATCCCTTATTGCTTTTTTCGCCCGCGCTTTAGTACCTGCCCATTCCTTGGAGCCTAATTTATTGATTTTTGGAGCGGCATCCTCTCCGCCCATATATTTCTGAACCAGTTTCAGCTGCTCGGCAGGCACATATAATTTATCCGTGCCCTGATAAGCTATGGTTATATAGTCCCTGTATACGCCGTCAGTTTTTATTTTGGTTATTCCCTTATATATGCCGATGCCGTAATTATCATGTACTACATAATCCCCTGTTTTCAGCTCCATAACGTCCGCAATATTTGCGCCGTCCCTGCGCTTGGCGCGGCGGATGCTGCGGCGGGAGCGGGAAGCGGAAAAAATATCCCCTTCGCTTATAAGGCTCATACGCGCTTCAGTATATTCAAAGCCCCTGCTGACACGGCAGGGCAGCACAAAAATTTCACCCGGAGCAGGTTTAAGGGACAAGTCAGCCGTAAACTGAGCATAAACATTCAGACTTTCCAGCTCGTTTACCAGCCTGCGCGCCTTATTTTCACCCCCTGCGCATATCAGGGTCCTGAATTTATTTATACGCAGTCCGGTCAGCTCCTTGGCCAAAAGTGAAGGGCTGTTTTGAAAGGACTGCATGGAACGCGCCGAAAGGGTGAAAACGGCCTGCGGGGAAATATCCCGGCATGCGGCCGTTATGCTTTGCACGGAAATCAAGGTTTTCTCCTTTAATTTAGCCAAAAGCTGGTCGTAGGGACGCATATACTCTGAATGCAGCGGGAGCACCCGGCCTTTAATCAGCTGCTCTTTAAATATTTCGGAATATTCCATTGCGGCGTTGTCCGCTCGCTCCCGTATACGGCGCGGCTCATCCAGTATGACCAGCACGTTTTGGGGCAAAAACTCCAATATGGAAGTGTAATCACTGTAAAAATACGGAAACAAATCCCCGTCAAACACTGGCGAACCCGAATCCAGCGCATCTGCTGCCGGCCCAAAGAGATCCTGCGCTTCATCCGCTCCTTCGGGATTGTTACGGCGCGCCTTTTTTTCATATGCGGCAAGCTGGGCACGCAGCATTCCCGCCCCTTTTTTTAAATCCTGGAGATACAATTCGCCCGCAGGAGCTATAACAGCGCTGTCCAGCCTTTTAACTGAGCGCTGACTGGCGGCGTCCAAAAGGCGCAGGGAATCTATTTCATCATCGAAAAATTCAATTCTGAGAGGATTTTCCCAGCCGGCAGGAAAAATATCGGCTATTCCTCCGCGTATGGAAATCTGCCCCGGTTCTTCAACTGCTTCTGTTTCCTCATAACCCATTTTCAGGCACCTGGAGCGCAAGAGCGCAGGTGAAATACGCACAGAATGATCTAATTTTATAGCTGAAGCGCGCCAGGCTGACACCGGCATAAAATTATAGAGCAGCGCGTCAATGCCCGCCGACAGGATATCAACTCCTTCCAGCAGGCGATTAATAACTCCGGCACGCTCCATGGAGCTTTGCCGGCTGCCTGTCCTGACACCGGGTATAGTTTCCAACGCAGGAAGCACGGCTGTTTCCCGGCCCAGATATGTTTCCATATCCTCCGCCGCACGTTCAGCCCTTTCATTGGACCAGGTTATAAACAATATTGGCCGGCCGCTGCTTACTGCCGAAGCAAGATGCGCTTTCTGAGAATCAGACACGCCAAAAACGGCGCAGGGGCTCTGCCCCTGCCCCACGCTGTTACAGAGCCGGGTAATTTCGGCGTCCTCCATAATTGGAGCAAAAAATATTTCGTTCATATATCACCTTGACAGGATGCGGTTTGTGCCGTCAGCGCCGGCACTTTAGTATTAAAGAATTTCAGCACGCCTGTTATTCAGCGCGCTTTTCCTTTACATTTATATTATACTTGGCCATAGCTTTTTCTATGCCCGAAGAAGCAAATTCCAGCGCGCAATCGGCCGCTCTTTGATATGCGCACTGCATCAGCGGCAATTCGTCCTGAGTAAATTTTCCAAGAACAAAATCTGCAAGCTGCATTTGGGCGGGCGGCTTGCCTATGCCGATACGGATACGGTTAAAATCTTCTCCTATATTAGAAACTATTGAGCGCATGCCGTTATGCGTACCCGGACCACCTGAAGCGCGCACACGCAGCGCGCCTAAAGGCAAATCTATATCATCGTATATAACCATAAGATGACTGGAAGGAAGCTTATAATAATTAAGCAGTTCTCTAACGCTCTCGCCGCTGGCATTCATATAAGTCACGGGACAGGCAATTATAAGCTGCCCGGCATCCAATCTGCATTTTGCAAGCATAGCCCTATGCTTTTCCTTAAAGGGAGTAAGACCGGATAATTGGGAGGCAAGGCATTCAATCGCTTTAAAGCCGCAGTTATGCCGTGAATCGCTGTACTCACGGCCAGGATTACCCAGTCCTACTATTAAAAAAATATTACCGTCGCCGGCTTTGTTCCTCCTAAAGAACATATACGCTCCTCCGCTCCGCCCGGCTGGGGCGGGTTTTATAATTCAGGCCAGGACGCGAAGCGGCCTGGCGGGGCCGCGCAGATTAAAAGCCCAAAGATATATGGAAAAAAGGGAAAGATATATGCCGCAAAAACGTCGATTGGTGCGCGGGCCCTCCTTGATTTTTGCTGTCCGCCTGAAAGGGGGACAGCAAAAATGAGGGGGGTGGGAAGCCGGGCCCGGCCTTTTTCGCCAATAACCCATCAATATACATACACCAAACAAAACAATTTTAAATTAATACAGCGGGCTGCCCGCCCGCCGCCGCACTATGTGCTGCGGCAATAATGAGGCCGTCTTACGCCGGCCGGCTCCCTAAGCGGCCCATATCCGCCGCTTAGGGAGCCCTTTATCTTTCCCACCCGCCCGCCGCGGTACACCCGGCGTTTGATAAAATCAGCAGCCTATTTAGATTCTTTTTCCCATTCCCTGCGCTTCTGCTCCGCCCAGCCTGGCTTTACTGTCTGTCTGGCTCTTGCAATGCAGAGCGCCCCGCCGGGAACATCCTGCGTTACGGTAGAACCCGCAGCAACATACGCGCCGTCCTCTAATACAACAGGCGCAACCAGATTGGAGTTTGACCCCACAAACACATTATCGCCTATTTTGCTCCTGAACTTATGCTTGCCGTCATAATTTACAAACACCACTCCGCAGCCTATATTGCACCCTGAGCCAACATCTGCGTCACCCACATACGCCAAATGACTGACCTTGCTCTTATTGCCTATAGAGCAATTCTTCAGTTCCACAAAATCACCAATTCGGGCATTATTGCCTACAATCGCCTTAGGCCTCAGATAAGCGTTAGGCCCAACGGTGCTGTTTGAGCCAACTTCCGCCTCTATAAGGGTAGAGCATCTTATACTCACGCCGTCGCCCAGCCTGCTCTTTTCCAATCGATTGCCTTCATAAAGAGTGCAGCCCTCGCCAATAACAGTTCCAGAACACAGATAATTATTAGGATATATAACAGTATCCCTGCCTATCTCCACATCCCAGTCAATATAAATGCTTTCAGGGTCTATAAGGGTAACGCCGTTAAGCATATGACGGCGGTTTATCCTTTCCTGCATCAACTTAGCCGCTTGAGCAAGCTGCACACGATCGTTTATACCCATAGCCTCGCGGTAATCCTCCGCCTGCATAGCACCCGTACGCGCTCCGGCAGCGCTCAATAACTCAAGCGCGTCCGTCAGATACAATTCCCCCTGCGCGTTATCCGGCCTAAGCCTGGAAAGCACCCCTCTGAGCGCTTTAACCTGGAAGCAATAGACCGAAGTATTTACCTCGCGTATCTCTTTTTCCTCCGGCGACGCATCTCTCTCCTCAACAATTTTTATCAGTTCACCGTTTTTCCCTCTTACAATTCGGCCGTACCCAGCAGATGACGGCAGTACGGCTGTAAGCACACAGGCCGCGTAATCTCTCTCCAAAGTATTTTTAATAAGCTGGGAAATAGTTTCTCCGGTAATAAGAGGCATATCTCCGGCACATATAACCACCAGGCCGTCCTCAGCAATTTGAGGCAGCGCTGTCAGAACTGCATGCCCCGTCCCCAGCTGCTTCTCCTGATAAGCAAAATCCACGCTCTGCCCCATTGCCTGCATTACCATTTCATGCTTATTTCCCACCACTGCCACCGGACGTTGAATGCCCGCTTCAGCAAATGCCCGGCATACATGCATGACAATAGGCAGCCCGCAAACGCTGTGCAGCACCTTGGGCAGCTCTGATTTCATGCGGGTACCCTGTCCCGCAGCCAAAATAATTCCGCTTAAAGTCATATAATACTCCGTTTCCGCCCGTGTCCAAAACACTCAAAGGCCCTGAGCCAGCAGCTCCGGACCATAAAATTGAGATATTTTAGCGGGCTTTCTTTAGGACGCTTAAAAACAGCACTAAAGCAAAATGCGCCGGTATTTTTTATATTTTACTCTCTATAAGCCGCACCTGTCAAGATATTTCCCCCGTTTCACGCATGTTGACGGGTATATATTTTGCCTCTCCGGCATATAAAAGAATGTGCGTAAATTTTAAAGCTTTTAGGGAACACAATATGCCGTGACGAAACGGCCGGCTATAAATACATAAAGGAGAGAACGCTATGGGGATTAATAATAAATTTTTAATGGTATTAAGGCAGGAAACTGCCGGATTTTCCGAAAACGGCGAAGCCACCGGCTATCTAAAATTTGAATGGCTGCCTTCTGCCTGCCGCCTGGCCTTCGGCAGCAAAGCGCTGACCGGTCCGGGAAAAGGCGAATATTTATGCGCGCTTTATTTAAACGGCCAAATATTTCAGCTTGGCCCAATCCGCGTGCTTCCTGAAGCAGCATTTGCCGATTTTAATCTTAAGCTGCCCATGCCGGGAATGGATGACATTCTGGCCGCAGGCATATTTTACAAGGAAAACGGCTTTCTCTACCCTGTAATAACCGGGCACCGCGGTTCAGGCTCAACCTGGCACAAGGATTTTACCGATAAGCTCTGCCATGCAACAGGAACAAGGCTGGGACAAAATTATCAGCGCTGGAGCTATACTGCGAGCGACGGCGAAGTCAGCGAGGGAGTAACCTCTGACACTATTAAGTTTGAACCTGAAATGGTTAAACAAATAAACCAAAATAATATTCATAGCCGCAACACGAAAATTTCGGCTGAAGCAGCGGCAAAGACCGATTACGCGCGCCAGCCGGCCCAGGCCTCAAATGGGTCTCCGGCCCGTATGCAAAATAATGAGTCTGAAGAAGGAACCGCCGGACAGCGCGCAGAATTCAAGCCAAGCGATAATATTTTTAATGCGGATACAGCATCCGAAATGCAGAAAAATAATTCTGATACCGCAGACAAAACTGCACCAGAATACGGTTTTGAAGCCCTGCCCGACGAAAGCGCAGATTTCTATGAACAAAACAAAGAGCATTTTGAGCGGCTTTTAACAGACAATGCGCAGCTGGATGAGCTTTGTGATATGATTCCAGGTTCCAAATGGGTTAAAGTAGAGTATACGGAGGGCGAAGAAAAAGGTCATTACATAGTAGGGATAATATATGACGAAGAGGGCGCGCCCATGCATATATGCTACGGGGTGCCCGGCCAATTTGCACTTGCGCCCCCTGAAAATCTGGCGAAATACTGCCAATGGCTTCCGGCCAGCATTAAAGACCCGCAAGGGGAGGGCTACTGGGTACTTTATCAGAGTGCAAAGACCGGGCAGACCTATGGAGAAGAATAAGACCGCACGAAATATAAAAGCTTCAGCGCGCCTTAAAGGGCGGAGCGGCGGCAAGAAAGGAAGGGGCCTTTGAAAAAAGGCCCCTTCCTTTCTTGCCCTAA
>URYI01000073.1 GCA_900552055.1 uncultured Eubacteriales bacterium | reverse complement strand
GCGGCCGTTTACGGCCGCAAACGCCGCCCCCCTTTGCCGGGACGCTTTTGCGCATTCAATTTTAAAACTATAAGCCGAAGTGCAGCGCCCTGTTATAAGCTGTGCGCGTTTTATATACCCAATCTAAAAATCAAATAAATTAATTCCCGCATCCTCATTGTATTTCCTGTCTACACGGCCGTCTATAAGAGTTATAACCATCTCGCAGGTAGCGCTCACCACCGCTCTGTTAAGGTGTCCGCCGTATACAGCCCCCGTATTATCCCCCGCGCTCATATGAATATGCGTATAAGGCTTACCATTCATAGAGCTGATGGTTCCTGTTAAAGACACTATTTCAAAATCACCTTTAAATTCATTTGCATAAAACTTTTTTTCATTTACGTTAAAAACGCCCGCTGTAAAAGAATTTACTGCTCCCAGCGCACTGATATGCGCCAATAAGATATTCTCCCTCAGCGCTATTGCCTCTATCTGCTCCAGAATTTCTTCTCCTTTATCAATTCTGGCAATTATTTTATCGCCAAATCTCCTGTACTCCATTTTCTTCTCTCCTTTGTAAAATCCAGCAGCCCTTATTATGCCCGAAGCTGTTAAAATCCTTCCGTTCCTAATATAAGGCAGCAGAGCCAGCCTGCATTTGTTACATACACGCCTAAAACGACGGCATATGCCTACAGTACGGGCCGGTTAACATAGTAAATTAATGTATTAATTTTATCACATACCAGCTGCCTGCGCAATAATAACAAAAGCCATTATAAAAAACTTTACGGTTCTCCCTCTAAATATTTAAATTGCTTTAATTACGCCGCACGCTATTTTCGTACCCGAATTTCCCGAAGGCTGCGTGGTAAAATCATCAGGACGGTCATGGATAATTATAACTTTTCCTATAATATCCTTCACTGCAAACCTATTAGTTAAAAATATACTCAAAGCAAAGCCGTTATTTCCAAAAAGAGGCGGCAGGTCTCCCGCATGGTACGGATGCGCACAGCCGCCCGGATTATAATGGGACAACACAGAAGAGAACCAGTCATTTTTATCTCCGCTGCACGCCTCTCCTTCATGAATATGGAATCCAAACACTCTGCCGGTGCAGTTTTTCTGCTCCGTATCAACAGGCAGCCCCATTATTTCCGCATAAACAATTACGCCCGCAGCAGTCTGGTAAAAACGCACTCTTCCCGCTATATTAGGATAATCCCTGCTGCCCGCAATTACGGCCGATGCCTGAGCTTTTCCCTGTAGAACCGCGTAAATGGGATCAGCTCTATTAACTGTTTTATTATACATAGCATACTCCTTGCATAAATAATATCTTAAGATATCCTATGCAAAAAATAATTACTATGTTAATTATATAACAAAAAACAACAGAGTTATTTCAGCAGTCATTAGCCTCAATTAAAAGGAACTACACGGCCTAATTGCATAAAATATGCATTCTGCTGCGCTGCTTTGATTCCATGCATGCTCGGTACAGGTCGTTCAAGCGCGCTTTACCTGGCATAAATTTTAGGCATTCTGACTCTGGAGAGCTCAAACGGAGAGAATTTCTTCGTTTTCAAGGCAGACGAAAGAAGCGTACCGGGGAGTACGCTGATTGAGGATAACGCGGAAAATAAAGAAATTATTATTTTGAGGCGTGTAGTTCCTTATAAACTAAGGGTATGCAAACAATAAATACTATGTTAATTAAACAGCAAAGAGTCAGAGAACAAAAGACCGCTAGCCGTATTTATGACTAAACTTCCATTACTTGATCGCCTAACTATTCATACCTTCCCTTGGCCACTTTTTTTCTCAGCAGAACCCGTTGGTTTTTGTTTACAAAGGATTTTGTCCTTGCCCGCAGCAAAATCCTGCGGCCCTCAGGAGTGCGGGTATAGACAACCTTGTGTTTGCCTAACACTTTATTCATGTGCTTTTCAAAAATAACAACCCGATCCTTCTGCCTGCCGAACACCTCCGGTACGGAATAATATTCATCTGTTTTACCGTATTTTGTCTCCTTCATCAGCAGGTATCTTGGATTATCAATTATTCCCCAAATTTCTTCCATGCAGCCAGCAAAGGCCATCTTATCCCGCATGCTCCCGCCTTGAAGCCATGTGCCAATAAGCTTCCCTTCTATAGATTCCACTTCAGCTTTGCAGCACAAGGCATCTTCAATCTCACCAATTTCAACCAACGCACTTAACATTGCTTGGCTGATCTGCTTCATTCTCTTCTCAGGTGTACCGAAACGAAACGCCTTAATTCCATATCGGGCGGCCATAATGGCCGTAAAAATCATGCAAGCGCTCAGTATGTTTGCCCAAATTGAACCCCCGTCTTGGCCCCTTAGCGCCAACATACGGCCGACAGCCAATAAAAATGTTACGACAATATCCATGATTGCCATGCCTAATGCGTTTACAAAGACATAGCCGGGCTTGACCTCTTCTTGGGAGACAGCTTCCATTTGTTCCACTTCCATATCCCCGCGAATCTCCTGAAGCGCACTTAGCCACCTCATTTTCAAGGCTTGCCGGTCCGCCGCACGGTCCAGCATCATCCTATTAACATCCTCCATTTTTTCGCGGGAATCAAACTCTGGTATGCCCAGCCGCTCAATTCCGCTCACTATCAGATTCTCTTCCCAGGATATCCCTAAAAAAGCTTCAAACCGACGAACCAGCATTTCATAATCACCGGATAAATCCGCATGCCTGGTCCTTCCGGATTTCTGCGGAAAAATGCAGGCAAGATGCCAGATGTTCCCGGTTTTCTCCGGATTTCCACGCTCGGCCCGGATAGTTCGTCCCCGCATTTGATTGCTCAGCATAAAAGAACCGACATAGGTGGCCAGAATCAATGAATTAACGCAGGGCGCATCCCACCCTTCGCCCAGCAGAGATTTTGTACCAACCAGCGCATTAACGTCTCCCTGGCTGAATAATTGGGTAACAGCCGCCACCACATGAGTGTTTGCCCCTTTGATTTGAAACTGCCCGTATCCGGTATCCCCCAGCGGCAGCATGCTCCCATTACAGCCATGCTCCTCAAGCAGGCTATCCAGCTTTTCTTTTGTATCCATCGGAAGAATGACAACCGTGCCGCTCAGGCAGCCCAGACGTATACTCTGCAATTCTTTTCTGCGCAGAAATTCAAATATAGGGACCGCGCCTATCTCAGCTTTCATATCCTTTTTTGTTCCTATAAGCGGCAGCTGGTCCTTTTTTATATAGTCACATAAAATCAAAAGCCGCAGGCTGCCCCCCAACGCCTGATACTCAGATTCTACAATTTTTCCGATGCTTTCCAGCTTACCCTGGCTTTTAACAAGCAGCTTCTGAATAGCTTCCTTCTTTGTCAGAACCACTTGTTTCCGGTAAATACAGCCAGCCTCCCGCAACTCCTGTATAAGCTGCTGCCGTTGAACGTCAGAAACTCGGTAAGCATCCGCATAATCATATAAAAAGCCCTGTAAAAGAATCTCCAGCCATTCGTCAGTTAATTCAGGCAGCTTGCCCCTAGTTCCAATCAATTCCTTCAAATAACTTGGAAAGGGTATTTGTCTGGCTTGGCAAAAAATCAAAAACGAAGAAAAATACTTCGGATCTTCTAAAAATTGATCGCTGTATTCCTCAGGCCGCTTCAGTCCCTGATGGGTAGAAATCATTTGAGTCAACCTATTGTCAGATAAAAGACGGTTAATAAGCTCCTGCACCTTTTTCTGATGTTCCTCTATTTCTTCCAGCTCCGCCTGAGATGGCCAATTAAAATAGACATAATCCTCATGAGGACAAAGACTGCCTTCCCGAACAAGTTCAGGCGTAAAGATTTCTTCATCAATAGGCCCGCACATGTCAATATACCGCTTCCACTGGCCCGGCGTGCTATCGTAGGGCGGCGTGGCCGTTAAAGATATAACCGTCATTCCGCTGAGTTCTTTCATAAAAGCTTCCAGCGCTTTCCACCACTCACTCCGCAAATGATGCGCCTCATCCAGGCAAATGGTTTTCACCCCGGCAGCTCTGATTGCATCAAAAATACAGAAGTCCTGAAAATCCACCTCTTCTGCTTCAAGGATGTCATCTCCGTCATCATCTTCCTCGTCATTCTCCCTTAATGCACCCTGATAATTTTTCATAGCGCTGTATAAGGCCTGATATGTGATAGCCGTAATAGCTTTCATCTGCTTTAAATTGTTGGAAAGCAGGG
The DNA here is from genome assembly GCA_900552055.1 of uncultured Eubacteriales bacterium. Lineage (GTDB taxonomy): Bacteria > Bacillota > Clostridia > Christensenellales > QALW01 > Neochristensenella > Neochristensenella gallicola. The sequence continues at coordinate 5,652 of URYI01000073.1, read as the reverse complement.
CTTCGGGTTTATGTCCCTCTAAAATAAAGCCGTCAGTAATGCGCTCCAGCCACTGCTGCCGAATAGTAATGCTGGGAGATAAAATCAGGCAGGGCGCACCCAGCCGGCGTATAAGTTCAATTCCAAGCGTTGTCTTTCCTGACCCAGGAGCTGCCACAATATGTACTTTATGGTCGGTCAGATATTTCTCTGAACTGCGCAGAACCCGCTCCTGATAATCCCGCCACTTCCCTTTAAACTGCAAAATACCATTATATATATTATACATAATGCCGTACCCCTTTTCCTCTATCTATGGTTTAATATAACTATTCATCTTTTCTTAATTGCCAGGCTATATCCGCAATAACGGCAGAAATCTTTTTCCTTTATTTTTTACCATAAATAATTTTCTGTCAAACGATTATAAAATTTATTATAGAGGTTGTTAATGAGCGTTTTGAACCCGTATGCCGGATAAGTCCTTAATAAAACGGAAAACAACTTATACTTAACTTCCGCCCCTATCCATATGAAACAGCAAATTAAAACAAAGGCCTCACCTCACAAGCTGGAACTCTCGTAATTGAATCCTTTCCCATTCTATTCATCTTCTTCAAATTCGTCTGAAAAAGGACAGGCTTTTATACATATGCCGCACCCGGCACAAAGTTCACGATTTTTAACATCCGGCACAGGGAGCCCTAAATCTCCTTGTTTTACAGAAAGCCTGCCAATAAGTCAGAAAGCAATACACCTGCCCCATGTGCAAGTATGGCCTTCAACCATTTTCATATCATTGTTCACTGCATTCCCCTTTTGATGGCTTATTTTTAAGTATAAAAAGCACAACATGAGAGTTGAACCATACAATACTGTGCTTTTTCTGGTAAATGGCTGTAAAATAAATATTTTTGCAATTTTTACAGGATAGACCTTGCCCTTCCCACTGAATAAAATCTTGATAAAATGAGGATAGCGTACACTTATTCTATACATATACGCCATATGAAACTATACCCTAAATTGACAAGAGCATATACGGTCAGGACAGGGCTGTTTCCGCGTCCTGCTGTGTTGCTTTTCGCTCCGTGTACGCCCGGTACACGTCGTTCAAGCGCCTTGCAGGGCAGGGAAGCGGCCGCTGTCTGACTCTTCGGCCTCCAGCAGGTTTGATTTCGGCATTTTCAAGAAAGCGGAATGAGGTGTACTGAACGTACACCCATTGACGACAACGCAGAAAATGCCGAAATCAGACCGTTGGAGGCGTGTATCCCCTTGTCAATTTAGGGTATAATTAAAGCATTATAAATCTTCTTAATTTTATGTATAAACGGTTGACAGGCTCATGTGTCAGATATATAATATAACTATGTTATATAGCAGTGTTATATGGAGGCGTAAATGATTGGTGAAGAGAGCACCCTTAACAGCATATTAAGCTCAGCTCAAGCCGAATTTTTACAGCATGGATATAGGGGCGCTTCTCTGAGGAGCATTGTAAAAAACGCCGGCGTCACCACAGGTGCATTTTACGGCTATTTCCCAAGCAAAGAAGCCCTCTTTGAAGCATTGGTAGGTCAGCATGCCAAGGTATTTTTAGATAAATTCAACGAGGCCCAGGAGGTTTTCAGAGAGCTTCCGGCACATGAGCAGCTTGAAAATATGGGTAGGATTTCAGGCGATTGCATGGAATGGATGCTTGATTATATGTATGAACATATACCGCAGTTTAAGCTGCTGCTTTGCTGTGCTGAGGGCACTAAATACGAAAATTTCCTGCACCATCTTGTGGAGATAGAAGAAGAAGGCACCCACGATTTTATAAAAATCCTGGAAAGCCTGGGATACCATCCAAAACACATAGATAATCAGCTGGAACACATATTGATAAGCGGTATGTTCTCAGGCTTTTTTGAGACTATAATCCACGATATGCCTAAAGCTCAGTCCGAGCAGTATATAAAAGAGCTGAGAGAATTTTATACTGCCGGCTGGATGAAAATCATGGGATTGAGCAGTGAATAATTTTTTTGCATTAAAGTTAGTTAAAACTAACTTTATAAATATTTTAGAGGAGGTATATATGAAAAAATCATCTAACCTTTCAAGGCTTTTGGATTACGCCGGTAATTTCCGATACTTTACTATAGCCTCATGGATTTTATCGGCCCTAAGCGCATTTTTAGCTCTTGTACCTTTCTGGTACATATGGAGAATCATAAAGGAGGCTATAGAAACCGCACCCAATTTTTCAAATGCCGCCGGAATGGTGCATAACGGCTGGATGGCCGTATTATTTGCAGTTATAGCAGTATTAATTTACATAGGAGCGCTTATGTGTTCCCATGTGGCCGCTTTCAGGATAGCCTCAAATATCAGGATAAAAGCAATGCATCACATAGTAACCCTGCCCATAGGGGACATAGACCAAATGGGAAGCGGAAAAATGCGTAAAATTGTCAACGAATCCAGCGCCGCAACCGAAACCTATCTCGCCCATCAGCTGCCTGACAAAGCGGGCGCAATAGCCACTCCTATAGGCTTGCTGGTTCTGCTGTTTGCCTTTGACTGGCGGCTGGGGCTTTTAAGCCTGGCGCCCGTTATTGTTGCATTTATCATAATGATGTGCATGACGGGAGCAAAAATGCAGGCCAAAATGGCTGAATATCAAAACGCTTTGGAGGACATGTCCAACCAGGCTGTGGAATATGTGCGCGGTATACCCGTAGTTAAGACTTTTGGCCAGACCGTCTTCTCCTTCAAGCGTTTCAAAGCATCTATTGACAATTACAGCAAATGGGTTATCGCATACACTAAAGATTTGCGCACACCCATGATATTCTATACTGCGGCTGTGAACGGCGTATTCGTGTTTCTCATTGCAGGCGCTTTGCTTTTAAACGGGGGTTTTGCAGACAGCAATTTCCTGCTCAATCTGATGTTTTATATAATTATAACGCCCATTATATCCATAACTTTAACCAGAATCATGTTTTCCAGCGAAAACGCCATGATTGTAGACGATGCCATGAAGCGCATAGACAGCATTCTGAATTTGCAGCCTCTGCCTGAAAACGGACATTCCCGCCCCGGAGACGCATCTATACAGCTCAAAAATGCAAGCTATAGCTATGACGGCGCAAAAGACGCCGTACATGGCCTGACAATGCAAATAGCAAGCGGTGAGACCATAGCACTGGTGGGACCGTCTGGCGGCGGGAAAACTACCGCAGCAGGGCTTATTGCCCGATTCTTTGACGCGCAGTGCGGCGAAGTGCTGATAGGCGGAGCGGATATTAAAAGCATACCCAAAAAACAGCTGATGGACAATATTTCCTTTGTTTTTCAAAACAGCCGGCTATTAAAAGCGTCCATTTTGGATAATGTCCGTCTCTCAAAGCCGGACGCCAGCCGGGAAGAGGTATTAACCGCGCTTGAAGCAGCACAGTGCATGGATATTATCCAAAAGCTTCCTAAGGGCATAGATACGGTTATTGGTTCCAAGAGTATCTTCCTTTCGGGAGGCGAACAGCAGCGTATAGCCATAGCGCGCGCTATTTTAAAGGATTCGCCCATAGTCATTCTGGACGAAGCCACTGCCTTTGCCGACCCGGACAATGAAAACCGGGTGCAGGCGGCATTCTCTTCCCTGGCCAAGGGCAAAACCGTCATAATGATAGCTCACCGATTAACTACTGTAGTGGGCGCAGACAGGATATATGTGCTAAAAGATGGAGAAATAGAAGAGCAGGGAACACACGAAGAGCTGATTAAGCGCGGCGGCTTATACAGCCAGATGTGGAACAGCTACCAGACCTCCATACAATGGAAGGTTCAAAAGGAGGATTAAATATGATAAAACGCATACAAAGAATGTTTGCCCTATCCGAGCAGGGCGCCAGAGATATGATAAAGGCCTGCATTTCGTGCGTGCTGTCCAACATTGTGTTAATGCTGCCTGTTAGCCTGCTTTACTGGCTGGTAAGCGACTTCTATACGACAGGCCATAGCCGGGGCTGGGTGTTTTATGCCGTTGGCTGCGTTATATGCGTAGGACTGATAGCCGTCACCTATTACTGGCAATATAACGCGACTTATTTTGCCACCTACAAAGAAAGCGGAGTGCGCCGCATTACGCTGGCCGAAAAACTGCGCAAGCTGCCGCTGTCATTCTTTGGAAAAAAAGATTTAGCCGATTTAACCAGCACAATTATGGCGGACTGCGCCTTTTTGGAACAATGCTTTTCTCACTTTGTGCCTGAATTGATCGGAGCAATCATATCTACTGTTTTGGTAGCGGCCGGGCTGTTTATTTTCGACTGGCGCATGGCCTTAGCGGCGTTGTGGGTACTGCCCGTTTCCTTTGGTATAGTGGGCTTTTCTGCAAAAGTTCAGAAAAAGCTCAATGACAAGCAAATGGCGGCCAAGATGCAGTGCGCAGACGGCATACAGGAATGCCTGGAGAGTGTAAAAGACTTAAAAGCCAATAATGCCGAAAATGAATATTTAAAAGGACTGGATAAAAAAATTAAGCTTGTGGAAAAACGGGCGGTAATATCCGAATTTGGCACTGCGGCTTTTGTAGTATCAGCGGCATTGATACTCAAGCTGGGAATAGCAACAGTAGCGCTCGTCGGTTCTGCGCTGCTTATAAGCGGCGATATTGGTATACTTACCTTTTTTATGTTTCTTTTGGTTGTATCCCGGCTATATGATCCGCTGCAATCTGCTTTGCAGAATTTGGCCGCAGTTATAAGCACCAGAACCAATATTGCGCGCATGAATGAAATTTTAGACCACCCGGTACAGAGAGGTTCATCTCTGCTCACTAATAAGGGCTACGATATAGTATTTGATAACGTCAGCTTTGCCTATAATCAGGGAGAAACCGTATTGAAAAACGTATCCTTTACAGCCAAACAGGGAGAAGTAACGGCGCTGGTAGGACCGTCCGGCGGGGGCAAAACTACCGCATCCCGGCTTGCGGCCCGTTTCTGGGACGCTGACAGCGGCAAAATAACCGTGGGAGGCATGGACGTCAGCAAGATTGACCCCGAAGCACTGCTTTCCCTATATTCCATTGTATTCCAGGATGTAACCCTATTCAATAATACGGTTATGGAGAATATACGCATTGGGCGCAAAGATGCAACTGACGAAGAAGTAATTGCGGCGGCACGGCTGGCTAACTGCGAGCAATTTGTCCGCAATCTGCCTGACGGCTGGAACAGCCAGATAGGAGAAAACGGCTGCGCCCTATCTGGAGGCGAAAGGCAGAGAATCTCCATAGCGCGCGCTTTTTTGAAAAACGCGCCCATTATACTGCTTGACGAAGCAACTGCCTCATTAGACGTAGAAAACGAAACCATTATCCAGACCGCCCTATCCAGACTGATAAAAAACAAGACTGTGCTTATAATAGCACACAGGATGAGGACGGTTGCAGGCGCCGACAAGATAGTGGTTCTTGCGGAACAGGCTGTTGCTGAGCAGGGATCACCCCAGGAACTGCTTGCAGCCAATGGTATTTACAGCAGAATGGTTAAATTGCAGTCTGAAAGCCAGCAATGGTCTGTAAAAGAAATGGTATAAAATAATAACATCATTTTTATAGGAGGTCAGCAAGGCGAGAGGGGAAAGCAGGGCAATGGGGCGGGCGTTGGCGGCCGA
>URYI01000072.1 GCA_900552055.1 uncultured Eubacteriales bacterium | reverse complement strand
CTCTTCTATTCGCTACTCTTTTTTTCTTCTGTCACTCATCATTGTAACACATACAACAGATTTTCATAAATTGCTTCCCTCCCTCTTGACTTTTAGGGAGAAGGTGAATATAATATAAAAAGAAAGGCAGTCCGTATGAAACGGTTAGCCTGAAGGAATATGGTTATGAAATAACCGCACACCTTGGCCGGGGGCGGTTATTTCTTTTTTATGGTCTTTAGAATTTCCAACATAATGAGCAACAATATTATTGTCATTACTATGTAAATTAAGTCCATAAGCGTCACCCCCTTACATTCAGGGAGTGCTAACCGCCTCATTTACTGCCTTTCCCAGCAGCTATTATATCACGCTCTCCGTATTTTTTCAATATTTAATTCAGCCGTCCTGGTCTTCGTTTGGGTCTTCTGCTGCTTGGGCAGTTTGTCCCTCTGCTGAAGCTGTTGTTGCCTTTTTCAGCTGCTTGCCTATCTGATTTGCGCCTGTAGCCGCTAGGCCGGAAATTATGCCTATGGCCGCGGCAGTAAAAATATTTTCGGCAGGGATATAGCCTGGGATAAGCAGCCAGCCGAGCATCCCTAGCACACCTCCCAGAACGCCGCATAGCACGGGTATAAGCTTCAGCCAGCTTTCACGGCTGTTGGCCGCAACCTTAAAAATCTCCGCAATCAGATACACTATCACCCCTATAGCGGGCACGGCTGCAAATTCGTTTAAAAACTCCATATATGCTCCCTCCTATATATAATAACTATATTTCATATTCCAGATCCAATGAATATATCTGTGCCTGCCCTCTTCCCTCTATAACCAGAGATTGTATCGGATGCGAGCACGATGCCGGCAAATTGTAAACAGCTCTGTTACCCGTATAAAATGAACCTAACTGCACAATTTTACCGCCTTGCGGTTTAAGGGATACCGATACCGGGTACTTACCCTTACCCTCCATATCCAGAATGACTGACAAAAGCTGTTTATGTTCCGCCTTCCCCTCGCTGGAAACGGCAGCTTCAAACGACCAGGGAACTTCCTCAGTTGAGCGCCCGTCATTAAAGGACAGCAGCTGTCCATCATTAACCGCATACAGCCTGCCGTCATGAAACGCAAAACTGTTAAAAGACTGTTCATCCTCCTGAATCCAGGTGCCGTTCTGCGGACAGTATACATACAACACGCCATGGCCGCCGCCATCCTGAACGTCCAGATAATACCTTAAGCCGTCAGTACCTGCACAGGCCTTCTGCGCATTTGATATATCAGGCAGCTTATCCGAAATCCTTTGAGGAATGCCCCCTGTATATGCATAAACGCCATCAGGTGACAGCCAATAAAGAACATTCTGGCATATAACCGCAGTATTTTTAAGCGGACAGCCTATACCGGCTATTTTGGTCGTTTTATAAGTGCCGGCATCCATACACTGCGTAAAGAGCATATCTTTTGCGCTGAATAAAACCACGCCGCCATTATAAGGACGGCAGACTGTTAAGGGGCCGTACTGCAGTGTTTCAGCGTAAGCGCCATTTAATTTAAAAGAGCCGTCCCCGTTTTGAAAATGGTTAAAGCTGTGAGGAAAATTTTCAGCAAAAATGCGTATGGAAGCCTTGTCACCGTTCTGGCCGGCTAAAAAAACTCTGCCATTATACAAGCACATATCGTTATATGTTTCGGCTGCATTCTCCCATTCGGGTGTGGAAAGTGTTGTAAAAGCATATTGGCCGTCTGACCCTAAAGCGTATGTCTTGCTGTACAGCTTTCGTCCGGGAGAAGGCAGGCAAATTAAACTGCTGCCCATTCTCTGCACGCTCAAAAATGCGGAAACGTAAGGATCGATGCCCGCTTCATTTTGCTCAAGCGGCTGCCCCTCAGGCACAAAATCGCCGGGAAAAGTATATTGTATATCCACTCTCGGCAGTATGCCCGGTGACATCTTCAAATATGTTCTAACAAATATCCCGTCTGCTGAAAATATATTATGCCAGGTGCAGACTGTGTCTTGGCTGTCGCCGGGCTGAAGCTCAAGCTCCTGTTCCATATAGCGGCCCCCTCTTGCCCGCAGCGCCGGCAGTATGCTGTTATCCATATTTACAGCCGCTTTAAGTTCTCCAGCTGATATTTCAGGCAGTTTACTAAGGCCATTAAAAGATATGTTTTCTCTGGCAGTAGCCAGAGAATTATATAATTTAGGTAAATAACTCATCAGTTTCCTCCTTATCATTTTTTAAGATTTGTTTTCTGCTCCTGCAATCTCAGAAGCTTATCATTATAATATTTAAAGCTCTTTTTAAGCTATTTCTCCGCGTCTAATCTCAGGTTAAATCCACATTTTATCCAAGCCCGCATCATAGCACGACCTTTTTCCTGTTAATTAAGGAAAGCAGCACATTATCCAAATCCTTAATCTGCACGTCCCCGGCTCTTGCATAGCCGAATTCACTTAATATCTGTCTGACCAGTTCGACGGCCTCCTTCTGCGTACCAGGATATCCCGCCGCGAAAGCCTTAATTTCAGCCGCGGGATCTCTCGGCCTTGCCTTTTGTTCTTCAGCTGTAGTGCTCATTTCATCCGGAAATTCCTTACCTTCGTAAATATAAAGTCCAAGCCCGTGCCGCGCACAGGCCTTAGTAAGGCTGCGCTGTATAGCCTTGTTTACATCAAAGCTGGTTATATTGGCCAGAGTTATGGATTTATTATTGCAATCCATAACGGGCAGATACTCTATATGCTCTATGCCGTTGACCGTTACTCCTGTTTTCACCCAGGCCGTACAACCGTCATGATGATAATTTAATCCGTCCTTATTTTCATATACCGTATATGTAGCGTCAGGGTACCGCTTTTTAATTTCCCCCCAAGCACTCGCCCAGGATAGATATGTAAAGCCATTCTTTTTCTCCGTCTTATCATTCACATTGATATTATTAAGCTGAACAAAATAATTTGCCTGGCTCATACCAAATGCCCTCCCTGCATATATATGTTCTCAATATATATCCTCAGCGCATTCAGTTCGGATGGAGTAAACAGCTGTTCAAGCGCATTTTCCGCCTGATACCCAATAAGGCATATGCATTTTTCACATACATACTGCCCGCAGCTTCGCTCAGCCTCAAAATTGCTGACTATTTCGCCGCACACTCCGCATTTAACCCCCTCTTCAAAATTGCCGCTCCTGCATTCGGGGCACCTGCCCAAAACATATTGTTCCGACCTGCCCTTTGTCCATATTGTTTCTACTCTGTTAGCCGGCTTTTCAAACACCGCGCCGCAGTCACCGCATACAAACATTTATCTCCCTCCTTTTCGGCTTTTAGATAGTTCATTAGCTGCGCCCCGCCTTACCGGCGCATACCGCTTTCTATTGCTCGGAGCACACCCGGCGCAAGCGCATTTTATCAGCAATTCACTCTTCCTCCTCCGTCTCTATTCCCATCCGCTCCATAATTTTTAGCAGCCAGCCCTTTCGAGTCAGAGCAGCCATAATTCCATCCCCTATTAGCAGTCCGAAACATACCAGCGCCACTGACGCCAGCAGCCATATACAATCTGCATTCACAGGCCTGCCCCTCCTTTTCTCCTGCAATATCAGCTATGCTTAGTTTACCTAACAATGAGTCGGGCTATTGTCTATCTTGCCGCTTAAGCTGCCGGCATGTATGGCGCAATAGGATACCGGCCCTCTTTTGGCCTTCAAATCTTTTAAATTAGACTAGTGGCCATCTTTCCCTTAACACCGTTCGCTTTATACTCATCCAACTGTCCCCGGCACGTTCGTGCATAAACACATCAGATTAAATAGGCAATAAATAAAACTGATATTAATTTATTGCATTATTTTTTCTTAAAAGGTTAATAAATTTATAAGCGCAGGCAGTATCAATGTTTCTAAAGACAAACGTATAACTGCCATTATTCAAACCATCTGACAAGATTGCTTCTGCATCTTTTTGAATTAAGCAAATATCCAGGTGTATCAGCTAGTTAATAATTTCTCCCAGGCGTTTCTCCACGCCCTGCTTGCTCACCCTAAGCGCCTCCTGCTCTTTATTCATTGCCTCCAGCTGTTTGTTCAGCCTCGCTATGGTTTGCCGCGCTTCCTCCAGCATTTTTTCCAATCCGTATATGTACGCTTCGGTGCAAAAGTTATTTTCCATACTTATTCCTCCTTTTTTATCTGCCTTACTATTCCAATGCCCTATTGCATAGTTTATCCATTGCCAGGCTTAGCAGGTCCGCCTCTTCCCAGAACGCGGTTCGGCCGCTTTTTTCTGCCGCAATAAACTCATTCTTAATAAATTAGCGGCAAGTAATTATTTCCAATCATTGTCGCCTTTTAGGAGACTTAACTGGCAAAAAAAATGTCAAACGGATTTTCCAGTTCTAGTATTTCTATTATAGCTTCTATTTCATTGCTTAAAAATACCCCCTTTTTCATTTTTTTATAAAAGGTTTTTGGTGTAATTCCCAATTTACGGGCAATTTCCGCTTGGGAATATCCCCTTTCCAATATAACTTTCTTCAGCTTATCCGCCGCGAGCATTAAATGCCTCCTTTCTTTTTTTGTCTCTTATTACGCTACAATAATAGCACCAGCTTTGTCTCCTGTCAAGAGATATTTTTGTTTTAAAAAATTTTTTTGTTGCGTAATGAGCGAAATGTGTTATACTTTATAAGGAGGCGATGAAATGACTATTGGAACAAGAATAAAGAACAAACGCACTTCTCTAAATATGACCCTTGAAGAAGTAGCCAAAATAGTAGGCACTACAAGACAGACTATACAGAAATATGAAAGCGGAGTTATTGAAGGAATCCCATCGGATAAAGTAGAACTGTTAGCTAAGGCCCTCCATACCACCCCCTCATATCTTATGGGATGGGATGATGATAAAAATGATGATTTGCCCGACAGTTTTCCTTCAGGAATTGCTCCCATTAAAAAATTCCGCGTTCCCCTGCTGGGCGAAATCGCATGCGGAGAGCCTGTATTTGCCCAAGAAGATTTTGAAGGCTTTCTGGATTCAGAAGTGCAGGCAGACTTTGCCCTCCGCTGCAGCGGGGACAGTATGATTGGCGCCAGGATAATGGACGGCGATATAGTTTTGATAAGAAAACAGGACATGGTGGAGAACGGAGAGATAGCGGCTGTTATTATAGAAAACGAAGCCACGCTTAAGCGCGTCTACTACTATCCAAAGGACGGCAAGCTGATACTTAATCCTGAAAATCCCGCTTACGCACCCCTGGTATATGTGGGCGAAGAGCTTAACCAAATACGCATCCTGGGCAAAGCAGTGATCTTTTACAGCCGGGTAAAATAATCCTCCTTAAAAAATGACGGCCGCAAAACACTGCCGCAGGACGCACCAGCCAGCCGTCCTCAGGCCAAATTCCCCATAAAAGCAAATAAATTGATAGCACATATTGCGGCATTATTGCAGTAAAAGCAGCATAAAAACGCCCAGCCTCCGCTAAAATGGAAGCGCCGGCGTTTTTATCTATATAAAAAGCACTTTAAAGAGGTTTTTGCGGTTTTGCCAAAAGTAAAATAAAAAAACTCTATAACTCGCAAAAATTTGATAACGGCTTTGAGCCGCGATAAGGGTATTTGCAGCCGAGTAGATAATGAAATTTTCTAATTTGCAGAAAGTGAAATCAAATAAATCTCTCATACACCGCAGTGTATTTTATAGAGAAAGCTATTTCTCATGCCGAAGGCATATTTCACAAATCCCGCATGGATTTACTTCATTGGAAAAGCACGCGAAAGGCAAGCGTCTCCTGAAGAAGCGGCCCGCTATTTCTTTATAGACAGAAATTGACCCTTTCAGAAGCGCAAAGTTCCATAATGGGTTCCATAATAAGATTGATCCAAACATCTGATAAAGAACAGTTTTTATCGGCAGGCAAATAATAATATGCCTCCGGCAAGATATGATATACGGCTTGGCCGTATTATATATTCCGCTTCATAAAAGTATGATGTAATATCCCTTCCTTCATATGCCATAAGCGTTTATCATCGCTCGCAGAGGGATAGCGTACCGCAGGCACACCAGTTCCGCCAAAGAACGGATACAACTTGAGGTGCCCTTCGTTCAGGAAGGGTGCCCTAAAGCGTGTTTTTTCTGTGAGCTCCCTATGAAAAAGATATTTCCAGCGTTTCTAAGGCGGAAATTGAACGCTCGAGCTCGCAAAAAGTTGGCAGCTAAATGAACCGTTGCGAGGGCGTTTACAACCGAACAGGTGAACCAGGCACGGCTTTTTGCGAAAGAGGAGGAGCAAGGAAGCAGGCGGATGTTTTTCTTGCAACTAAAAACGGAGCAAAGCGAACTTTGCTCCAACATGTCTAAGCCACATGAAAAAGATTTTTTCGGCATTTCGGCAGTGGAAACTGAACTCTCGCATAAATTAAGCTATTTCTTTTGTAAAAACGTAGTAATTGGGAGGCATACCGCCATATACATAATTTCCCATCTTCCATTCCAAAAACATATATTCTACACCATTAATTGTTTTAAAGGTATATTTAGAAACCGTGGATTTAGTTTGATCAAGCAAAACTCCTCTTGACCACCTATCGTGCCATTCTTCATCACTATATTCTCTTACAACTTGACCATTTGGGTAAAAGATAACTTTCCGCAACCAAAAAGTATCGTTTGGCTTCATATTGCCGCAAAATTCATCAATGCTGCCAACAAATCCGACCGTATTCCAACTTCCGATTATTTTTTCGTCACTGACAAAAGAAACATTTATATTTTCTCTGCGCCCGATTTCTTTGAGCTTGTAGTGTCTTTCAGACACCTTTTTCAACACCTCTATATAAGCATCTTCTTTTTCCTTTATTTCAATAAACATATAGGAGTTACCGTCAATATCTTTTATGTTATATTTATAGGTAAGAATAGGCTCTGTTCCGCCATAATGAACAAGCAAATAACCTTTTGTCCATCCCTCAAAAACCCAATACTTCTCACCTTCCGGCAAAAAATATATTTCTTTAAATCCTTTATTAAAATCGGAATTCATAACTCTAATTGGATTAAATTCATCTTGCGAACCAACAATATCAAAAAAATCCCATTTTCCAATTGCTTTTTCATCGTTAATAAAAATCATTCCATTGGCTATTTCTTTCATTCAAAGCACCACCTTTTAAAAAATTATAGCAAAAGCATATGGATAAATCAATTATTAATCAGCGATACGGCATCATCAGTTATTATTCATAGTATTTCCGGGCAATAAATGAGGGGATACCCCTGCACTGTTAGAAAAATGAGAAAATCAGCCCAAACGTGCATTCTCATCAGTTCATACAATAAAAAGATAGGCAAAAGCCTATCCTTTTTATCTGGTGTACCCGGGAGGATTTGAACCTCTGGCCTTCAGAGTCGGAGTCTGACGCTCTATCCAGCTGAGCTACGGGTACCTATAAAATTTCCAGCAGGTTTATTATATAAACAAACTCACCCTTTTGTCAACTTAAAAAAATAAACGGATTTCCGAACATTTTACGAACATTTATCTATATTGTTTGTAAAATCTTTGTGTTTGCTGTTGACACATAGACCAATGTACCGTAAAATTATCCTATAAACAAATAATATGAGGTGAGATTATGGAATTGAAAAAAGGCGCTCAGCTTTATGAAGGCAAAGCCAAAAAGGTATATGAAACAGATAATCCCGATTATGTAATTGTTTCCTACAAGGACGATGCTACGGCATTAAACGGCCTTAAAAAGGGAACTATCCAGAATAAAGGAGAGGTAAACAATATCGTCTCCAATTATCTCTTTAAAATGCTGGAGGAAAAAGGCGTTCCCACTCACTTTGTTGAAGAACTCTCCCCCCGCGATACAGTTGTTAAAAAGGTAAGCATAGTCCCGGTTGAGGTAGTAGTGCGCAATATCGCCGCAGGCAGCCTGTCAAAGCGTCTCGGCCTGCCCGAAGGCACCAAAATGGCCAAAACTGTTCTGGAATATTATTATAAAGACGACGAGCTGGGCGATCCGCTCATAAATTGCTCTCACATATACGCGATGAATCTGGCCACCCCTGAAGAGATGGATAAAATAGCCGAAATAGCTCTTAAAGTCAATCAGCTTCTGATAGATTTCTTTAAGCCCCTTAATGTTACCCTGGTTGATTTCAAGCTGGAGTTCGGCCGTTTCCATGATGAAATTATACTGGCTGATGAAATTTCTCCCGATACCTGCCGTTTCTGGGATTCAACCACTGGCCAAAAGCTGGATAAAGATTTGTTCCGCAGAGATATGGGCCATGAGGCCGAAGCCTATCAGGAGCTTATGCGCCGGGTTCTGGGCAAATAATCAGAGAGGTGTTATTCATGCAGGGAAACAGCATAAGAGAAGATATTTTTGCCGTTCAGGAGCATTTCAGCGAAGAATGCGGCGTTGCAGGCATATTCAATAAAGGCGAGCTTTCGCCCGATGTGCTATATTTTGCGCTGCACGCCCTTCAGCACCGCGGTCAGGAAAGCGCCGGAATAGCCGCAATAGACGGTAAAAAAATGATACAGTACAAAAATCTGGGATTAGTAAGCGAAGTTTTTAATCCTCATAGCATCGCCGAATTTAAGGGTAAAAAAATTGCCGTCGGCCATGTCAGATATTCTACAAAGGGCAGCAATACGGTAGTAAACGCCCAGCCCCTCGTGGCTAATTACCGCAACGGCGTGCTGGCCGTGGCCCATAACGGCACGCTGCTCAATTCCTCTGCGCTTGCCAAGCGCCTGCAGAACGAAGGAGCGGTATTCCAAACCCAAACGGATACTGAAATTTTCGTCCACCTGCTGGCAAGGTATTCCCATCTGGATATACAGAGCGCAGTCCGCACCATGATGAATGATTTAAAGGGTTCTTATTCCCTTGTAATAATGAATGAGAACATGCTTATCGGCGTACGGGATCCAAAGGGCATACGTCCCCTCTGCCTCGGCCAAAAAGGCAGTTCCTATATCCTGGCCTCAGAATCAGTGGCGCTGGACGCTGTAGGCGCAACCCTTGTAAGGGATATAGAACCTGGCGAAATCATTATGATTTCTGATGAAGGAGTAAAATCCCTCAGATACGACCCTCTGGCCGGTCATTCCCCCAGCGGGCTGTGCATATTTGAATATGTATATCTGGCGCGTCCGGATTCGGTAATTGACGGGCTGGACGTTATGGGTTCCCGCCTGCGCGTGGGCGCCAGCCTGGCAAGACTTGCCCCAGTAGAAGCCGATATGGTCGCAGGAGTCCCTGATTCGGGATTGGCAGCAGCAATAGGCTATTCGCGCCAAAGCGGCATACCTTACGGAGACGCGCTTATAAAAAACAGATATGTGGGCCGTTCTTTTATTCAGCCCGAACAATCCATGCGCGAACTGGCCGTGCGCATGAAGCTGAACGCAACGGCCGCTAACGTGCGCGGCAAGCGAATAGTGCTTATAGACGATTCCATAGTCCGCGGCACTACCTCCAAGCGTTTAGTGGACATGCTGAAAAGCGCGGGAGCCAAAGAAGTGCATATGCGCATATGTTCCCCGCCGGTCAGCTATCCGTGCTATTTTGGCATAGACACTCCTTCCAAGCGGCACTTAATAAGCGCAACCCATTCAATAGAAGATATACGCAAAATGATAGGCGCAGACACTCTTACCTATCTGCCCCTTGAGGAACTCGTATCGGCTGTAAAAGATAATTCAGACGTAGGCTTCTGCACGGGCTGCTTTGACGGCAATTACCCGCTGAATTTAGAAAAATGTCGGCGCTGCGCTTTTGCCGGAAAGGTTTAATTTAAAATAAAGACACTGTCGGGAGCATTAAATTGTGTTTCAAGCAAAAGCTCCCCGACGCCAAGCCGCCGGCGTTTGGCAGGCTTTTCAGCCTGCTCCCGCCTGGGCCTTACGGCC
>URYI01000071.1 GCA_900552055.1 uncultured Eubacteriales bacterium | reverse complement strand
CGGCGCTTTCAGCGCCGCAAACGCCGCCCCCCGGCTTATTTTCTTTTGCTCTGCCTATACGAATAAACGCACGCCTTAAAAAATAAAAATATTTATATGTATAAACAGCACAGATATGGCAAAACTAAACTCGAAACCAATTATGAAAGGATGTTTTTTTCATGGGCAATAACCAAAACAAGAATCAGAAAAATAATCAGAACAAGAATCAGCAGAAGAATAACCGTTCTAATACGCAAGACTGTTCTGACAAGAACGACTAAAACGTCCGTTATTTTGGTGGACAGAGACGGCGTGCGGCAGATAATCAGCCGCGCGCCGTTATTCTTTATAACTCATCCTGCCAATGCAGGTATCAAAAACTAAAGCGCTACATTATGCTTCTTAACGCTCTTTCCAGTTTGGACTTTACCCTCTGCAATGCATTATCCACGCTCTTGGGCTGAGTATTCATATCTGATGCTATTTCGCTGTAGCTTTTCCCCGCAATATATTCCTTTAACACTGCGCGTTCAAAATCAGACAGTACATTTTCAATTTTAGCGTTGATAAATTCATATTCCTGCTGCGCTATCATGAGCTGTTCGGGATTGGATACTCCCCGCGCTGTAAGCACGTCCATTAATGTACGCTCGTTTTCCTCATCGTATATGGATTTATTAAGAGACACATAGGAATTAAGGGGTATATGTTTCTGCCTGGTCGCTCTCTTGAGCGCGGAAATAAGCTGGCGTCTTATGCACATAACGGCAAAGGCATAAAAGGAATCATTCTTTTCCTGGTCATAATCCCTTATAGCCTTAAAAAGGCCTATCATGCCCTCCTGAAGCAAATCCTCCGTTTCGGCCCCCATAATGAAATAGGCATGAGCCTTGCTGCGCACCAGATTTTTATACTTAATCATTATATATTCGGAAGCTTGGACATCTCCCGCCTGAGCCAGAGAGACAATCTCAGCATCCTCCATATCCTGATATTTGTCAGGCATATATTCCTTAATCCTTTCCCGCGGCATATCCGCCCCGCCGGCGCGCGCCCATACGGGCGCCGCTTCTGAATAGTTCTAAAATCAGCAGGCGGCTTCTGCGCAGAATATTTATAAAGCCCTGCGGAAACAAAGGCTGCAATTCTTCCGCGAAGCAGGCAAAAGCCCCGCGGCCCGCGAAAGTCTAATAAAGCTGTCAGCTTCTCTGCCTCAGCGCCTCGTACATTATAACCGCTGCCGAAACGGCGGCGTTAAGAGATTCTATCTGTCCCTTAAGCGGCAAAGCTATAAGCCGGTCGCAGCGGGTTCTGGTTAATTGGGACAAGCCTTCGCCCTCCGCTCCTATAACAATGGCCAGCGGCCCGGTCAGGTTGGTTTTAACATAGCTCTCCCCTTCAGGATGGGCGCCGAATATCCAAAGCCCTTCCTTCTTAAGGCGCTCTATGGTCTGCGGGATATTATTTACTTTCGCCACCCTCATATATTCCACGGCTCCGGCAGACGCCTTAGCCACAACAGGCGTAAGACCCACAGCGCGGCGCTTGGGAATAATTACGCCGTGCACTCCCGCGCATTCGGCGCTGCGCAGAATAGAGCCGAGGTTCTGCGGGTCGGTTATACCGTCCAGCACTATAATAAAGGGGTCCTCTCCTTTTTCACGCGCATAAGAGAGGATATCCTCTATTTCGCAGTAGTTTTTGGCGGCCACAAACGCTATAATGCCCTGATGCACTCCTGTCTGGGACAGCTTATCCAATTTGGCCTTATCCGTCTGGTGTACCAGGATACCTTTATCTCTGGCCAGTTTTACTATATCCCTTGATGATCCCTCCAGCGCCGCCTCGCTTACCAGTATGCGTTCTATATCCCGGCCCGCGCGTATAGCTTCCCTTACAGGATTGCGCCCTTCCAGCATATTTTCATGCATGTCCTCGGCGCCCGGCCTGTTTTCAGGACTGATTATTTCTTCATGCTGCCCATAATCTCTTTTATTAAAATGTCTTGCCTCGCCCTGTTGTTTTAAATTTCTTTTCCCGCTGTTCGCCTTTTGCTCCGGCCGGAAATATTCTTTTCCTGTTTGTCCGCTATTGCCGCGCGGTCCGGATTTTTTGCCGGCCGGGCGCTTGCCCCGCCCCGCTTCTCTATAATTGTTTTTATCAAAGTTTCCGTTTTTCATTTATTGCTCCGTTCCTCCGGCTTCTGAATGCGCGCCGGCGCTTAAATCATCTGCTTCACCGCTGTCATCCAATATAATTTGCATAAGGCTGCCTATCCTGTCGGTCTGACCTGTAAGAAAAAGATAGCCCAGCAGAGCCTCAAGCCCCGTTGCCGTCCTGTAATCGCTTATATTTGCGTTCTTAGGAATTGTAGCCGGATTAGCGTTGCGCCCCCGCTTAAAAATATATAATTCCTCTTCGCTGAGCGCTTCCCTAATGCGTTCAAAGCCCGCCGCCTGGCCGCGCGCGCTCACATATCTTATAGCCATGCAATGCAGTTTATGCGAATTGCAGCCAATATCTCGGACAAGCCGTGCGCGCACATATAAATCATACACGCTGTCCCCCGCAAAGGCCAGGCTCACAGGGTTAAGCTGGCGCGCCTGGAGCTTGTCCATAGGATTGTTCAGGCATAAATCCAATATGGTCAAATGGTCACCTTCTTATATGCCTCATACGCCTTATCCCAGGCCTCCTTTTCCTCCGGCTGATAAATTTCATTGGGGAATGAAGCCGCAACCACACTTCGCAGCTCCTGAATATCCTTAATTTCTCCCGCAGCCATAGCCTGCACAAGCAGATTGCCTATGGCCGTGCCTTCCACCGGTCCGGTTACTACCCTGCGGTTGGTAGAATTGGCCGTCATTTGATTAAGCATTGCATTCTGGCAGCCGCCGCCCACAATATGCAGCGTATCTATTTTTTTGCCCGTTATTTCTTCCAGCCCCTCTATGGCCTGACGGTACTTAAGGGCTAAGGACTCATAGGCGCAGCGCAGTATCTCTCCCTTAGTCTTGGGCACCTGCTGATTGGTGCGTTCGCAGTACTGCATAATTCTCTTATCCATATCCACAGGCGGCACAAACAGCGGGTCGTCCGGATTGATAAAGGCCTTAAAGGGCTGCGCGCCCTCCGCAAGCTTAACCAGCTCGCCAAAGGAATACTTTTCTCCTCGGCGCTCCCAATCGGCGCGCAGCTGCTGGATAATCCACATGCCCATGATATTTTTCAGCAGATTATATCTGCCCCCTACGGCGCCCTCGTTGGTATAATTATAGTTATAGGTAGCATCGTTCACAACCGGCTTGTCCACTTCTATACCCAAAAGCGACCAGGTACCGCTGGAAAGAAAGGCCCAGGAATCTCCTTTAGCCGGCACAGCGGCCGAAGCGGAATTGGTATCATGCGAAGCGACGGCGTAAACCGGCACAGTTCCCAGCCCCGTCTCCTGCTGTATAGAGGGAAGCAGCCTGCCCCTGAGGGTGCCGGGATATTGAATATCGGTAAATATGCCGCGGGGAATCCCCAGATTTTTCAATATTTCATCCGACCAGGTGCGCGTTACCGGGTTGACCAGCTGACTGGTAGTGGCCTCGCAGAACTCCGTCCCCACTTCCCCGGTAAGGAAATAATCAAAAAGGTCAGGAATAAAAAGCAGGTGTTTAGCATATTTAAGAGCCGGGGAATCCTGCTTTACCATGGCCAGCAGCTGATTGACGGTATTAAAGAATTCGTGCGAAATTCCGCTCTCGTCAAATATGCGGCGGCGCCCCATAAGCTTGTCCGCTTCCTCCATCATGCCGTCAGTACGCGAATCCCTGTAATGATAGGGCACGCCCAGCAATTCGCCAGAAGGGCCTATAAGCCCGAAATCCACTCCCCAGGCGTCTATTCCTATGCCCTCAAGCGGCCCGTAATTCCCCTGCGCGTATTTAATAAGCCCCTGCTTAATCTCATAAAACAGCCGGAAAGTATCCCAATAGTAATGGCCGTTTATTTCCACCGGGTCATTGCTGAAACGGTGTATCTCCTCCAATTCCAGCTTGCCCTCATGCAGTTTCCCTAAAATAGCACGCCCGCTGGACGCACCAAAATCAAACGCAAGATAATTTTTCACGCCAGACATATTCCTTCCTCCGTTCAAACTGATTCAACGAACGCATTGCGTCCATGTTTTGCTTTATTATAACAGAAAACTCCCGGCTTAACAATGAGTATTTGCCGATAGAAAAATAAATAAGGCCCGGCGTGAACATATGCGCCCTGCGCGCATTCATGCCCGGCCTCTTAAAGTTAATTACAGTAGATATCTATTCCCCCAGACTGCCCCGGCCTGATTATTTACCCAATGAAACCGTTATCCCCTCTCTATAAATAAAATTATTGGAACATACTATAAAATTCTCTTCAGTACAATTATTTATATTCCTGGAGCGGGTATTTGCGGCCCTGTGACTGCTCCTGCGTAATCTTCGCCAAGCCTCCCCCTCCCTTTGGCATGCTTAAAAGAGGCTCGTCATCGCAATCTGTATCCCACCATAAATAAAGCATCTCCCCCTGACTGGATTCATATGCTTCCATCCCTATGGACGGCTCTCCACGCTTTTCTCCCCAATAGCTCACTAAATTATATATATATTTTTTTCTGTATTCCTGCCCCTGATAGTATATTCCCTCTACATAGTCGCTGACCTCTATCCGCTCGTAATACTCAGCAGCATACGCTTCAAATTCCTTCTCTTTCCCCTCTTCAACCGAAAAAAGCAGTTTTACCGGATGATAATCATCATCAAAAACTGTTAACAAGCTCCTGGGGACTATTATATCATCCTGCACGCCCAATACATTTGAAACTATACCTATCTCTTCATCAACAAAAATTGTCTGCTCATAGTATTTAGTTCCAAATAGATTATCTAATGCTTCTTTAGTATACCATCGGACTATAGCAAACACTAACGCAAAACATATTATAAAAATTATCGCCACATAAAGCAAATACCTTAAAATATCTTCCTTTTCCATTTTTCTCTCCTAACTGACATCACTTATAACAGCCCCTGTATCCCATCGCTGCCCCTGCGACCAAGTTACATTAAGAGTATTGATCCCATAAACATAGTAACCTTTCCCCCGGCCTGCATATTGTATTTCCCAGAGATCCCTAGGAGATACCAGCCCCGCTATTTTATTAAAATTACTTTTATCCCAATCATAAACGTCATACAAATAATATTGAATTGTTGCCGTATAATTATTAGTACTTCCTTTGAAAACAGTACATTTCACCTTAGTAGAATAAGAATGAATAGCATAATACCAATTGCCATCCGTAGCACTATGAGAACTTTCCTGCATGCTGCAAAAAGTTACCGACTGATTAGAAACAGCTAATAATTCTGCCGCTTCCAGCGCCTTGTTTATATCCACTTTTCTGCTAATTATAGCACTTGGATCTTCATTATTCATCCCCTTAAAATCTATATTATAGGGTGCCCCTGTATTTTGCAAAAAGTGCTCTAAGCAATCTGATGCACCATCTTCCCCATAAATAACAGCACCGCCTATAACAACTCCATAAGCATTTTCTACCAAAGTTTGTACAGCATCGTATCTGTCCTGCTCAGACCATCCATAATATACTGATTGGTTTTCTGCAGGCCAAACATTATATTCCATTTCTATAGTATCTAAAGCATCATAAATACCTATAGGTATTGTAGGCTCTGTTACAGCCGTAGTATAGCAAATTGACTTTTCTCCATCTGAAACAAAAACAGCAGGCAGCAGTTCCCACTGCTGATAAGCATAGCCGTAATAATCCCCTATAAGGATATTTGCGCTGTTGGCGCCGGAGCCGTTATTGTCCAGTGCAAGAATGGTGGAGATATATGGGATTAAGCGGTAAGTTCCGTTAGCGTTTTTTATAAGGCGCCACCAGTTATAATAAGGATATTGGGGATTATAGGCGCCTTGAATAACCTGGCTGTTATCCACATTGGTTCCGCCGCTTACCTGAAGATACATACTGGGAGCATGTTTGGGACGAATTGTATAAAGGCCATTATTTTGATGAGTAATCTGCCACATTTGATTGTCCCCGCCGTTAAAGGGAAATTGTATTATACTGGTGCCCGGTGCAGTACCCAGATTATATACATCCAAATACTGCCCGCTTTGCTTGTTCCTTATATAATATGTTCCGTCGTTGACAGAGGTATCTTCATTATAGGTTATTTCAAAACAAGGATAGTTTCCGGCAGGATCATCCGCCGCGCGCAGGCACATATAGCCGTTTGTACCCGAAGCAGCTTTTATTATAAAGCCATAGCTGTAAGATTTTCCTCCCTCGTTCAGCAAATTTTTAAGCCATTGTTTAGTTAGAGAAGTTACGTTAAACTCACAGAGCGTATGCGCCATATCCAATACGGCGCTGCTTTGGAACGCGCCCGTACTATTCTCAAGCTGGCTGTAGGTAACCTGATTAACAGCATGTGCTATCGTACAATCATAAACAGATACGTTCATTCCTGAAGCCGTAGCAGTACCAACTCTCCGAGTTTTATATTTGGCCGAAACTATATTCTCCGGCCGAATATACCTGAAATACCACATAAAAGTATTCTTTGCATATATGGACATGCGGCCATACAGAGGATTTGAATCAGCTCCCAAACGCAAAAGGCTGTCATTATTATATTTTATGCCGTTTGCCTCGCAGACATATGTATCTTCAATGCTGCCGCTCGAAGCATAGGCCACAGTAGGGTCAATTAATACCGGATAAACAGTATCTTCACTCGTTAAAAACTCTTTATCTATTATCATACGCAGTATATATTCCGAATCAGCAGTCTGAACCAATTCATATCTATTATCAAAGCCAACATGCGCCTTCCCATCCGGCTCTCCCTGATAGGAATCAAGAGCATATGGCTGGCTTATTACATATTTAGGGCCGCCATCCGGTTCTGCATATGAATATATATTTACTTTTACGCCGCGGTCGGACAAAATAGCATAATGACCCGGAATACTTAATTTAAATTCAAAAATATTTCCTTTGTATCCCTCAAGCAATATGTTTTCCTTCAATCCACCGTTAATTGCAGCATACTGAAGATGCGCGCCCTCTCCAAAAGCATTTGGGTATTCTGCTACAGACTGAGTATCACCCGCAAAGGTAAACTCTTTAAGCCTTTATTCAGCTTTTCGGCATCCTCATAATCAATAAATATTTGTGAGTTCTCTTCACCGGCAACCCATTCTTTTAATTCATCCGGCATATAGTCGGCAGTAAGCATGCTTAATCTGGAACCGGCCTGTTCCGTCTCGTTTAACATATTATCAGCATTGGAATTCAGCGGATTCAAAAAAACAACAATCAATATTACAATTAACAATTCAAGAATAACTGAATGCCTTATGCTCTCCATATTTACCACTCCCAAAATAATAAAATATAATGCTTTTAAAATATCGTGCTTTAACTAATTATAACATTATTTTTTTAAAAATCAAGAGCTAAAATGAAAAAATTAAAATAATATTTAAAATAATTATCGACATATTCGGACGATACTGATTTGGAAAACTGGTAATTGAAATTTCAGCGGCATTAATTTTTTATTGCAGAAATAGAAAGAAAGAGCGGAAATATCCTTCCGCCCGCTCCTTTTAATACAAAACTAAAATATTGCCTTTTATTAACAGATGCTGCCTTTCCGACCAATAAGAATATTATTTTTTCTCTCTGGAGCTGAAAATCAGGGCGTTTACATAGCCGAAAAATACTGCCGCCGCTATACCGCCGGCCGTCGCGGTTATCCCGCCTGTAAAGGCGCCCAGCAAACCATTCTCTTTGGCCCCCTCAATAGCTCCCTGAGCCAGGGAATGCCCAAAACCTAATAGAGGCACTGTGGCGCCCGCGCCCGCCCATTCGGCAAAGGGCTTATAAATTCCAACAGCGCTTAATATAACGCCTGATGTAACCAGCCCCACCAGTATCCTGGCCGGAGTCAGCTTAGTGCGGTCAATTATTATCTGGCAGATCATACATATAAAGCCGCCCACCAAAAAGGCTTTTACAAAATCCCATATCATGCGTTTTCCCCCCTTATGCAAACTGCGTGCGCTATGGAAGGAACGCTGTCCCCCTGCATGCTGCTGGTAAGGCTCAACAGCGCTCCTGTAGCAACAAACAGTATTTTTTTATAGGTGCCGTCTCTCAGTTTCTTATATATCTCGCTGTTAAGCACAGACGCCGAACAGCCGCAGCCGCTTCCCCCCATGTGAACGTCCTGCGACTCATCGAAAATCAAACAGCCGCAGTCCTCTATTTTCCCGGCTATTTCATAACCTGAGCGTCTGATAAGCTCAGTGGCTAATTCCTTGCCCAGCATGCCCAGATCCCCAGTTAGAATCAGGTCATAATCCTCCGGAGTAGTTTTGGTCGCCTCAAAATGCGCGCATATAGTGCTGGAAGCGGCCGGAGCCATAGCCGCGCCCATATTATTGACGTCGCTTACTCCCATATCTATTACCGTTCCAAAAGTACCGCTCTCTAAAACAGGCCCCTGCCCGCACGAGCTTAAAAGCGCTCCTCCTGCCCCCGTTACCGTCCATTGAGCAGTAGGCGTCCTTTGAGCGCCCATTTCCAGGGGAAAACGGTACTGTCTCTCTGCCGAGCAGAAATGCGAGCTGGTAACGCAGACCGTTTTCTCCGCAAAGCCGCCGTCTATCATACAGCCGCCCACCAATAAGCTCTCGGCCATAGTTGAGCAGGCGCCGTATACCCCCACATACGACCCTTCAAAGTCTGCAACGGCAAAAGAAGCGCTAATTATCTGATTTAAAAGATCGCCGCCTATTACCATATCCACATCGCTCATATTACAGCCTGCTATTTTCACACATCCTTCCATAGCCGTTTTAAACATCTTGCGCTCGGCTTTTTCAAAGGATTTTTCACCCCATTTGCAGTCGGGCATTATAACGTCAAAGCCTTTTCCCAGCGGTCCCTCGCCCTCTTTATCCCCTACAACCGAATACGCGCCTATATAATATATGGGCTTATCAAAGGCAAAGGTTTGTTTTCCTAATTTCCTTCCCATCATCTGCCTCCCGCAATAAGTCCGGCAATCCAATATATAATGCCCACTATTATGGAGGAGGATATGCCGTAAACCAGAACCGGTCCGGCAACTGTAAACAGTTTGCCTCCTATGCCCATAATCAGGCCTTCAGGCTTAAATTCCATAGCAGGCGCTACCACACTGTTGGAAAAGCCCGTTATGGGTACCACGCTGCCCGCGCCGGCATATTTGCCTATAACGTCATATATGCCTATACCTGTAAGCGTTGCTCCCAGAAAAACTAATATTATTGATGTATATGCAAGCGCGGTTTTTTGCTCAAGATTAACCAGGTTAATAAGCAGTTCGGCTATCCCCTGCCCTATAGCGCATATAAACCCGCCTACCCAGAAAGCTCTGAAGCAGTCCCGGCCCATATGCGATTTTGGAGAGATTTTTTCTACAAATTCGTTATATGCCAGCTGGTCGGGCGACATTTCACTCTTTTTCATTCTCTTCTTTTCTCTCCTCTCTGGCAGCAAAGCCCTTTACATACGATTCCTTTTCATCAGGATTATTTCCGTAAAAAAACATATTTTGATTAATGCTGTGCTCTCTGTTCTGATTATCCATACAGTTCTTCCTTTCACTGGAGGCCGCCCAGCAGTAAAACCCGCCGGCAGTTTTGGGATTTAATTCGTTATGATAAACCAGCGCCAATATCAGCAGGGATATTATAAATACCGCAGCTGTAAAAGCTTTCATTGGCTTTTTCATTATTTTACAGTCTCCAATCAATCTTTTGTTTATTATTTACTGACCTAAGCAAATTTAACCGTTAAATTATAAATTGAATAAAAAAACCGCCCGCAGTTTTATCTGCGCGGCGATTTGCAAAGATTAAAATATTTATATATTTTTTATCAGGCTAA
>URYI01000070.1 GCA_900552055.1 uncultured Eubacteriales bacterium | reverse complement strand
CAAAGGACGCTTAGCGTCCTTTGAGGCGGAGCCTGAGACAAGTATACTTATAATTAATAAATATCAGCTCTGCTGCTTAACCAGTCGATATTCATACACCGCTTCGGGATCTCCCGAATGCTCAACATTAAAAGTAAGCTCATAGGTAGCAGTATCCGAGTCGTACCAGGCCTGCCAATAATCATTGCCGTTATACGACTGATCCACCATAACCCATTGTTCCCCTTCCTTCTTTTCAAGCCGATATCCCGAATAAGAAGGAACATTGGTAAAGGTAATAGGAACATAGCTTATGCCGCCTGTAATGGTTATCTGAGCAGCTACGTCTCCCTCCACCGTTTTAACTGTTATGGGCACCGATTTTGTTATTTCGCCTATGCTGGCTTCAGTGGTATATTTGCCGCCCAGCACATAATAATATGCCGCACGGTAAGTATTGAAATACTCTTCCGGAATGGATTGCATAACCTCACTGGGACCATAATACGCTTCTTTGCTCACGGGCAGATTAAGATACTCAACCACGCCTTCAACTGTACTGCCTTTTTCAATAGTATTGCCTACCGCTGCCGGAGGACAAAGCTCTATAAGATTGCACTGTATATTATAATTAGTAGTGCAGCGAATATTGAAGGACGGCTTTGTATAAGTTTCGCCGTTGAGCACAGCGTTATAAGATATTACATTCAAAGCCCGGTTGGAGTCAGGGCCCGACTTATGCTCCTGCCTCTGCGCTCCCATATATGCAAACCACAGGCCTTCACCCTCAATATCTATCCTCTGCATAACGTCCTCACTGCCGTAATACCGTTCAGTATCGCTTAAGGGCAGCGCAAATTCACCCGAAAAAGTCTCTCCGTCAATAGTGAAGCTGGCCGGGCCGTCATCGTTCCCTACCGCCATGGTCATCCATACATTGTCGTTATAATCGTCTGCGCCGAACTGATAGAAAGCCATACGGTCAAAGGTAACATCCTCAAGGAAGGTATACTTAAACGTATGATATACCCTGGCCATATCATCTGTACGGGGCAGATTGGCTGTTATCTCAAATTTAACCTTGCCGTCCCTGGTGACACCCGTATAAATAACCTCGGTCAAATTGGGGCCCTGCTTTTTAAACTGCGTCCGTACTTGCTGGAACATCATCATAGAGGCATTGTAGTTTACATTATAATATAGGAAATTGCCGCCGCCGTTGCATGAGGTCCAGCCGTATTTTCCGCCCATGCTATCCACATTCAACGGCCGTATATCGTCTATAAATGCGCGCCCGTGCGCTGTTTCGGGGTCATAGCAGAACGCCTCAGAAAAAGCGCCAATACTGCTGGTTTCCCACTGCTGATAATTGCCGCCCCAGCCGGCTAGGCTTATCTGAGCATGGCTGGAAGCATAAACGCCGCCCCAATTAGCATAGGTCATGGTAAATTCATATGTAACGCTTGAACTGGCAGGCACCTCTATAATCGTATATCCATGGAACCATATGCCCGACCAGAATTTAAGAGGATCATCCTCAGCTATAGCCGCATTATCATGCCAGTTCTTGGTAAGCTGCACCTGTACGCCTATAGGCTCGCCTGTTTCAGCGTCCCTTAAAAAAGGCGAACAGCCCTGTACGGCAAAGGGCGCGTCCTTATAGAACTGTAAAGGCACGCGGATATTCTCATCCGTTGGGTTCTCAATGGTAAATTTCAGCCTGTCCAAAGCGTTGCGGTTGCTGCTGGATACAAAAGACGCTCCCGACGCGCTGAACATACGGTTAAGGCTTATGGCCACATAGCCCTTAGGATCAAATTCGACGTCCTGCTCCCTGCCTTCTCTCGGCTCAATCTGCACAGCGCTGACTGAAGCCTGCTCTGAGCCGTAATATATATCCGCATTTGACAAGGAAGCCTGAGTAGCAGGTATTACTATTACATTAAAGCCGGTATACTCGCTCTTGGGCACAGCTAGGCTCTCGGCCCTGAAATAAACCGTATTACCCTCGGCTCGGATGGACCAGCCGTCACGATTAGGCATTACAAAAGTTATTCCGCTGCCGTTATCCTTAAAAAAGGTCATTACCTTATTGTCCCCGCTGGCTTCACTGTGCACATACTCCTCTGAAAGCGTCACACTGAATTCCAAATCTGCGTTCGCAATCTCATAATCAGAAAATATCGAATACTCAAGCGAAAAATATTCAGGCAATGCAGCTATTTCAAGCCGCCCCAGCACATCAGACAGCTGTGAATATCTCAAATGCATTATATCTATGCGCTGCATATACCGCCCGGTTTCCAGTATACGAGAATAAGCACTACTATTGTCATCCGGCTTTTTTACAAAGGAAAATTCATATGTTTCTCCGTCGATAGCGACATTATAATCCATGCTCACAGCACTCATGCCGTCTATGCGCGAATTATCTTCCGTCCCAGCCTCTGTCTGGGTTACCAGTTCGTTTATTGAATCCAGTTTTATTATCTGGCCCTGGGACGGATTGACAGCCATTCCGTAATAGCCTGTCTGTATATTGAGCTGCCCGCCTCCCGCCGGATTATTAAAGCCATTCTTCCACCACATGTAGGAATAATCCCTGGCCGAAGGCTGCTGCACATAGGAACCCGTTTCTGAATCCAGCTTGGGGGTATCCTCAGTAACAGCAGGCAGAGTATTAGACGGGGTCCAGCCGTCAGTTGCAGCAGATGTAGCGCTGGAACTGGGCAGTGCGTCGCCGTTGCAGCTCGCCAGCGCCAGCATGACAATAAACACTATTGCCAGCGCCGTTAACTTTAAAGTTATTTTCTTCATTATAGTCCTCCTTCTTGTAAGCGGCATGTGTAAATCACATCTATTTTATTATAACTTTTTCCCATGGCAAATTACATGCACAATTATAACTATTTTTACACCAAAACTAAGAAAACTAATTTATATATTTGTTATCGCGGCTATCCCGCATTATTATCCGCTGTATTTTTATATGCTAATTAAGTTCTATTCCCCCCGGCGGCTTAAACTGCTTTTATTCAAAAACCATCTCCGTCTAAACACAGCACGCAGCTTAAAAGCAGCCCCTGCCGCCGCAGCTTTAAAGCAGGCAGCATTCCCAGCTGAGCTTTAAATCTTAAGCCGCATAAACTTGCCTTTCTGACAGCCCTGCGCCCGATTGACAGAATAAAATACCATAAGGCAAAGGAGTGCTTAATATCCAATACCCTCAGTTTACAAGGAATACGGTCAGAAGACAATAAAATATGCGTCCTGCCGCGCTGCTTTGGCTCCATGCGCGCCCGGCACATGTCGTTTCTGCGCGCTTTACCCGGCACAAATTTTATGCCTTCCAACTCTAGGATCTCAAACGAATAGAATTTCTTCATTTTCAAGGCAGACTAAAAAAGCGAACCTTGGAGTACGCCGAGGGAAAATAACGCGGAAAATGAAGAAATTATCACATTTTGAGGCGTATAGTTACTGGTAAACCGAGGAAAGCATATGTGCAAATAAAAATATCACTTCTTAGAATTGTGCTATAATACATTAATAAAAGGACTTGAAAATTAATGTAGGATATATTAAAATAATAATAGGGTATTATGCCAGTATTGTTTTTACAAACTCAAAATAATACCTGTGCTGAATAATACCCGCCGGCTCATAGACAGGCGCTTGTTTAACGCTGTTTGTAGATAAATAATAATACTTTAAACAAGGAGACCTAACACATGATGAAAAAACTGCTAATTTGTCTTTTGGCGCTGTGCATGCCCCTTTCTGCGGCCGCGTGCTCGCCTGACGGCACTGAGAGCTCTCCGTCCAGCACCGGCCTTGCGCCCGAAACCGGCGCTGCCGCTACGCCGACGCCTGAGCCTACTCCCGAACCAACCGTCATAGACCAGGAAAATCCCTTTGAATGGCTGGAGGAATATGACCGGGGCGCCGTTAAAGGCTACGACGTTTTAAATATAACCGGCGTGGACGCTCTGGGCAGGGTCATAAATACAGCCGAAGCCAGGGATGACAGCAAAACTGTGGGTATATTTTATAACGCCGCCCTGGGTTTCCATGATACAAGCGGAATTTACGATATATCAAAAATCCTGGCGGAATACGGCTCCCAGGCTGAAGAAGTGCTGTTTTTTTCTGACAATGCCATAAGTCCTGCCGGCGCATACCATTATGCGGCAGAGCCCCTCTACGGCTATTATAAATCAGCTGATTCATATATAGCCAAAAAGCATGTGGAACTCTTCACTGCCGCAGGGATAGACTATATAGTTCTGGACGTCACCAACGGCTGGACCTACCCTGCCGCTGTGGGTAATCTTCTTAAATACATAGTGGAGCTGCGCGGGCAGGGCTGGGATGCACCCCAGGTGGTATATTACGCACACTCTCTTAATAATAAGACGGTGCGCGAGCTTTACAGCAACATGTACAGCAATCCCGATTACGAGGAAGCCTGGTACAAAGTAGACGGAAAACCCGTAATTATTGCCTATACCGACACCGAAAAGGACAAGGCCGAAGCGGCCACCAGGGGAGTAACCGACTTCTCCTCCTCTGATTACGATCCTTTAAGCCAGGAGATACTGGACTACTTCTATTTTGTTGAGCCCCGCTGGCCCAACGACACTCTGCCGAGCCTGATTGGCACGCCCATATATGACCCGGACAAAAAGACCGGCTACACCAATATCGAATGGACCCAGCCCCTGCCTGTAAGAGAAACCTCGCTGGGCTCATATATGAACGTTGCCGTTGCCAGCCATCCGGCCATCCCCTTCTCCTTCAGCATCACCCACGGCGCACAGAACTGGAGCCGCGCATATAACCCCGTGCTGGGAATGGACTCCAAAAACGGCGTAATGGAAGGCACATACTTCCAGGCCTGCTGGGACCAGGTGCTGGAAACCATGCCGGACACCATCATGCTGGTAAGCTGGAACATGTGGACCGTACTTAAATTGCCCTATCAGAACGGCGAATACATGTATGTTGATACCGTTACTCTGGAATATTCCCTCTCCATAGAGCTGGCCAGAGGCGCTTATGAGGACAACTATTACATGCAGAGCGCTGAAAATATCCGCAATTACAAATTTACGGGCGAGGCCCCCGCGCGCGAGCCCCAGACCATTGACATCAACGGCTCATATGCTCAATGGTATATAACCGAAGGGGTTTACCGCCAGATCGGCCAGGACGCGTACCGCAGAATATCCTCCAGCGTGGACGGCAGCATCACCTACCGCACCACTCTGCCCGAAAACAACATCCAGGAGATACGCGTAGCGCATGACGATAACAACATCTATTTCATGCTGCGCACAGAGGAGGATATATCCGCGCGCGAAGAGGGCAACCCCAGCTGGATGAACCTCTTTATAGGCGCAGGGGAGCCTGCCCTGGAGGGCTGGGAAGGCTATGAATATGTGCTCAACCGCTCAGGCTCGGATACGGCGACCGACATAGTCAAGCTCAACGCTGATTTTACCGGCGAAGTGGTGGGCCAGGCTGAAATGAAGATAGACGGGAACCGGATGTTTATCTCGGTGCCCAGGAACCTCATAGGCATGGAAAATGAAACTCAGTTCTACTTCAAAGCTGCCGACTCGGTAGCAGTTCCGGACGATATCATGGAATACTACGTTTCAGGTTCTGTCATGCCCATGGGCCGCATGTCCTATGAATACAAAATGGCCGAATAATTTAAGCAGTAAATATATCCGCCCAGCCGGGCGGATATATTTATATAAAATTAGTGTTAGTTACGGGGATAAGACGGTAAAAAACGGCCGGATTTGCCTCCCTGCCGTGTTGCTTATGCTTCATGCGCAGCCCGGTACATATGCCCCAATGCCCGACAGGGCGGCAAATCAGCACATTTTGGCTCTGCGGTCTCAGTCCTTAAAATTTGACTGCTTTCAAGGCCGGCAAAGAAAGCTCAAGAAGCTCTGCACCCACTGGGAACGACACAGAAAACAGGCAAATTTACAAAAGGAATGCGCGGTATCCCTTGTACGCTGACGCTATAATAAGAAAGGAGCAACTCATGAAGAAAAAACTTTTAGCATTGGCAATGGCTCTGTTTCTGGTGCTGGGCGCTTCGGCCTGTTCTGAACAAACAGGCACGCAGGCTTCTCCCTCTCAGACCGGACTGTCTCCCACTCAAACTGCCGATTCAGGTGAAGCAGGCAACAGCGCAGCGGCCACACTGCCCACCCAGGATGACCCGTATACTTGGTATGAAGCGCTGGATAAAAACAGCGATAAGGGCTATGATGTTTCATCCATAGTAAGCGTGGATGATTTAGGACGGGTGCTGCGCTCCGCAGGCTCACAGCTTGAAGACAAATCGGTAGGAATTTTTTATACTCAGGCCAACGGCTTCCATGCAGGCAATATTTCAGGCATATATGATGTCAGCAAGATAATGGCTGAATACGGCGCGGATATAATTTTCCATGAGGACACCCCCATAAGCCCAAACAACACTGAGCACTGGTGGGGCGAGCCTCTTTACGGCTATTACAAATCAACCGATCTGTATGTTATAAAAAACCACGTTAACCAGTTCACTGCCGCCGGCATAGACTACATAGTCATGGACTGCACTAACGGCTGGATGTACAACGATGCGCTGAAGTCCACAATGGAATATATCACCGAACTGCGTCAGGATGGATGGGACGCGCCGCAGGTAGTGCTTTACATTCATTCTCTCAATAATAAAACCGTTCGGGAGGCTTACAAGGATATTTATTCGCTGACTGAATACAAAGATTCTTGGTATATGAAAGACGGTAAACCTGTTATAATTGCCTATACCGACACCGAAAAGGACATAGCGGAGGCTTCGGGCCGGGGAGTAACCGATTTCTCATCTTCTGATTTTGAACCCCTAAGCCAGGAAATACTGGATTTCTTCTATTTCGTTGAACCCCGCTGGCCGGATGATTATCTGCGGGAGGGATGGCCCCAATACGATCCCAATAAGGACACCGGCTACTGCTGGATTGAATGGACGCAGCCCCTGCCCGTAAGGGACACCTCTTTGGGCACATTTATGAACGCCGCCGTTGCCAGCCATCCTGAAATCCCCTTTTCCTTCAGCATTACCCGCGGCGCAAACAACTGGAGCCGCGCATACGATCCTGTACTGGGAAAGGAAGCTGAAAACGGAGTTATGGAGGGCACCTATTTCCAGGCCTGCTGGGATCAGATTATAGAGGAAAGCCCCGACACGGTATTCCTTGTGGCATGGAATTTCTGGACGGCTATAAAACAATCCTATATGGGAGAATATATGCTATGCGATACCGCCACCCTGGAATACTCTCTCTCCATAGAAATGGCTAACGGTACATATGGGGATAATTATTATTTGCAGATGATTGAAAACATGCGCGACTACAAATTTACAGGGGAAGCGCAGGCATATGAAGCGCAGACTATAGATATCAGCGGCTCTTACGAGCAATGGTATGACGTAAGCGCAGTATACAGGCAAATGGGCAAAAAGGCCATACGCCGGGTAGGAGCCAGCGTAGACAACAGCATCACCTACCGCACCTCATATCCGGATAACAATATTCAGGAAGTGCGCATTGCCCATGACGACAGCAATATATACTTTATGATAAGAACTGAAGAAGCTATCTCTGCCCGAAATGAAGCGGATAACTGGATGAACCTCTTTATTGGAACGGGCGAGCCGTCAGCCAAGGGCTGGAACGGATATGAATATGTTCTGAACCGCTCAGGCTCGGATACAGCAACTGACATAGTTAAGTTGAACGCTGATTTTACCGGCGAGGTGGTAGGCCAAGCTGAGATGAAAATAAACGAGAATTTCATGTTTATTTCCGTGCCCCGTGAGCTTATCGGCATGAACCAGCAGGATAGCTTTTATTTTAAAATGGCAGATTCGGTTGCAGAAAGGGACGATATTATGGATTACTATGTAACCGGCTCTGTACTGCCGCTTGGAAGGCTTTCATATGAATATAATATGGCTTAAATTTGCAGGATAAATAACTCAGAGCGCAATAACAGTCCAGGGTGGGACGGCGTTTGCGGCCGTAAAACGGCCGCAGGGCCGAGCGCAAGCTCGGCCCTGTGCAGGCTTTGCCTGCCAAACGCCGTCCCTCCCTGGACTGTTATTGCGCTCTGGACCGTTCTAATCGGGACCGGGGAATACCAGAGGGGCGGCGCGGGATTTTGGCGCATTGCGCCAAAATCAAGGGTTTGCGCCTTCAGCGCAAACCCTCAGGCGGCCTTTGGCCGCCTCCGCGCCGCCCCCTGGCATTCCCCGGCCTCCGATTAGAGCCAAATCTTTCCCAAAAACTAAATGCAATTTAAAGTTCTTATCAGTTCAGCCAGCTCATTTGGCGACGCAACAATATAATCCGCTCCGTATTCCGCCAGCTCTTCCCTTGTTCCGTAACCCCACAGCACTCCTGCACTCATAACTCCATTAGCTTTTGCAGCTATAATGTCATACTTCCTGTCCCCCGCCATAAGACAGCTTTTTGCACCGGAGCGCCTCAGCAGTTCAGCCATTCCCTCCGCCTTATCATTATATTTGCCGTCAAAGGTAGGTCCTAAAATATCTTCAAAATAATCTATTAGCGCAAAATGCCGTAAAACCTCCCGTGCATATGGTTCAGGCTTGCCCGTGCAAAGCATGAGCCTGATCCCCATTTCCTTCAGCTGCAAAAGCATGGCGGGTACTGCGGGGTACACATCATTCTCATATATGCCTTTTTGCGCAAAATATTCACGGTATGCCTTTAAAAACTCCAGGCTTTCCTCATCCGAAATATCCAAAATCTCCATTATATGCTCAGCCAGCGGCGGCCCTACGCATGAGCGCAGTTCGGGCATAGTCAGTTCCCTATAACCCAGCTTTTTTACCGCATATTTAATACTATTAATGATGCCGGGAGCCGAATCTGTCAGCGTACCGTCCAAATCCAATATAACTGTTTCCAAGCGAGGCATGGCCTTCTCCTTTATTTTGCTTTATTTTTACTGATTATATCATAAAACGCCTTGGACAGGCAAACAAAAGGCCCGCTCAAAGCGGGCCGTATTACTATGCCTTGGGGACTAATAAGGTTAACCTAAAAGGAATAACCCGCATACTTCCTGTAAAATTCCCCATTGTCTGTGTTATCCTCAGTCGGAGCAGAGTTCCGCGCGCCTTGCCCGTCTGCTTGGATAGCGGGTAAAATTCCAAAAGCTGGGGCCGCATTACCAAAAAAGCGCTGATTTACGTCCCCGCAGGCGCTTGAACGGTATGTAACTATGTAACAGCCATGATGGAGCGAAAGCAATGCAGCAGAGACGCAAATTCATCTATTAAAGACCCATTATCCCTTGCGCACTAACTCTATGTAAAGAGCTAATTATCCTCTGAATAATCAAATGCCGTATAAAGTCCGTCAGGCTGGGAGGTATCCTCGCTGGCAGTACGCTCCGCCGTATAGCTGGCAACATCCAGCTTATTGAATTTAAACACAACGCCTATGCTTTCCGGCACGTTGCCGTCAAACTGCTCAAGCAGCGCCGCAAAATTTTCCTCGCTCAGCAAAGCTTCGCGCGTCTGGTCAAGCACCTCTTGAATTAAAGCGTCATCCCGCTCGCCGTCAACAAAATAAAATATGGAAATACCTAAATCCTTGTAAATATAATTATCCTGTATCCCCGTTATTTCGGGATGATTATATTCTATCTCCCGGAAAGCAGCGGCTATCTGAGGCACGTTGTCGCTCAGACTGGTCTTTTCATTGAGATACCTGACGCCAAGATATCCTCCGACAGCTATAACAACCAGCAGGATTAAAGCCAAAAATGATTTTATCACTTTGGTTATCAGCAGAATTACAACTACCAGAGCGAGAAGCGCCGCGGCAATTATTACTATAGTGCCAGTATTCATAATATTATGCCTCCAATAAAATAAGGAGTTTTGAAACTCTTAATAATCTACCTGTACCTACCCTAAATTGACAAGGGCATATACGGTCAGGGCAGGGCTGTTTTCGTGTCCTGCTGTGTTGCTTTTCGCTCCGCGTACGTCCAGTACACGTCGTTCAAGCGCCTTGC
>URYI01000069.1 GCA_900552055.1 uncultured Eubacteriales bacterium | reverse complement strand
CCACCCCCACCCCCCGCCCCTTCTCGCACCCCAATAACTTTTAATATAAATAAATTTTATTTTGCCCCAAAAATGTTTATATTGCATTATACCCGAAAATAAATATAATATAGTAACATAAAATTTAAACGGAGGTTTTTTGTTTTAATGCTTACCAATGCTTCTTTAACCTGGCTGGAAATTTTTCTGCGCGTGGGTTTTGCAATGCTTGCCGGTGCTATAGTAGGGCTTGAACGGGAAATATCCAATCATCCCGCCGGTATGCGTACGCATGCCCTTGTCTGCATAGGCGCTGCGCTCTGTTCAATGATAACCTGTCAAATGGGGTTTGAAATTGCAGCGCTGCATGAAGAGCAGGTACGGGTGGATATATCGCGCATAGCGGCTGGCGTGGTTGGAGCTGTGGGCTTTTTGGGCGCCGGCACTATAATAAAGATGCGCAGGAATTCGGTAGTAGTTGGGCTTACTACAGCCGCTACGCTGTGGGTAACGGCCTGTATGGGTTTATCCATAGGCATGGGCTATTTCAAGATAAGCTTTGCTGTGCTTGCCGCCTCCTTAATAGTTACGATAAGCTTTAAATATTTAGAGCAGAAGATGACCGCCCTCAAGGGTATTATTGATGTGGATGTAACCTTTATAAACCATAAGGAGATGACAGAATTTATATTTGAATACTGTGATACCCGGCTTATACAGGTAGTCGGCATAGAATACCTTGGGAATAAAGACGAAACAGATGAAAAGGGCAACCGCCTTTTCAGACACAGATATACCCTTAAATTGCCCCGCGGGTTAACCTTGGCTACGGTGCTTAGGGACTGGAACATGCAGGATTCGGTTATAATGGCTACAAAGGCAGTGAAGCGCACAGACAGGGATGAGGAAGAATAAGTATAAGTAAAATTATCTTTACATAACATCTAGTCATATTAAAATTATATTATATTGTCATATTTCTTTTAAAGGACGCAGGCATATATAAATGCTGTGCGTTCTTTATTTATCCCTGCTTTGCGGGATTTGCGCCGCGGCAGTCCAGAGCCAATTATAAATAATTTTTATAGAACCCTAAAAAAGCATGTCTTGTAATCCGTATTTTCATCCAATATAATAAAATCAAGATAAGGAGGTTGAATAAATGAAGTTATTTAAGCGAGCACTGATCAGCTTTGCGGCCCTGCTCATTTTAGCGGGTACAGCCGCTGGATGCAGCCAGGAAACGGCCCCCAGCGCAACGCCAGCGCCTACTAATACGGCCGCCGGCCAAAGCACGCAGGCTTCCGCAGGCGCTGCCGAGGGGATATTTAACGCGGGCGAGGAATACAGATATTTTGCCTGGGCTATTACTGAAGAGGATCCCTTCCCTAACAATACTGAATTATATAAGCGGCAGAAGGCTGAAATGAAGGAAAACTTGGAGCAAACCTACGGCATAACCATAAGATATATCGGTCCTGAATCTGCAGACACCTGGACTACAGAAATAGGCGCTTCTGCTTATGCCGGCAGGCCCATGACAGATCTTTTGGATTTCGGCGCCTCTTGGACGCAGGTGGGAATTTTCAATTATCAAGGTACAGCTGGAAATTTGTTTGTTCCAATAGGAGAGTATGCGGATATAGCTGATTTTACAGACGAGCAGTACTGGGACCAGATTTCCCAGGAAAGCTGCACCTATAACGGACAGCTGTATTTCGCCGTTCCCTATAATTCCAGCGTAGGCAACTATCAGGTAACTTTCTTTAACAGGCAGGTGCTGGCTGACGCGGGCTATGACGATGATGTGCTCTATCAGCTTCAGGCGGACGGTGAGTGGACATGGGATAAATTCCGTGAAATAGCCGCCGCTACCACCGATATGGATAAGGGCGTATACGGCACGGCCTTTGGCCAGACAATAGAAAATTTTGTATATTCCAATAATGCGGCCTTCTTTGAAAAAACAGAGTATAACGGTACGGTTATAGAGCAGTTTGCAGGCAATAAGCATAACGCCATAGAAGCATGGGATTTTCTGCTGAACATGGCCAATGAAGGTACTGTCAATACCGAGCTTTACCAGGGAGACAATTACCTCTCGGCCGCATTTTTCAGGGGAGAGCTGGCAATGATGTGTACCTGGGCTGCCCGTGCCGCCGACCAGGATACAAAGGGAATGGATTACGGAATCCTTTATATTCCCAAAGGCCCGCAGGCGGATGATTACACCTCGGCTGTTATAGAATATAATCCCTTCGGCGTATACAAAGGGCATGCTAATCCCGCAGGATGCGTAAAACTGCTGAACGAATTTGTACGTCCCTATTACGCTAAGGATTCAGAGGAAATAAAGGCGGAAATAGATGTTGAAATAAGCGAAATAGCGCTTGATGAAGGATCTGTCAATACGCTGAAAACTGTTTCGCAATATGCTGTTTCGGCAAATTACCGGCTTTATCAGCGGGTGCCCGTTGGCACTGACGGCGGCAACTGCGCTACCGTTATATGGTATTCGGGACGGCGCGAGTTCTTTGACGGCGGAAAGAGCCCTCAGCAGTATTTTGATTCGGTAGCCGATATGGTAAATCAGGCGCTGCTGGAGCATGTTTACAGCATGAGATAATTTCATTTAGACCGGCTGGCCTGTTAGCTAAGCGCAGAGCAGGCCAGCCGCAGTATAATTTGTCAGTTGTTTATAATAGCCGGGGCGCGCAGTGCGTCCCGGGCATTAAATAAGAAAAGGAGAGAATTTTATGAAAAGATTTTTAGCTGTTGCGCTGAGCGTGTGCCTGTTAATGCTCTGCACGGTGTTCATAGCGCCTACCGCGGCCCAGGAGCCGCTGCCTACGGCCTATGTTGACGTTGAAGGTCTGACTGGCTATAAGGCATACGTCTATCAGGATTTTTCAAATGACGGACTGAGTATGTGGGTAAGCAATTCGTCCAACACATATACCATTGAAAACGGACAGCTTGCCATAACAAATTGGACCCCCTGGACCCAGGGCAAAATAGAGCAGGCGGGTCACAGCATAAGGGATATTGAAAGCAATGCTGCGCAGGGCTATGGCTTTTATATAAAGCAGACCGCGAGCCAGTGGATACGTCCTCTCTATTATATTGCTGATGGCAATCAGGTGGTTACCCCTCCGGGTGAAACTGAATATATACTTGTTCCTGCTGACGGGAGCGAGCCTGTAACGGGTACTATGAGAGCCTCAGGTGATTTCCTGATTTCAGGCGCTTTTGAAGGATATGTCCTGGTTAAGCTGCCCTTAAGCACCCTTGAAGGATTTTCGCCTTATGCAATGGTGGGCGGCAATTTAAATGCCAGCCAGAGCGCGCCGATATATTTTGATAATTTCCTTATCTGGGCCGAAGACCCTGAGACTGCGGCTACTGATACCCCCGCAGCTACCACTCCTGCGGCTACTGATACACCCGCGGCTACTACTCCTGCGGCAACGCAGACCGCTTCTGAAGAGACTACTGCCAGCGCGGCTACTACTACAGCCGCAGGAACAACTGCCGCTGCAACGCAGCCGGTTTCCCAGACGTCCGAGGCGCCCGCGTCAGCCAGCGCCTTGCCTACCCCCGATTTGTCCGACATGGTAAAGCTTCAGGGCCTCGCGGGCTACAGAGCGTTTGTGTATGAGGATTTCTCCAACGAGAATATTACCATATGGCAGAGCGACGATTATAATAAATACAGTATAGAAAACGGCCAGCTTGCCGTAAGCCAGGCTTCGGGTCAGGCCTGGACGCAGGCTAAGGTTGAGCAGAAGGGTAAGGAGATAAGCCAGGACGTCTATAATGCCGCCGAGGGCTACGGTTTCTATATAAAGAATAACGGAAGCGGGCAGTGGGTAAGACCGTACGGCTACATTGCCGAGGGCAATCAGGTAATTACTCCTCCGGGAGAATGCGCCTACACCCTTGTGCCGTCTGACGGCAGCGAACCGGTAAAAGGCGTGATGCGCGCTTCGGGCGATTTCCTCCTTCCTGCAAACTTTGAAGGCTATGTGCTGGTTGAGCTTCCTTTAAGCGAACTGGATGGTTTCTCGCCTTACGCTTTCTTTGGAGGCAATCTGCGCGCCGACGGAGAATACGGAACGCTGTATTATGACAATTTTATGGTTTGGATGAAGGATACTGATAATACGGGCAGCAACGGAGACGCAAGCATATTAATCTTTGCGGCGGCTTGTGCTGCGGCGCTGTGCGCGGCGGCGGCAGTGGGCGCTAAGAAGCGTTTTTCCAATAAATAATTTAGGCTTATGTTCCGGCGCGCCAAGCGCGCCGGAACATAGCTGATTATGCGTTCGCGCTGGAACTTCGGGCGTATTTTAAAAGAATGCCGCCCTTGATTTTAATTACCTTTTTTAAAAGGGGCTATTGACTTTATGACCACCAACTCATTAAAATACACACGGAGCATGGAGGAGTTTGCGGATATCCTTGCAGTTGTCAGGCAGGCGAGAACGCTTTTTTTAAAGGGCAGGAATGCCGTGGCATGCGTTTCGTCCAAGCAGGGCAAATGCAATTATGTTACCAATATGGATTTAGATATCCAGAGCTATTTATGCGAGCAGTTAAAGAGACTTTATCCCGCGGCCAAATTCATTGCCGAGGAGAATAACGGGACTTCGGAAAAATTTAACTATCATGATGAATTTTTTATCATAGACCCCATTGACGGCACTACTAACTGCCTGCATGATTATGCGAGCTGCGCGGTATGCGTGGCCTATGTCCTGGGCGGGGAAACTCTTTTCGGAGCGGTCTATTCGCTTGCGGACGACGAGCTTTTCTATGCCGCTGCGGGCTGCGGCGCTTACCTAAACGGCAAGAGCATACATGTCAGCGGAAATACGTTTGAGCGCTCTCTCGTTTGCATAGGAACTGCCTCGCATGACTACGACCTGTTAAACAACACTTTCTTAATTGCGCGGGATATGTGCCAGGCAGCGGAGGACGTGCGCAGAAGCGGCTCGGCGGCTCTGGATATTTGCAATGTGGCCTGCGGCAGGGCCGAGGTTTTCTATGAGATGCGCCTGTTTTCCTGGGATTACGCAGCGGCGGCGCTTATTCTTCAGGAGGCGGGCGGCTGGGTCAGCGATTTTTACGGAAGTTCGCTGAATTATGAAAATATCACCTCTCTGCTGGCGACCAACCGGATAGTGCATCCCCGCGCGCAGGAAATTATTCTGCGCCACTGGACCAGAGGAGAATAATTAAATAACACCGCCTCAGTGCGGATGGGAGGTATGGAGTATGAGTAAAATGTTAAATAAGCTGAAAGGACTGCTGGTTCTGGCTGTTTGCGCCGTTCTGCTGGGAATTGTGCCCGCAGGCCTGGCTGTGCCGGAGGAGGAACTGCTCGAGGGGCTGTACCTTCAGTCGCAGGCTGATTTTGACGGGGACGAAGCGGGAAATACCATAGATTTAAGCGATGATACTGCCGACTGGCTGCTGCACGGCGCGGCCATAGCCTTTATTACGGCGGACGGGGAGGGCAATATAGTTTCCATTCCTTCGCCTGAGGGCGGCGGCCATCATGAATTTCAGATGCAGTATGCTAACGATTTGGAAGGGCAGGAATACGCCTTCAGCGTGGATTTTAAAATGGCGGGCGGTCAGGACGGAATCTTCATTAAAGGCTGTGAACCTATTTACAGGGTCAACCCGGCCTATCAGGATTTTGAAATGCTTTTCTGCAGCTCCACCTATTACGTTCAGAACGGCGGCCAGTCGGTAAGCTGGAACGGCATGGGGGGAAGCGGCTTCTGCGTTACAGCCAGAGATGAAAATACGCTCAGGATAGACGTAGCTGTGTTTGAAGAGGACGGTATATTTGTTTCGCACCGCAACTGCGCCATACCGGTTGATTTTGATATCAAAAATGAGATGAATACTTATACCTTCCGGGACAATAATGCCGGAGAGGTAAGCTGTTATATAAACGGCGAGCTGTTCGCTACGGTTGAATACAGCAATGTTGTAACATATCCCCAGGATACTGACGACACAATGCAGTACGAATTTTATAAAAACGTTACGGTTAAGGACGCGGAAGGCAGCGAGCTTTTAAGCGTGGAAAATTCCCGGCTCTCTGTGCGCAATGTCATTGCGCTGGCCGAGCGGGGTTCAGCCCTGGAATTTGACAATATCGCCGTTTATACTGCCACTGAGCCTGAACCTACCGCTGAGCCCACGCCCGAACCAACAGCCGAGCCGACAGAGCCGGATGTTGATTCTTCGGAGCAAGCGGCTTCTCCCAGCCAGGAGGCCTCCGCGCCTTTGACTCAGACAACCGATACCGGCGCCCAGACGTCTCCGGCTGAGGAAGAAGACGAACCGGCCGATTATACGCTATATATTGTCCTGGCCGTGGCAGCCGTGGTAATTATAGCGGGGATAGTGGCATTTATTGTTATTAAGAATAAGAAAAAATCAGTTTAACGCTTCAATTAAGACGGCATTAGAGTACCGGGATAATGCGGTCAGGAAGTGATGAACGTCCCTGTCTTGCTGTTTGTTGCTCCATGTGAGCCTGTTAAATGCCGTTTCTGCGCCATGCAGCGGCGCAAATCAGCTCTTAACTTATTTGGCCTCATTCCTTGGGATGCTTTATGGCGGACGGAAAAGGCGTAAGGGGGAGACCGGCAGCTGATTATAACGCTGAAAACAGGACAGCTTTTCGGCTGGAGCGCATTATCCCTTATACATTAATGTTAGCCATATGAATAATAATATAAGGCCGCCGTGCGCGATGCTTAAAAGCAGTTTAACGCCCGGCGGCTTAAGCAGTATTTTATGGGCGGAAGGAGAAAAATTATGCTCAGGGTTAAAAAGGTGTATGTGGATTATTCGGAGTATGACGTTATTGACAACGACCTTCCCATGTTTTCATGGAGCGCCGTTTCAGAATTAAATAATTCGGAGCAGGCGGGCTATGAAATAGAGGTCAATAAAAAGAACGGCGGGAAAATATGGAATGCCGCGGCGCTTAACCGGGAACAGAAGGCGCAGTATGCAGGTCCGCCCTTCGAGGCGGGCGAAATTTACGGCGTGCGTGTCAGGATTAAAGATAATCACGGCAATTTGAGCGCATGGTCCGAGCCTAAA
Organism: uncultured Eubacteriales bacterium; assembly: GCA_900552055.1. Classification (GTDB taxonomy): domain Bacteria; phylum Bacillota; class Clostridia; order Christensenellales; family QALW01; genus Neochristensenella; species Neochristensenella gallicola. The sequence continues at coordinate 3,046 of URYI01000069.1, read as the reverse complement.
GAATTTACTGCGGGCCGTATGGACTGGCAGGCGGGATGGATAGCTGTAAAGGAAGATAAGGTGCGCGTGCCTGCTCAGTTTTATACCAGTTTTGAAAATAACGGGGATATAGCGGGCTGCGTGCTGTTTGTGTGCGGCGTGGGCTATCATAGGGTAAGCGTAAACGGCCGACCCCTTAAAAGGGGCGAACTGGCTCCCTCCTATACTAATTTTGCAAAATTATGCTGCTATGAGGTGCTGGATGCAGCACAGCTGCTTAAGGAGGGCGTTAATACCGTGGCCGTAACGGTGGCTGACGGATGGCGGCGCATGGACAGCCAATTTATTTTTGACCATATACGGCGGGAGATAGAATTTTTCGGCACGCCCCAGTTAAGCGCCTCCATAAAGCTGACGCTCACGGACGGCAGCGTAAAATGGCTGCATACCGGCAGTTATGAATGGAAAGCGCGCCGCACTCCCATTATTGAAGCCAACCTTTATGACGGCATGGTGTATGACGAGCGCCTTGAAGGCAGGGAGGAAGAATTGACGGTAGAGGACGCGCCTTGTCTGGGGATAATGCACGCCGATGCCGCCGAGCCTATAACCATGCATGAAACCTATAAGCCGGTAAGCATTTTTTGGCCCAAGCCTGGCGTGGCTGTAGTGGATTTCGGCCAGAATATAGCGGGAGTCTGCCGCCTGCGCCTGCCTAAAAAAATGCAGTGCGGCCAGAGCGTCATTATTGAGCACGCTGAAATGCTGGACGAGGACGGCACGCTCTATATGGCGCCTCTGCGAGGGGTAAAGGCGCGGGACGAATTTATCTCTTCGGGACGGGAATATGATAATGAATATTTTATGCCCGCCTTTACCTATCACGGCTTCAGATATGCCCAGATACACGGCTATGAGGATTTTTGCGAGGAAGATATAGAGGCCGTGGCGCTTTACAGCGATATGGCCAGCGGCAGCTTTTTTGAATGCGGAAATCCTATGCTCAACCGCATACATAAAAACTGTGTCCAGACCGAAAAATCCAATATCTACAGCATTTTCACAGACTGCCCGCAGCGCAACGAGCGCATGGCCTGGATTAACGACCTTACTCCCCGCTTTGAAGCGCTGCCTTATAATTTTAATATCAGCCGCCTGTTCACCAAAACCGTCCGGGATATAATCAACGACCAGCAGGACGGCATGATAGCCTATACCAATCCATATATATACAGCGCCCGTCCGGCCGATCCCATATGCTCTTCTTTTCTTATAGCAGGGCAGCAAAGCTTGCTCTTTGCCGGAAACGAGGAACTGGTGCGTGAGGGCTACGAGCATTTTAAGGCCTGGGAGGACTATCTTTTGGGCCGTTCGGAGGATTATATTCTGAATTTTACCCTTAATGGGGACTGGGCTTCGCCTGATTACGCCTGCATAGACGCCGAGCGGTGCTATTCGGCTGTGACTCCGGGCGAATTGCTCTCTACAGGCTATTCCTATTATAACTGCCTGCTTTTGTCTAGGTTTGCGCGTTCTCTGGGTAAAAGCGAAGAAAGCGACAAATATGCTCAAACCGCTTTGAAGGTGCGCGAAGCGTTTTTAAATAAGTGGTTTGACGCGCAGACGGGAAAGGTGGGCACAGGTTCGGACGCCTGCCAGGCCTTTGCGCTCTGGCTGGATATATTGCCCGAAGAAGGGCGCGCTAAGGCCGCTGAGTTTATGCGCAGCCAGCTTAAGGCTAATAATTACCGCTTTACAGCGGGCAGCATATGCCTGCGCTATATGGTGGAGATGCTCACCCGCTATGGATATGTGGATGACGCCTATACTCTTATGACGCTGGATAAATATCCGTCCTACGGCTATTCCATTCAAAATGAGGGAACAACTATATGGGAACGCTTTGAGCTTAAAAAGAATCCTACCATGAATTCACATTCCCACCCAATGTACGCTTCGGTGGACAAATGGCTGTACGGCTATATCTGCGGCGTATCCGTGCTTGCGCCCGGCTGCTCGGAAATCAAAATCCAGCCCTATTTCCCGACGGGACTTTTAAGCGCGCAGTGCCGGATTAATACAATAAAAGGAGATATAGGCGTGCGCTGGGTGCGCAAATACGGCGCGTTCCATATATATCTCAATATACCCTTCGGCGTAAAGGCACAGCTTTACCTGCCCGTTAATTATTCTGAGGACGCGGCAAACGTTGAATACGCATCAGCTCAGGAAATAGGCAGCGGCTGCTATTGCTTTACAGTAGGAGACGGAGAAAGGATAAAATAATGGATAAGTGCGATAAATATTTTAATCAGAAACTTAAGGAGAATTACACCTATATTACAGCCCATACCGGATGCGAGGGCACGCCCTGGAACAGTATTGAGCATATAGAAGCCGCGCTTTCAAGCGGCGCTGAAATTGTGGAAATAGATATTCAAAATGACGGTGAATTGCTGTACCTGTCCCATGACGCAGTGGACGATCCCGCAAGCAGGCCGGAGCTTAAGACCTGTTTTGAAATGGTGCGGCCGTATAAAAGCGTGCTGATAAACTGCGATGTAAAGCATTTCGGATTGGTCAAACCGGTTATAGAGATGGCCAAAAGGATGTCGGTTGCAGACAGAATACATTTTACCGGGCAGGTCAGCAATGAGGATGCGCAATTTCTCAAGGAATCAGGGGAAATATCAGGCTGGTGGAACAGCATTTTTCCTTCGGCGGACAATTATGCGCGGCTCAGGGAGGCGGTAGCCTATTTAAACGGCTATAACCGGGACAGGGTTATATGCGTGGAGTATCATATGGTTACGCCTGAATTACTGGAGTATGTACGGCAGAACGGTTATAATTTTACTGTTTGGACGGTGGACGAGGATGAGGATTTAAAGCGCATGATGGGAATGGGCCTGGTTAATATTACCACTAAACGGCCCATTAGGGCGCTGGAGATAAGAAAACAGGAATTGGGTTATTAAAGAAAAGCTTTAGTTTTTAAAGGTTCCCCGCACATACAGCTTATCCCCCGCCGGCGTTTGCGGCCTTTGGCCGCAGGCCGAGCCTTAGG
>URYI01000068.1 GCA_900552055.1 uncultured Eubacteriales bacterium | reverse complement strand
CTATGGCTCGGCCCAGGCGGCCGTATTCGGCCGCAAACGCCGCCCCACGGCGCATTATTGCCGCAAAGCGGCAATAATGCGCGCTCTTATTTTATAACTTTTTTGCTGTTGCTAACTTTTAATGTTAAACAGATTGTTTTCATCCATCCATTTGCCAAAGAAATATATTGGCGCTGCGCTCCATCCATGACAAAGACTGCCCGCTTTGTCAAATGCATTTGCCCCATCCAGTGTTTCCCAGAAGGAAGTTGCGCCTTTAAAAAGCATGCTGCCCCATATCTTTAAAATATCATTGTATACAGTATTGAAATATATATCTGGTTCCTGCATTAAGGCGTCTATTTTATAAATATAGTGGCTTAGAGTTATAGGCTCAAGACCATTATCTTGCTGGGCTAGACGCTTTCGGAGCTTTTGGGCCCGTTCTGATGGCACAAGATTAAATTTAAGAGCCAATGCCTGTGTTAACTCAGAGTATGGCCGTCCATCACCTGCTTCTCCTGTGCGGTAAGCCTGGGCGTCCTCATCCCAGAAAATGCAAAAGGCTTTTTTTAGTTCTTTATTTACCTTTTCATATTTTTCCGCTTGCTCAATATTCTTTAATGTACGGCAAAGATATGCGCCTGATTGAAGAGCTCCGCTGAAGAAGGCATTATAAGGACATTCAGGATAACTTTGGGGTACAGCTTGTCCCAGGTGCCCTGCAAGACCGTTAGACCATTCATAAAAATTCCAGTATTCCGCGCCTTCGGGATTTAAAAGCAGACCATTTTTTCTGCGCGCAATAGCTTTATTTAGCATTTCATTAAGAGCGGGCATATATTTTATCCGCTCTATACCGCCGTATTCAGCCAATTCGGCCGAGGCTACGGCCCAAGCAAATGTAAAGCTGGGGATTCTAAGCTCGCTGTCTGTAGGCGAGGTAATCCTTAACTGCCCGTCAGGAAGCAGAGCCTGGGCCATCAGCATCCATGAAGCAGCCGGAAAATCATATTCTTTAAAGGCATAATATCCCGACAGAGCCTGATTGCGGGCGTCCATGGCGTAAAGTGCCTGCTCCCGCCATGGACAGTCCTCATAATGCTCATGCATGCATAATTCAAGAGTCCTGGCTGAAATGTCCCAGATGCGTCTGCCTAGAGCGTCGGTTAATCCCATAGGATATGGTTCACGCTTAACAGGATATTCTTCAGGCAGAATTGATAGGTTGTGTACGGTTATCTGCTCGCTTGAACGAATATGCATTTCAAGGTACCTTCCGGCAATTCTCTTAAAATAATTAATAAATTTTTGCCTGCCTGCGCGTGTCGTATAGCGAAAAGCAAAATGACGCCCGCCGATAAAAGAGCGCACTCTGCCGTCCTCCAGATGTTCCCCGTAACCTATATCCAACACTGTCCCTTCGGGCGCTGTTATGTCTATTAGCGGGTAGCCGGCGTATTCAGCGGACAAATCTACTATAACATAACAGCCGTCGTAGTTTTCCGGAGCCTGTAAAGTGTATCCGTCAGACGGAAGGGGCAGGCCGGGCGCATCAAAGGCCTTGGGCTGGGGATGGGTTTTGGGTAGAGCTATAAGCTCTTGAACGTAACGGGGCGCTGTTAAATCGTAATATATGCGCTTTGCAGGCGTTGCCGTTGAGCTTTGCTGCTCCCCATCAATTTGGGGTGGTTCCAGCAATACGCCTTGGGCAATGATACAGGAATTAACAGCGGGCTGTATAATGGTTTTATTTATGGGACGGGGAGAGAGACGGGTATTCCAATGGTCAGTGATGCTGACTGCAGGAGCAAAATTTTTAAGGTTGGCTTCTTCGGGCTGATTTTCCGCTTCCCGTCTTGCGTCATATTCAAAAGTATAGGCAAGCTGGGGGCTTACCATTTCCATTTCCCCCTGCCGGTATCCAGTCAGGAGCCGGCAAAGGGTGTTTTCGTCGCTTGTAAAAAGTTCATCGCCTGCCTTTAGCTCGTACCAGAGCCTGGGGGTGGACTGAGCGCATTGAAAGCTCTGTTCTCCCTGATAATATACGTCTATGGCCAGAGCGTTTTTTCCTATCTGGAGAAAGGGATCCAGCTTAAGGCAATCATAATGCTTTAAGTCGGGATAGTCCTTATATTGACCGCACGAAATAAAATTACCGTTCAGGTACAGCGTGTAATTATCCGAGACCGAAATGCGGATTTCTCCTGTTGGATTTTGTTCATCCGGTTTTATGAAAAATTCTCTAAAGAAACGCGCATAGCAGTTTTTGCGCGGCCCGTTTTTATCAATCCATATCCATTTTGCCGTGTTCATAATTAATCTCCTCGCTTAATCAAATAATTCCAACTCATTCAGATTGTAAATAATCGCCGTTTATACGCTGCAAGAGTCTTAAGACGGTTTTTCTTTAAGCCGCTGCGGTGTTTAAAGCAGCCTGTGGATGCCTGGATAGGGATGAAACAAATTAACCTGCCGCCTCAATATGATATCTTTCTTCAAACCATTCAACCGGCTTAAGCTCCACAAATCTTTCCCAGATAACTTCTTCCGAAGAGCTGACTGACGGCAGGCATTCGCGTATGACGGCGCAAAGGTACTGGGCCTTTATCATCAGATTAGGGCTTTCAAAGAAATAGGGCAGTTCGCTTTGAGCGGCGAACAGGTTTTCAAATATTCTGGCCATGTCCTCGCTGGCAAAGGTTGTTGAATATCCGTCTACAAAATATACGTTGGATATATCTGCGTAGCTGTCCGAATCGTAGGGGGTATATTTTGGACGGTTAAAGCTGTCATATTCGCTTCCGTCAGGAGCACGGTAGGAATTGGTATAATAATAATTTTCGGGCAGAAAAGCATCCCAAAGGAAGAAACCGTTTTCAATTTGATTATCCCAAACCATCTGCTGTATGCGCCTTTCTATAGCGTGCATGAATTCATGGGCCAGGGTCTGTTCAAAGGAGTAAATATAGTCAAGGTTCATAGCGATTATCTGCCGGGAATTATATACAACGGCAAAGGCGGAGGCGGTATCTATTCCCCATTGGGGGTTAATGGGAGTAAACGTGCCGCATAAATATATGTCTATCCCTCGTACTTCTTCGCTTAAAAGGTCGTCAAAAAAACCATCGGGGAATTTTTGAATAGTGGACATAACTTGAGTAAGCCCGCGGTATATAAGTTCCTGGTCGGTAATTATTTCGGCTGTATAATCAGGGAAATCTCCTGCGCCCTCTTCGCCGTAATATACGTTTATCCCCTTTTCCTCCAGCTGCGTCTTTAACTGCCGGTTCAAACGTTCGCAGTCCAGCTGGCCAAGAACGGAAACTGCCGAAGAAACATCGGGCGTTTCCTCTGTATCTGAAAAGCAGTCCCATAAAACAATGCGTGCGGTTTCTCCTTCAAAAAGGGATATTACGGCATAATCCTCTGCAAAATGCAGATTGTTGATATTTACTGAATATTGGCTGATATCAAATACAGAACGGGCGGCGGGGAGGCCGGACAGCATGTCGTACAGTCTGAGTACGGTATCATTGTCCTGGTATTGAGCGGTAGCGAACCATTTTCCGTTCATGGCCAAATTTATTTCATATTGATTGGTTATAGCCGAATTGCCGCATTGCAGGGGGAAGCTATACAGCATTCCGGGGGAGGCCAGACGTGTATAGGTAAGGGTTCCATCCTGCTGATAGGCAAGAATGTCCCCCCATATGGCCATATCGGCAGGAAGAACGCCGCTTTGGGTATAGGTCTGATTTTCGAGGTCGTATAGGTAAACTGATTGGCTTGACGCATAGCTGGTTAGAAGCAGGTAATGCTCAAAGGCAGAACTTACAAATACATAGGCATCCTCTTCCCATGTTGCGCCCATGGGATAATATTCCGGTTCGCTGCCGTCCAAGGGAACGCTTGCTATCCGTCCGTTAAGCTGGTCGCAGTACCAGTAACAGCCTCCTGACGGGTCGATGTATATATTATATTCTGCATGTTCAGAATAGTCTGTTTTGGATATTTGGTTTAATTCGCTGTCGTATATATAGAGATTATAAGGAGAAGCTGTCATTATATAGAAGCCATTTTCGCCTGTATATCCTATTCTGCATGAATTATCCTGACTTGCTTCCTCATTTAAATCATATTGCGCTAAAATCTGATTTTTTTCCACATCCATCAGCATGGCCGAAAGCTTATAATTCTGTAAATTTGCGCGCAGAACCAGCAGCCTGCCGTTATTTAAACAGGAATCCAGATAAGTGTAGTTTTCATCCAATAGTCCTTCCAGAATATACATGCCGGTATAATTATTATACGGCTTATAAAGCTCAAAAGGCTTGAAAATTTCTTCTGTGGGCGATGGTTCGGCCTCTTCGGTAGTTTGCGCCGTCGGTTGGTTTGATATGCCGGGAGAGGCGGCCGGCGCGTTTACGCAGCCCTGAACGGATACAAGCAGAACCGCAGTGATTAAAAGGCAGATAATGGACAGCAATTTTTGTTTCATAATATAATACTCCTCAGAAAGCCATATTTAATATTATTTTATCATAAGAGGGATTAGGAGCAGTTAAAAATATATTACGTTTTAATTATATTTCAGAGAAGTGATTTGTTTATTGCCGGAACCAAGGGATGCAATGGTAAAGCCGTATTTTGAGCGCAGGCGGCAAGCAGATTTCTGGCTCCGGAGAGCGCGCTGCATAACTGGGCAGGTTGTATGCACGACTATACCTTGCTTTTAATGCGCTTTTTAAGATATGGGAAAAAGCTCTTGCAAAAAACGCAGTCAGATATTAATATATGAGAAAGCAAGCATATGAAAGGGGTATAAGTATGAGCGAAAAGAAAGGGTTTTTTAAATCGTTTAAGGAGTTTGCAATTAAGGGAAATGTTGTAGATATGGCCGTAGGCGTAATTATAGGCAGTGCTTTCGGCAAAATAGTTACTTCTCTTGTAAATGATATAATCATGCCGGCGCTGGGCCTGCTTATCGGCAACATAAGCTTTTCGGAATTGGTTTGGGTTATTGCGGAGCCTACCGAGACCGAGCCGGGCATAAGCATAGCTTACGGCAGTTTTATTCAGAATATTCTGGATTTTCTTATAATAGCTTTGAGTATATTCTGCGTAGTAAGTGCTCTGAGAAAGGTGAGCGAAAAGTATAATGAGAAAAAGCGCCGCGCGGCAGAAGAGGCTGCGGCTGCTGAAAAGGCGGCTAAAGAGGCGGAAGAGGCTGAAAAGCTCAGGTTAAAGGCCGAGGCTGAGGCTAAGGAAGAGGCGCGGAAAGAAGAAATGCTGGCTACATTAAAGGATATACGCGCTTTGCTGGAAAAGGAAGTTTAAAAAATGCCGGAGGCGGAAGAAATGTATCGCTTTAAAGCGGGTTTTTATGCGGACGTGCGCATAGAGGACAGATATAATACTTTTATTTCATTTCGGGACGGCCGTCTGGAGGACTGCCGGGAGACTCGCGTAAAAAGAGCGTTTATCAGGGTGTTTGACGGGGAAATGTGGTATTATTCCTCTACGAGCAGGCTGGATGAAATACAACAGGAATTGGATGAGCTTTACTCCATGGGACGTCCGGACCGCGGGATAGAGGAAAACGCGGTTGTTAAAAGGCTTCAGGCCAACAGGGATGAAAAGCTCAAATTCGCGGATAACTGCGTAAGGGATATTTCGGTTGAAGTAAAAAGGGAGCTTTTAAAAGAGGTATCCGGGCTTTTTAAAAGCGCATACAGGAACAGCCTGCTTGCCAGCTATTTGGATAAGCATGTCCTTTATGAGTTTTATTCAAGCAAAGGCGCAAGGCTCAGACATGATTTCCAAACGGCCGGAATCGCCTGCCGTTTGGGACTTAGTAAAGGAAGCGAAACATTTGACGAGCAGTTTTCCAAGGCGGAGTTAAGCTTTGAAGGGCTGAAGAAACGGATGGACGAGCAGGAAATAAAGGCTTTCGTTTCAGAATGCGAAAAGTTCCTTTTAGACGCCGTTCCTGTTCAGCCGGGCAGTTTTCCCGTAATTCTTTCTCCTCTTGCGGCGGGAGTGTTTGCGCATGAATCATTTGGCCATAAGTCAGAGGCGGATTTTATGATAGGGGATGAAACTCTTAAAAGGGAATGGGTGCTTGGCAAGAGGATAGGGCCGAAAATACTGTCCATTTATGATTCGGGCTTAATAGAAGGCAGCGGTTATACGCCTTATGACGACGAGGGCAGCGCCGCGTCTAAGACTTATCTTATAAAAGACGGCGTATTGGCGGGCAGGCTGCACAGCGCGCGCACCGCCTCAGAGCTTAACGAAAATGTTACTGGCAATGCGCGGGCGGTTTCAGCCTGGTACGAGCCTATTGTGCGTATGACCACTACGGTTATTCAGGAAGGGGACAAATCTGTTCAGGAGCTTTTTGGCGCTGTTAAACGGGGATATTTTATAAAAAGCGTGAGGCATGGGAGCGGCATGAGCACATTTACCATCGCGCCCGGCATATGCTATGAGATAGTTGACGGCAAAATAGGCAGGCCGGTTAAGATCGCAGTAGCAACGGGGAGCGTGTTTGAGACGCTGGGACTTATAGACGGGCTTTCGGATAAATGCGAAATACATGCTTTCGTAACGGGAGGCTGCGGCAAAATGGAGCAGTTTCCGCTGAGCGTGGGCATGGGCGGGCCGTATGTGAGCGTTGCGGCTATGAACGTGCAGTAGGGGGAAATAGCATGAAGTATGAAAAAATAACGGCGCATTCACAGATATACAGCGTTATTATAACCAATTCCCAGGCAGAGGCCCTGCGCAAAAGTAGTCAGGAGCAGGCTACAGCGCGCGTATATGATAACGGGTTCATAGGGACGGCAGGGCAGATAGGCCCGTACGATGCTGCGGAACTTTTCAAGCGCGCGCAGGACAAGCTTTCGGCGAGAATACCTTATCCGTGTATGCTGGGCCATGAAACAAGAAAAGAGGATGCGTTTAAGCATATTGTACAGCCGGCCCGCTTTCTGCCCGAAATTAAAGAATTGCTGTTCCGCCTTAGAGAAAGCTGTCCCGATTTTATTTTCAGCAACAGGATAAATTTAAGGGAGAGCGAGAAGCATTATACCAACAGCGAAGGCGCTCAGTTGGATTACAGGGGTAATTCAATAAATTTCAGCATTGTTATAAAGGACAAAAACTCCTCCAACATAATGGATGGTTCGTATAATTGCCTGACGGATTTTTATGACGGTGAGGGAGTTATTAAGGATATTGTTAAATTTACTCAGGCCTATAAGAAGCAGGTTGAACTGCCTGAAAGGGAACTGCCGGTTATTTTGGATTTAAGCCTGATTGGAATGTTTATAAATGATTTTTCGGGTGAGCGGTACGCGGCCGGAGCAGGTATTTTAAGAGATAAGCTGCATAAAAAAACATTCAGCGAAAATTTCAGCCTGCTTCTGGACAGCAGTAGTATGCCTCATACATGCTTTTTTGATGCAGAGGGAACGGTTAAGGAAAAAGACAAGTTTTATTTGGTCAAAGAAGGGGTGGTTTCGGGCATGCTTACTACCAAGCGCACGGCTGATAAATATGGACTGCCCCTTTCGGGTTCGGCTGCGGCGGCATTTGACGGCGTGCCTTATGCCGGCATGGGAGGGCTGACTCTGGGGAAAAAGGCTTTAAATATTGCGGATATTTTAAAGGGGCAGGGTATTTTTGTCGCTATGAGTTCGGGCGGTGATATGACGGGCAGCGGGGACATAGGCATGCCTGTCCAGCTTGCGTTTTTATATGAGGACGGGGAATTGATCGGGCGATTGCCTGAGTTGATGCTGAGCGGCAATATATTTGAGATACTGAACCAAGGTTTTATAGGGTGCGCTCAAACAGGGCCATTTTGTTATTCGGAGGAGCCTGTTATGGCGTGCAGAATGAATGTTGCACGGATAAAATGACGGGACACAGGTTAATATGAATCTATGAACAAATAATCAAATGATATTCTGCGCGTGCTTTGCGTGCAATTTCTGTTTGTATTTAAAAGGCCGGAGAGTATATAAAGCCCCAAAGGGGGGCGGCGTTCGCGGCCTGCGGCCGCGGGGCCGGGCAAAGCCCGGCCAGGCAGGCTTGCCTGCCAAACGCCGCCCCCTTTTGGGGCTTTATATACTCTCCGGCCTTTTAATCCTTGTCCTGCAGCTTATATCGCAGCCCATCCGCAGAAAGTGCTATAAACTGACTGTTGGTTATACGCTCTCCCTCTTTATATGCCTGACATTCAAGCAGCTTGTTTAATTCACATACACGTCCTTGTATAAGTGCGCTTTGAACCGCATGGCGGATACCCCTTTCCACCTTATCAGGGCTTGTTTTATGTTTTTGGGCAATTTCAGGATACAACTCCTTTGTTATGCTGGAAACTCTTTCAGGTTCCATTATTGCCATTTTAATACCGGTAATTAAATAACCATACCCCTTTAAACGCGCCGTTATGCCAAGATTGATAAGCAGACGGCTTATTTTTGCCTCCAAATCGCAGTTTTCCGTGGTTCTGAAAAGCGGGTCCATAATAATCCTCCTCATTTAATTACATTTGTTAATCTAATTATATATTAATAACCAATATTATGCAAGCATTTTTTACTAAATTATTGAAATAACATTAAATAAAGTAAATAATAGAGCTAAAATAAAAGCGCTTGCGCGCTTTTGGTTGGTTTTGTTTAAAATTAGAGCATTAATGCGTTAAGAGATTATGCCATTTTATCATTTATTAACAGATTATTTTCTACGGCCCATTTAAGCTTTTCCTGTACAAACGGCCAAAAGGCTGGAAGATATAATTTAACGGGGTTCATGCGGTTTAATACCTGTGAGAGCCGAACGTGCCCTTGCTTCCAAGTATGCCCGTTTGTGAGGCAGTTGTTTATAAAGGGCTGGAGCCTGTCCAGGGCATTGACATATTTTGCTTCAGGAGTGGCGCATTCTTCAAATTCCTCCCAGTAACTCAGAATTTCCTGTCCTTTTTCCTTTGGCGGTAAATTAAACAGTTTTTCTGCCGCCTTTTTTTCCCGCTCAGACTTATCCTCGTTTGCCTGCACATCATAACAAAAGGTGTCGCCTGCGTATATCTCAACTAAATCATGTGACAAAGCCAGGCGCACAGCGTGGTCTATGCTGGTGCCCTGGGGAGCATAATCGGATAGGGCAACGGCCATTAAAGCCAGATGCCAGGAATGTTCGGCGTCTGTTTCCATGCGGGAACCGTCCGCAATAAGAGTGCGGCGCTGTATATTTTTCATCTTGTCGCATTGAATAAGGAAATCCAATAGTTTATTGATTTTGTCGTCCATTTTGTCCTCCGCTGTACCGGCTCTCCAAACCGTTTTTTACAGTAACCGCCAAAGGTGTGGTGGTGAATCTGTAATAGCTGGGGGTCATGCCGGTATATTTTTTGAAAAGTTTGCTGAAATAGGCCATATCCTGCAAACCTACGCAGGCGCCTATTTCGTTTATCAGCATATCGCTGCTCTCTAACAGATACTGTGCTTTTTCTATACGGCGTTTCTTAACATATTCCAGCGGGAGCATGCCCAGCTTTTTTTTAAAATATCTCGAAAAATAGCTTGGGTGAAAATGCACTAGGCTGCTCAGGGTATTGAGATTAAGCTCCCCGCTGAGATTAGCGTCAATATAATTTATAATTCTGTTTATAAATTCATCGGGAGGCGCTTTAACACCGCATAAATTGCTTTTTTCAATGTAATAGGCCAGCAAATCCATTATGGTGTAATTTTGCAGCAGTATGTCAGTTATATTTTTTGCGCCGTCTCTCAGCGCGACCGCCTTAAAGCCTTGAGATATTTTTGATTGGTCTTTTTCAGATACGTTTATGCAATAGGGCAGGGGGAGACTGCGGAATATATCGGTTTCTCCGTCTAATGCGGAAAAATGGAACCAATATTTTGAAACATGGTTCCCGGAGATATTGTGATAGGTCTGTTTTGAACCGCTTGGCAGGAAAAATATTTGCCCAGGTCTGGCTATAAATTCTTCGTCGTTAATTTTTATATAGCATTCTCCGCCCAGTATATAGTATAATTTATTATAGCATACGCTTATATTTTCTTCTCCCCACCAGTCTGGGCATTGAGACAGTCCTCCTGCCATAAATCGGATGATAAGTCTGCTGAAGGGAGATGCGCTGGTTATCTCAGACATTATTATATCCTCGTAATTAATAAATGATATTATACTGCGGAGCAAGGCTTGTTCAGATTTTATCGATATTATTATATTAACGTATGACCTCTGGAATGTCAATGTTTTTAAATTTTAAAACTTAGACTAACACAGCAAGGGGCGGGGGCGGCGCGGAGCCCAGCGGAGCTGGG
>URYI01000067.1 GCA_900552055.1 uncultured Eubacteriales bacterium | reverse complement strand
CCTCATTCCGCTTCCTTGAAAATGCCGAAATCAAACCTGCTGGAGGCCGAAGAGTCAGACAGCGGCCGTTTCCCTGCCCTGCAAGGCGCTTGAACGACGTGTACTGGAGGTACACGGAGCGAAAAGCAACACAGCAGGACACTCAAACAGCCCGGTCCTGACCGTATATGCCCTTGTCAATTTAGGGTAAGTGTATGTCATACACGGTCATACCACTTGCGGATATTGTTGATTTAACTTTGGAAAATCACATAATTTAAAATAATACGCTCTGTGCCGGGAGCGTTTTATTTTAACTAGCTAATAGATGATGCCATAATTACGGCGGTATGCCGGCTTATAAAAAAGCAAGCGGGATTTCCGGCGTTCAACCGACTAAATATTTGACCAAACCTGCATAAAAGGGTAAAATACTCAATATGTATTACAGCCCTTTAGGAGGAACGTATGGATTTATCTAAAATACTGCCGTTGGTGGAAAAGCCGGCGCGATATACCGGCGGGGAACTGAATATGGCGGTCAAGCGGAATGAAGAGGTCCGCTTTGTATTTGCCTTTCCCGACCTCTATGAAATAGGCATGAGCCATCTGGGCGGCAAAATTATTTATTCCACTATGAATGAGAGGGAGGACACTTACTGCGAGAGAGTATATTCTCCCTGGAAGGATATGGAAGGGCTGATGCGCCAAAACAATATTCCCCTTTTCAGCCTGGAGACGAAGAGGCCGGTAAAGGACGCGGATTTGTTTGGGTTTACCTTGCAGTATGAATTATGCTATACTACCGTGCTTAATATGATAGACCTTGCTGGGCTGCCGCTATTGGCCGCAGACAGAACAGATGGTCCTTTTATATTTGCCGGAGGGCCGTGCACATATCACGCAGAGCCGCTTGCTCCTTTTATGGATTTCTATGCCTTGGGAGACGGGGAAGAGGAGTTGCACGATTTGATAGAAATATATAAGGAGTGGAAGAAAAGCGGGAAAGAGCGCAAAGAATTTTTGCGCGCTTTGGCCCGTACCCAGGGGTTTTATGTGCCCTCTTTTTACGATATAGAATATTTTGAGGACGGCAGGATTAAAAGGATAACTCCTAATGACGAGAGCGCCCCGCCAGTTGCATTGCGGCGGATAGTGGATGATTTTGAGAATGCTTTTTATCCGACTAAGCCGGTTGTGCCCTATATTGAGGCTGTGCATGACAGAGTAATGCTGGAAATACTGCGCGGCTGTACACGCGGCTGCCGTTTCTGCCAGGCGGGGTATGTGTACCGTCCTGTGCGGGAACGGAGCGTCAGCAAGCTTTGCGCTTTAGCTAAAGAGACAGTTGCTAATACCGGCTACGATGAAATCTCCCTTACCTCCCTTTCCTCTGGGGATTACAGCCGGCTGCCCGAACTGCTTAAAGAAATGCAGGAGAGCTTTAAGGGGGAAATGGTAACTTGCAGCCTGCCCTCGTTGAGACTGGATTCCTTCAGCGTTGAAACGGTGAGCGATGAGATGCGACGCACCAGTCTTACCTTTGCGCCCGAAGCGGGCAGCCAGAGACTGCGGGACGTTATAAATAAGAATGTTACGCAGGAGGATTTCAGGCGCACCATGCGTACGGTGTTTGAGGCGGGCTATAATGCGGTAAAGCTGTATTTTATGCTGGGCCTGCCTACCGAAACAGACGAGGATATAGCCGGAATAGCTCAACTTGCTCAAATATGCGCGGATATTTATTATGAAATAAGAGGAACGAGACGGGGCCTTAAGATAGTGGTCAGCACTTCCTTTTTCGTGCCCAAGCCTTTTACGCCTTTTCAATGGTGCGCTATGGACAGCCTGGCAGAACAGAACCGCAAGCGGGAATACCTTTCCGGGCTGCTGAAGCGTATTAAGGGAGTGGAATACCGCTGGCACGAAACTAAGGGTTCTGTTATTGAGGCGGCTCTGGCGCGGGGAGACAGGCGCATGGGAGAAGTGCTTAAAAAAGTCTGGGAGAAGGGAGCGCGCCTGGAGGGCTGGAACGAAAATTTCAGCTATTCGCGCTGGATGGAGGCCTTTAATGAATGCGGGCTGGAACTGGAATTCTATGCGCTGCGGGCCAGGAACATGGAAGAAATACTGCCCTGGGAGACTGTGGACTGCGGCGTAAGGCGGAAATATCTGGAGAATGAATATTTTAAGGCCCAGAAAAGTGAAACTACGTGCGATTGCAGGCAGGGCTGCACGGGCTGCGGTATGAATGTTTTAGCGGGAGGCAAATGTCCATGCGAGCGGTAATAAAATTTTCCAAGAGCGAAAACGTCAAATATATTTCTCATCTGGATGTGCTCAGGATGTTTCAGCGCGCTTTGGCGCGCTCCGGCCTTAAGGTGTCCTATTCAGGCGGCTATCACCCGCATATGCTTCTGAGCTTCGCACTGGCCGCGCCGGTGGGGGTAGTTTCATGCTGCGAATATGCAGAGGTCTATTTTGAGCATTCGATGTTCTGCGAAGAGATTGCTCAGCGCCTGGCGCTTCCGGGGAATTGCGAGGTGCTGGAGGTTTTTGAGCTGGGCGAAAAGTATCCGGCGCTTATGTCGGTAGTTTCGGCGGCCGATTACCGGTTTGATTATAAGCGGGAGGATATGCCTGCCATTTCCGGATGCTTAGATGAGCTTATGAATCAGCCAGAGATAATAATAATGAAAAAGAGCAAAAAAGGCCCTAAGCCTGCGGATATAAAGCCTATGATACATTGGGCGGAGCTTAAGGAGGACTGCCTGGACTGCTCTCTGGCTTCGGGAGGAAAGCTGAATCTGCGGCCTGACGCGCTGGATGAGCTTATATTTGATAAAACCGGCGTAAGGGCGGAAGCTATAACCCGGACAACGCTTTATATTGACGAAAATGGGGAAAAAATACGTCCGGAGAAATCGGAGGCGCGGATATGACCGAAATAATAGCGGATATCTCGCCCTTTCAGTCCAGAGTAGTATTGCTTAAAGACGGAGAGCTGAAGGAATATTTTGTTTCGCGCAAGGGCGCCGAGCCTATCGTAGGCAATATCTATAAGGGCAAGGTAGAGAATATAGTTAAGGGCATGCAGGCGGCCTTTGTGGATATAGGTCAGGGGAGAAACGCCTTTCTTTCGGTAGGTGATATATTGCCTGATAAAGGGGATTTTGAATTTGCCGGGCAGTCCGAGCAGGTTTCGGACAGCCTGAAAAAATCCTCTGCAAAGGGAATGGTGCGCCAGGGGCAGGAGATAATAGTGCAGGTGCTTAAAGAGGCTTCGGGCACTAAGGGCGCGCGTGTTACAACTAATATCTCTTTGCCGGGCAAAAATCTGGTTTTAATGCCTACCGTAAGCTATGTGGGGGTTTCCAGGCGCATTTCGGATGAGATTGAGCGTTCCAGGCTAAAGGAGCTTATAGACAATATGAGAACGCCTGAGCACGGATATATTGTGCGCACGGCTGCGGCTTATCAGGACGCTGAAAAATTCAGGGCGGAGATGGATTATCTGGAACGCAAATGGGAGAACATAAAAATGCGGGCGCGGCAGCAGAAGGCTCCTTCGGCGCTGCACAGGGAGGGCAGCCTTATAATGACTACGCTGCGCGATTATTTCAGCGCGGATGTGGACAGGTTTATTATAAACGACAGGGCGAGCTATGAGCAGGCGGTGGACACGGCCAATTTTTCCAGTCCTGAATTAGCGGGCCGGATAGAATATTTTGACAAGAGCTCGGATATATTCTCCTATTATAATCTGAACGCAAAGCTGAACAGGCTGCTTGAACGCAGGGTATGGCTGGACAGCGGGGCATATCTGGTAATAGACCAGACCGAAGCGTTAACTGTTATAGACGTTAATACGGGTAAATTTACCGGGGATAACAGGCGGCAGGATACCATACTTGAAACCAATCTGGAGGCGGCTGTAGAGATAGCCAAGCAGATAAGGCTCAGGAGCATCGGAGGCATAATCGTCATTGATTTCATAGATATGGATACTCAGGAGCAGCGCGAAATGGTCAGGCATGCGCTGACCGAGGCGGTTAGGGAGGATAAGGTTAAGACAAATGTTCTGGGCTTTACCAATCTGGGCCTGATGGAAATGACCAGGAAAAAGGTGCGCAATAACCTTAAAAGCATTATGCAGACAAACTGCCCGTACTGCGCGGGTTCAGGTTCAGTTCTGAACAATATTGCGGTAGTGGACAAACTCAGGGGGGAATTGGGCAGGCTGTTTGAAAACACTGATGTAAACTGCGTGCTTTTAACGGTGCACCCCGACATAGAAAACGAGCTGCTGGGCGGGGAATTTCCCTCAGACAGTTTTTTATATGAGGACAGGCAGATATATATTTTGAGCGACCCTTCGCGGCACATAGAGGATATTAGCATACAGGCGGCTACAAGAAAGGAAATATCTGAAAAATACAAGGAAGCGGTCAGATTTTGTTGACATTAAGGGCGGGATATGGTATCATCTATAATACCGCATAAGTACGGTTTTAAATTCCCATTAAGGATACCCATTCTTAGCGAGTTGATGTAGAGGAGGTGCTACACATGGTTGCAGTAATACAGACAGGCGGAAAGCAGTACCGCGTATCCGAGGGCGATACCATTTATGTTGAAAAGCTCAATGCAGCTACTGACGACGTTGTTAAATTTGACGTGCTTATGGCTGTTGACGGTGAAAATGTAAAGGTTGGGACCCCGCTGCTCAGCGATGTAACTGTAGAAGGCTGCGTAAAGGGAAGCGGCAAAAAGGCCAAGGTTATGGTATTCAAATTCAAGGCCAAGAAGAATTACCGCCGGCTCAACGGACATCGTCAGCCCTTTACCAAGGTTGAGATTACTAAAATCTCAATGTAAGAATGACTAAAATAGCTATTACTAAAAATGAGCGGGGAGATATAATCTCCTTTGAAGCCAAAGGGCACGCAAGCGGCCTGGGCGCGGGAAGGGATATTTACTGCGCCGCAATTTCTGCGATAATTCAGACTGCCGTTATAGGCCTTACTGAATGCGCGGAGATAAAGATTGCGTTAGAGTGCAAAGAGGGTTATTTATACTGCGAGCTGCCTAAAGGGGCGGCGGGCGATATAAAGGCTTCGGCTATAACCCAGACCATGCTTTTGGGCCTTAAGGCTTTTGATGAAGAAAACAAGGGTTATCTTAAGATTATTGAGGAGGTGCGTTAAATGCTCCGTATGAATATTCAGTTATTCGCTCATAAAAAGGGCGTAGGCTCCACCAAAAACGGCCGGGACAGCGAATCCAAACGGCTGGGAGTTAAGCGCGCGGACGGACAATTTGTCCTTGCGGGAAATATTCTGGTAAGGCAGAGAGGAACAAAAATCCATCCGGGCAATAACGTAGGCATTGGCAGCGACGATACGCTGTTTGCGCTTTCGGACGGCATAGTTCGTTTCGAGCATAAGGGAAAGCTGAAGAAGCAGGTAAGCGTGTATCCGCGCGAAATAGTTTAAAATAAAAATGTCCGAAGTACGCTTCGGGCTTTTTCATATGGTAAATTATAGAAATACAGGCGTGAAATTATGAAGGACGGCATTTTTATAAGCAGCGGCTGTTTTAATCTGAATAATACCTTTAATAACGGACAGTGCTTCCGCTGGGAACGCCTGGACGAGCATTCTTATGGGGGAGTGGCCTGCGGCCGCTTCCTTAAAATTATACAGGAGGATAACGGCGTTCGCCTGCTCAATTCCTCCCAAGCAGATTATGAGAATATCTGGAAAAACTATTTTGACCTTGAGACTGACTACGAGGCTGTAGAAAACAGTCTCAGGACGGATGCCATCATGGAAACCGCCGTAGACGCCGGCCACGGGATGCGCATTCTCAGGCAGGAACTGTGGGAAGTGCTCATTTCCTTTATAATTTCCCAGAACAATAATATTTCCCGCATAAAAAAGATTGTGAACAATATATGCGGGAAATGGGGGGAATATATAGGCGAAGGGTATGCCTTTCCCACGCCCGGTGCCTTAGCGCAGGCGGAGGAAGCCGAGCTGGTGCAATGCGGCGCGGGGTACCGTGCGGATTATATTATGCAGGCGGCGCGCAGCGTGGACAGCGGCAGATTGGATTTAGATGCGCTTAAGCGCATGGATTATTCCTCGGCCAGGGAGATTTTGCTTGCCCAAAAAGGAATAGGGCCTAAGGTGGCCGACTGTATTCTGCTTTTCGGCCTTCATCATTTGCAGGCGTTTCCTGTGGATACCTGGATAAAAAAGGCTATGTGCTCCTTATACATGACCCCGGATGCGCGCAGCCCGGAGATAATTAAATATGCGTCTGAGCGTTTTGGCAAGTATGCAGGCATGGCTCAGCAATATATGTTTTATGCCGCCCGCGAAGGACGGTTGGCTATATAGAAAAAATGGAAGGTGAAGGATTGTTATGAAAAAAATTAAGGAAGGTCTTACATTTGATGATGTACTGCTTGTTCCCGCGCACAGCCAGGTAACGCCTGATATGGTCAGGCTGGACTGCGAATTGATAAAGGGGATAAAATTAAATATACCTCTTATGAGCGCGGCTATGGATACCGTTACCGAGCACAGGCTGGCCATAGCTATGGCGCGGGAGGGGGGCATAGGTATTTTACATAAAAATATGCCCATTGACGAGCAGGCGTCTCAGGTGGACAAGGTTAAGCGTTCGGAACACGGCGTTATTACCGACCCCTTTTACCTTTCGGCCAATAATAAATTGAGCGATGCGCTGGCCTTGATGGAGAGATACCGTATTTCGGGCGTTCCAATAACCGAAAACGGCAAGCTTATCGGCATACTTACAAATCGGGACATGAAATTTGAGACGGATTTCTCTAAGCCGGTTTCCGAGCTTATGACTAAGGACAACCTTATTACCGCTCCCGAGGGCACGACAATGGACGAGGCCAAGGAACTGCTCCGCCGGCATAAAATTGAAAAGCTGCCCATAGTGGACAAGGATTTCAATCTTAAGGGCCTGATAACCATTAAGGATATAGAAAAATCCATACAGTATCCCAACAGCGCCAAGGATGCTAACGGCAGACTGCTGGTGGGCGCCGCCGTGGGTACGGCTAAGGATACCCTTGACAGGGTTAAGGCGCTCTATGGCGCCAAGGTGGACGTTATAGCCGTAGACACTGCTCACGGGCATTCGGAATTCGTGCTTAAAATGGTGGAGAAGATTAAAAACGCTTTCCCGGATTTAGCTTTGATAGCCGGCAACGTGGCTACAGCCGAGGCGACCGAAGCGCTTATAAAGGCGGGGGCGGACTGTGTTAAGGTGGGAATCGGACCGGGCTCAATATGCACCACCCGTGTTGTAGCCGGAATAGGCGTGCCCCAGATTACGGCGGTTATGGACTGCGCTGAATGCGCGGATAAATACGGCGTTAAGATAATAGCTGACGGCGGCATTAAGTATTCGGGAGATATAACCAAAGCTCTGGCGGCCGGGGCAAGCGCAGTTATGATTGGAAGCCTGCTGGCCGGTACGCAGGAGAGCCCAGGGGAGACTGAAATATATCAGGGCCGCAGCTTTAAGGTGTATAGGGGCATGGGTTCCTTGGGCGCCATGAATGCAGGCAGCGCCGACCGTTATTTCCAGAGCGGTTCCAAGAAATTCGTACCCGAAGGGGTGGAAGGCCGCGTGCCTTATAAGGGGCCTCTTGCCGATACGATATATCAGATGATTGGGGGGTTACGTTCAGGCATGGGGTACTGCGGCGCGGCCAATTTGGAGGAATTAAGGCAGAATGCGCAGTTTGTGCGTATAACAAATGCAGGACTGGTAGAAAGTCATCCTCACGATATAGATATTACAAAGGAATCTCCTAACTACAGCAGAAGGTAAGATAAATATAATTAATAAGCGCGTATTCTGCCTGCATTTTTGAGGCGAATGCGCGCTTTTTTGCTTAGATGGTATTTATAGAGCGCTTTTGCGGATTCAGGGGGCTGGTTCTATAGAGGGCGGATTTGCAGAAGGTCTGCCGGCGCGCAGTTTTTTACGAGGCGCCGGATTTATATTATTTATGTGTTTTAAGGGCAAGAGCTGTAGAAAAAAGGGAATGAATTGATGAATAGGGGCGTTATTGCTGCGTTTTATGTGAAAAACATTGGCCTTGTAGTTCCTGCCGCCTTTTTAATTCTACTCCTGAGAATTAAGCAGACTTTTTCTTTTTACTGCAAAGCATAGCAAGCCTATGCCATCGGCAAGCAGCCAGCCGATGGGAACCGACCACCATATGCCAAAGGCGCCAAAAACGGGGGCAAGCGCATAGGCCAGAGCAACGCGGGTGCCCAGAGAAATGATGGTCAGCACTACTGACACCCCAGGCTTTTTCAGCGCGCGGAACAGTCCGTAAAGCAGGAAAAGCAGGCCTATAGCCCAGTAAAACGCGCCTTCTATGCGCAGATAATCTGCGCCCTGGTTTATAACTGCCGTTTCGGAGGAATCTATAAAAAGGCTCATTAAGGGGCGGGCGAAAATACATACGATGGCCGAAATAATCAGACCGAACAGAACCGACATAACGGCCGCGGCCTTTATGCCTGTTTTTATCCGCTGGTATTCTTTTGCTCCGTAGTTCTGCGCCGTAAAAACAGAAAAGGCGTTGCCGAAATCCTGGACGGGCAGATAGGCGAAGGCGTCTATTTTTACTGCGGCGGCAAAGGCGGCCATTGTGGTGCCGCCGAAGCTGTTTACCAGTCCCTGAACTGCCAGAATCCCAAAATTCATTATGGATTGCTGGATACAGGTTAAGGCTGAAAACCCGGCAATTTCTTTAAACCGGCTGAGACGCAGCCGGGCTTTTTTTATTTTCAGCCGGGGGAATTTCATAAGCGTGTATATACTCAGGCCTGCTCCCGAAACATACTGAGATATAACGGTGGCTTCAGCCGCGCCGGCCACTCCTCTGTTCAGACCTATTACGAACCATAGATCCAGGCCTATGTTCATAACCGCAGAGACAGCCAGAAAAACCAGGGGCACAACTGAATTGCCCAGTGCTCGGAGCATGGAGGCGAAATAATTATACAGAAATACGGCGGGGATGCCGGCAAAGATAATTATCAGATATGAGCGCATAAGAGTGCGGATATTTCCCGCAGCGCGCAGAAAATCCAAAATCCAGTCAATGCCCGCAAAAACTAATATATTAATTAAGGCGGTTATTGCTCCAAGCAGCACGAAGGAAGCCAGAATGCTTTCTTTCAGTCCCACAAAATCCCTGCTGCCGAACTTAATGGAAAAGACTGTGCCGCTTCCCATAGACAGTCCCAGCAAAATGGAGGTTAAAAAGGTCATAAGCGTGAAGGCTGAGCCTACTGCGGCCAGCGCGTCGGTTCCCAGATATCTGCCTACTATCAATGTATCGGCAACATTATAGCATTGCTGAAGCAAGTTCCCTGCAATCATGGGCAGGGCAAAGCGCAGCATGGTTTTTATTACCGGGCTTTTAGTCAGTTCTTTTTCCATATCCGCGTTGCTTTCATTTCGCAATTAATAAATTAACAAACGTAATATATTATATATAGATACTTTTAATATGTCAATAAAATCATTACCTTCGGACTTGCTTTTTATTTATTGAACATATATAATGTAAAGTAGCGGAGGAAGAAAAATATGTTTTTGGACGGGCTGGATGATTTAGATAAGAAGATAGTCGAACTGCTTATAAAAAACGCCAGGATGTCCTATTCAGAGATAGGGCAAAAGACGGGAATTTCGCGCGTGGCTGTTAAAATGCGGGTGCAGGCCTTGGAAAAGCGGGGTATAATTGAGGAATATACCGCTGTTATTAACCCGCAGAAACTAGGCGGCGCAGTTTCCTGTTATTTTGAGATTGAGACGCTGCCCAAGGCCTTAAATGAAGTTGCTGAAAAATTGCGCATGAATGATACGGTAACCCAGATATACCGTGTCAGCGGCAAAAGCAAGCTGCATGTGCACGCGGTTGCTTCTTCTAATGAAGAAATGGAGGAATTTATTTCGCAGGTCATAGACCGTTTGGATGGGGTTAAGGAATGCAGCAGCAATGTAATATTTTCCCGCATTAAAGATATTAAGGGGCTGCGGCTGTAATTTTTACGGCTGGCAGCGCGTATTAATATTAAAAGATATATACCCTAAATTGACAAGGGAATATACGGTCAGGACAGAGCTGTTTGAGTGTCCTGCCGTGCTGCTTTTCGCTCCGTGTACGTTCAGTACATGTCATTTAAGCGCCTTGCAGGGCGCGGAAACGGCCGCTGTCTGACTCTTCGGCCTCCAGCAGGTTTGATTCCGGCATTTTCCAGGAAGCGGAATGAGTTGTACTGAACGTACACCCATTGACGACGACGCAGAAAATGCCGGAATCAG
>URYI01000066.1 GCA_900552055.1 uncultured Eubacteriales bacterium | reverse complement strand
CGGGCAGGGGCGCCTTCATTCTAGCCCGTATACCCGGCAATTTTAATCACACTCTTAAAAAATCACTATTGCACTTCTCTTTTACTTATGATATCATACCGTTAATGTTTAATGGATAATGCGCGCTTTTAGGCGCTGAATTAGCGTCTCCGTTTATGTTGCCTGCGCTCTGTACGGCTAACGCGCATGCCGTTCCTGTATTTTCAGGAAGGTTAATCAGCGCTTTTCACTCCGCAGCCTCAGGCCCTTCAAAAATTTACGCCTGTTTTTAAGGCCGGGAAGGGAAACTCGGCGCAGCTCTGCGCCCACTGAATATTAAAAAGGGAACAGACATATCTGTAGGAAGAATGCGCGTTATTCATAGCATACCAACGCTGTCATAAATAAATTAAAGGGGAGTAAGCTTATGGACATATATGATATAAAAAAAGATTTGGAAACCCGGAACACCAAGCATATCATTTTGGACACGGATACATATAACGAAGTAGACGACCAGTTCGCGCTTGCCTATGCCGCTCTGCACCCGCAAATCAACCTGCTTTCAGTAAACGCCGCTCCTTTTTTCAACGAGCGCGCTAAAAGCCCCCGCGACGGAATGGAAAAAAGCTATGCCGAAATAGAAAACATACTGAATTTAATGAATTTAAGCGGAAGCTTTCCCATATATAAAGGCTCGGACAGATTCTTAGCGGGAGAACGCGTGCCTGTAGACAGTCCCGCGGCCCGCAATATCATTAAAACAGCTCGGGGCGCCGAGGATATCGTATATGTAGTTGCCATAGGAGCCATAACCAATGTAGCCTCCGCCCTGATGCTCGCGCCCGAAATAAAGGATAAGATAGCCGTAGTCTGGCTGGGCGGCAATTCCATTTTAAGAGACAGCCCCGAATTTAATATGGCTCAGGATGTAATGGCTGCAAAAGTAGTGTTGGAAAGCGGAGTTCCTTTTATACAGCTCCCCGCCTCTGGCGTAGTGTCCTTCCTTTCCACCACCATCCCCGAACTGGAATACTATCTCGCCGGCAAAAACAAACTGTGCGATTATCTTGTGGACATAGTGCGGCAATATCCTGACGACCCCTACGCCTACAGCAAACCCATCTGGGACGTGGCCGCCGTAGCTTTAATGACCACCCCCGAAGGCTTTGACAGAATACTGATTCCCAAGCCCGTACTGACCATTGAGGGCCGTTATTCCTTTGACGCCGGGCAGGAACAGATGATATATGTCCGCGCTCTTAACCGGGATAAAATTTTTGCCGAGCTTTTCAGGTTGCTTACGGCTTAAAGCAATACAGCGTTATAATGAAAAAACTTATAATAGAAATATGCCGTTGAATGGATCAAAATTTAATTGCGCGCAAAGATCCGTTTTGAAGCAATGTAATAAATAAATTGCATCAGCAAATAAAGACGGCAATTTTTATTTCCAAAAATTTTTCTTTCGCATATTCTCCAAACCCTTCTGAATCCATAAAAACAGCGCAGCGCTGCAGGAAATTCAATAATACGCCTATACTTTCCTGCAGCCTTGTATTAATGAGGCAAAAATGGATATTTCTCAAATAGATACCCTCAGTTTGCAAGGAACTACACGCCTCAAAACGGGATAATTTCTTCATTTTCTGCGTTATCCTCAATCAGCGTACTCCCAGTACGCCTTCTTCGTCTGCCTTGAAAATGAAGAAATTCTCTCCGTTTGAGGTCTCCAGAGTCAGAAGGCATAAAATTTGTGCCAGGTAAAGCGCGCAGAAACGACATGTACCGGGCGTACATGGAATCAAAGCAACGCAGCAGGACGCATATTTTATGCCTTCTGTCCGTGCAGTTCCTTGTAAGCTAAGGGTATTAATTATATTCAAAACTTTGATATATGCTATACTACTGCGGCATATCTTTTTGACGTTGAACCCATCAACGCTCCTGCAAAACTTAAAAGGAAAATCAGAAAATGGGCGAAAAAAACTATATTGACGGTATTGACCTCCCCGAAGAAATTGTTAATTTTACCGGCAAAGAGGCCAGTGATGAGAAATTCCTAGAATTCCTGAACGCCTGCCGCAAATACATGGAAATAAAAGACGCCCGCAATAGACAGTTGTTTGAAAAAAATGCCGCGGATTTATCCGCTGAAGCCAGAGAGATGATTTGGGCTTTGATGGAACAAGGCGTTTGCGCAAGTGATATATGTAAATCAGAAAAAGACATTAGTATTCAAGACAGCGAACTGGCATATAATTACGCTTTAACTTTGATAAACGCTGATTTTGTGCCAGAAGAAATTCTGGGAACCTTCGACTTCCTGTATTTTGAAAATCAGATGCAAATCACTCAAACCGGCAAATATAAGCTATCCGGCAAAGCAGAAAAAACGGAGAGGTTTTTGCCGCGCCATTTAATATATATTTTTCAAAAGCCAGGATAGATATTATTGTATATAAAGCCGAAGCGCATCTGTTTTGCAATAAGCCATGGCACTATCTTGCAGACCTATCATGTGCAATAACCCAAAAGCGGTTTTTAGGCAGCGAATATTTAAACGTTCAGGAAAAAGAAATCCTTCCACTGCTTTTTGTTATTTCCGAATTGACCTCTGCGACAAGCAATACTGATGACTCTTCCCCATCCGGCTTCCAGCAGTTTAATTCCTGCATAACAAAATTAGGCTACAAAGAATTGCTGCCTCTTATGCAAAAACTTGAGAACAAACATATAGGAGCCGGCAGAAAAGCGCATATCAAGCAGCGGCTTATTTCCAAACTGAGCAATCAAAAATATGAACCGCTTTGGAGAGAGTTTTTTAATATCATTACCGCATCTCAAGCAGGCTATCCCACAAAAGCCGAGATATATTCAACCGAACTGCACAAAAAAGCCCGATACGAAATCCAGCAGCTTATAAAAGGCCGCGGATATACCAGACAGTATCCTCATTTCACAAAAACAGGCATAACACGCGGCTTCCATTTGTTTGAGTCTTACAATATGGATTACATTGTAGGCCCAGGTAAAAATGCTGTATATCATATTTATTGCTTTGAAAACTACTTTAACGGCAGATTTTCCATCGACTTTATTTGCGGCACGCAATTTCTAAGGAAAAATGAAATCCCCGGAGATATTTATTCCTGCCTGTTTAATGCAGCAGACCGCCGAATATGCCGGCGGATTTCATTTAATGATGAAGGCCTCAGCAGCCATCAAACCTGCCGTCTGAGAATGGAGGTTGATATAGCCGTTAAAAAGGCCGAACTTATAAAGCTCTCAAAAGAAGAGCAAAAGAAAATAGCCGGCGTCAAAATATCCCGCTTGAAATTATTTTTCTTTATATTTGCTGCTGCCGGCGGCTTGTTCAGCACACTTTCAACCATATGCTTTATGCTGTTTACAGCAGCCGTCTGCGTTATACTAGGCCAGCCGCAGAACATTCCTTCATCATTTGCGGAAATTCCCTGGCTGGCTATGGGGCTTGCATCTTGGGGACTTTTTGGCGGAGCTATGGGCATCATCGCAGTGCTGGCAGACAGAGAATAAATAAAAGACGCCAAATTTAAGAGATTTTATGCTCTAATGCCGCATAGAAAACATTATAAAGCTTTTGGAGCGGCAAATATGCTCCACATATAGCCATTCCGTGCATATTAAATTTATGGGGCCTTAAGGGAGCATGGCGGCAAAATACCTTTCACCGCCGCATAATTTAAGCAATTTGCAAGCAAAGGGCCTTTTTTCTCTATTGTACTGCCAAAACCGCATTTTTCAAAAATATGAAGCATGCCGCAAAATTCAACCGGACTTATATTTTTACATATATCCGGTTCAATTTTACGGCATGCTTTATTTCTGAATTTTTTATTTCCTGCTGCTTTTCTTTTTCCAGGCCAGTGCCTTTTTAAGATATTCGCCCGTATAGCTGCCCTCTACCGTCGCTATCTCTTCAGGCGTGCCCGTCGCCACTATCCTGCCGCCGCGGTCGCCGCCTTCAGGGCCTAAATCTATGCAATAATCCGCGCACTTTATGACATCCAGATTATGCTCTATCACAACCACCGTATTCCCGCCGCTGCGCAGTCTCTCCAATATCTTTATCAGCTTGGCCACGTCATCGGTATGCAATCCAGTAGTAGGCTCGTCCAGTATATATATCGTGCGGCCCGTGCTCGCTCGTGAAAGCTCGGTAGCTAATTTAACACGCTGGGCCTCGCCGCCCGAAAGAGTTGTGGAAGGCTGCCCCAGCTTTATATAGCCCAGGCCCACATCGTAAAGAGTCTGAAGCTTTTTAGAAATCATGGGCAGGCTGCTGAAGAATCCCAGCGCGTCTTCCACTGTCATTTCCAGAACATCATAAATATTTTTGCCCTTATATTTAACCTCCAGCGTCTCGCGGTTATACCTCCTGCCCTTGCATACCTCGCAGGGCACATAGATATCAGGCATAAAATGCATTTCAATTTTCAAAACGCCGTCTCCCGCGCACGCCTCGCAGCGCCCGCCCTTGACGTTAAAGCTGAAGCGTCCGCTGTTATATCCCCGCACCTTTGCATCAGCAGTCTGTGCGAATAAATTCCTTATAGGATCAAATACGCCCGTATAAGTTGCAGGATTTGAGCGCGGGGTACGCCCTATGGGAGACTGGTCTATAACAATAATCTTGTCCAGATTCTGAACCCCGTCTATACGCTTGCATTTCCCTCCCACTATTTTAGAGCCGTTAAGCAGCCGGGCAAGATTCTTATAGAGCACGCCGTTTACAAGGGAGCTTTTGCCCGAACCGGATACGCCCGTAACGCATGTAATAAGGCCTACTGGAATATCCACGTTTATGCTCTTAAGATTGTTTTCCTCCGCTCCTTTAATTTTTATCCATTTAAGGCCGGGCTTAACTCTCTCTTTGGGGACGGGAATAATCTTGCGGCCCGAAAGATAAGCGCCCGTTATCGAGCGTTCATTCTCCATAACCTCCCTAGGCGTTCCCGCGGCAACCACCTCGCCGCCGTGAACCCCCGCGCCCGGACCTATATCCACAAGGTAGTCCGCTTCCATCATTGTCTCTTCATCATGCTCTACTACTATCAAGGTATTTCCTAAATCGCGCAGGCCCTTGAGCGCAGAAAGCAGCCGTCCGTTATCCCTCTGATGCAGGCCTATGCTGGGTTCGTCCAGAATATACAATACGCCCATAAGCCCCGCGCCTATCTGAGTGGCCAGCCTTATACGCTGAGCCTCGCCGCCCGAAAGAGTGACCGCCGAGCGGGCCAATGTCAAATAATCCAGGCCTACGTTGCACAAAAATGACAAGCGCGTACATATCTCCTTAAGAATACGCTCGGCAATCATGCTCTCCTTAGGGGTAAGCTTTAAATTTTCCATAAAAGCCTTTGCTTCCTTTACCGAAAGCAGGCTTAACTGCGCTATGTTCAAATCTCCTACGGTAACGGCCAGCACTTCTGGCTTGAGCCTCAGGCCAAGACAAACAGGGCAGGGTTCCATAACCATATACTGCCCTATTTCCTGCTTGACCATCTCGCTGCTCGTTTCTCGGAACCGCCTTTCCAGAGATCTCACTATACCTTCAAAGGGCTGCTCATACTTTCTCTCATGCCGGCCGGTTTTAATGGTGAACTGAATTTTTTCCTCACCCGAACCGTACATTAGAATATTTACTATTTCTTCGGGCAATTCGCATATAGGAGTATTTATATCAAAACCGTAATGCTCGGCCAGGCCCCGGTAAGCCGTAAGGCTTATGGAATCATCTGAAAGGCTGCTCCAGCCTGAAATTTTTATTGCGCCACTGGCAAGAGAACGGTCAGGATGGGCAATAATCAATTCGGGAGAAATCCTGCTCTGCATACCCAGGCCGGTACAGGCCGGACAAGCGCCGAAAGGGCTGTTGAAAGAAAAAGAGCGCGGCTCCAGCTCCTCTATGCTTATCCCGCATTCCACACAAGAATAATTCTGAGAGAAAAGCATTTCGCCACCGTCTATTATATCCACTAAGGCAAGGCCGTCAGCCAAAGAAAGCGCATTCTCCAGCGAATCAGCAACACGGGTAGCGCCGTCCGGCCGGATAATAATTCTGTCCACAACAATTTCAATGTTATGCTTTTTCTTTTTATCAATGGTTATATCATCGCTCAGTTCGTACATCTGCCCGTCTATCCGAACGCGCACATATCCGCTTTTGCGCATATCCTCCAGCAGCTTGTTATATTCGCCCTTTCTTCCCCTTATAACAGGCGCCATAATCTGGATACGCGTACCTTCGGGCAGCGCCATAACCCTGTCCACCATCTGGTCTATAGTCTGCTGTTCTATGCGGCGCCCGCATTTAGGACAATGAGGAATGCCAATACGCGCATACAGCAGGCGCAGATAGTCGTGTATCTCAGTAACCGTGCCTACCGTTGAACGCGGATTACGGCCTGTGGTCTTCTGGTCAATGCTGATAGCCGGACTTAAGCCGTCTATATAATCAACATCGGGCTTTTCCATCTGACCGAGAAACTGTCTGGCATAACTGGAAAGAGACTCCACATACCGGCGCTGCCCTTCAGCATACAGCGTATCAAAAGCCAGCGAGGTTTTGCCAGAACCCGAAAGCCCCGTAAAAACAATCAGCTTATTCCGGGGAATTTCTAAATCTATATTTTTTAAATTATTTACCCTTGCACCCTTAATACTTATATTATCCCTCATGAATTTTCTCCCGTATACTTATGTATTTATCTTTGGTCTTCCCGCTTAGCATAAATTAAAGCAACATAGCAGAATCCAAAAGCATTATAAACGAAAATTCTCCGCCCCGCAATGGCAGTCCTTCCCAGTTCATAAAGATAACATCTCTGTATTTATTATTTTTTTACCGAATACAGGCAACACAGCATCTCCATACCTCTATAGCGCTTCTGCCAGGTATCAATAAGCGACATGCCATTACGCAGAGCTACTTTTTTTGACGCTGCGTTTGTATCGTTAATTATAGAAAAAACCTCCTGCGCCTTTAAATGTTCAAAGGCATAACGTTTGCATGCCTTTGCTGCCTCTGAGGCATAACCCTTATGCCAACAGGCCTTTTGAAACAAATAACCTATTTCAAGCACTTTCCTGCCCTTCCAGGGCTGCACGCTCAAGCCGCACTGGCCTATCATTTCATTTGTTTCCTTTAAAACAACAGCCCAAAGGCCAAAGCCGAAATCACGATAACGCAAGAGTTGTCTATCCAGCCATTCCTGCACCTCATTATTGCTGAACACTCCGTTATAAGCATACATAACCGCCTCATCCTGCAATATTTTACACAGTGACTTATAATCGTTCTGATTCATATGGCGAAGTATCAATCGCGCTGTATCCAGTACCATTTATTTACCCCTTATGCAAAAATCAGGTATATCCCCCGCAAGGGGCGCCCCGCCCTTTAAAGGTGTCCCCGCCTAACGGCTGGGACGGCCCCGTCAGCCGCGGCGTTTGCGGCCGCAAGCGGCCGCCGGGCGGGCCTTCGGCCCGGCCGGGCAGGCTGAAAGCCTGCCAAACGCCGCAGCCTGCCGGGACCCATATAATCCCGCCCGCGCCCCGGCGGTTCCCGCAGCTTAGTCGTCCAGGCCCAGCCTCAGTAATTTGAGCGCATCCCTATATTTGGCTGCCGCCTCAAAATCCAACTCCTTAGCCGCCCTAAGCATTTCCTTCTCCAGCCGTGCAATTTCCGCCTTAACATCAGCAATATCCATCTTGCCTTCCGTCTCTTTAACAGGCTTAGAAATTTCCAGCACCTCACTTATAGGCTTAATTATCGTCTTAGGTATTATTCCATGTTCCTTATTGTACTTATCCTGTTTAGCCCGGCGCCTATTGGTTTCGTCCATAGCCCTTTTCATGGAATCAGTTATCCTGTCCGCATATAAAATAACCTTGCCCTCGCTATTGCGCGCAGCGCGGCCAATAGTCTGAATCAAAGACCTCTCAGACCTCAAAAAGCCCTCTTTATCCGCATCCAAAATAGCTACCATAGCCACTTCGGGCAGATCCAGTCCCTCGCGCAGCAAATTGATGCCTACCAGCACGTCAAACTCTCCTAATCTCAAATCCCGGATTAGCTCCATGCGCTCCAAAGTATGCACATCCGAATGCATATACTTCGCCTTTATATCTATATCGTTTAAATAATCGGTAAGCATTTCAGCCATGCGCTTAGTAAGAGTAGTAACAAGCGTTCTGTATCCTCTCTTAGTTACTTCCCCTATCCGGCTCACAAGGTCGTCTATCTGGTTCTTGACAGGCACAACTATTATTTCAGGGTCCAATAACCCCGTCGGCCTGACTATCTGCTCGGCCACTTCGCCCGCTCTGGACAGCTCAAATTCAGCCGGTGTAGCGCTTACGCATACCATCTGCCCAATATGCGCCCAAAATTCGTCAAAATTAAGAGGCCGGTTATCCAGCGCACTGGGCAGCCTGAATCCAAATTCCACCAGCCTCTCCTTGCGCGCGCGGTCCCCCAAATACATAGAACGCACCTGAGGCAGCGTGGCATGAGATTCGTCCACCATTAAAAGAAAATCATCAGGGAAATAGTCCAGCAGAGTATACGGCGCTTCACCAGGCGCCCGGCCGTCCATATAACGTGAATAGTTTTCAATTCCTTGGCAGTAGCCTATCTCCTTTATCATTTCAAGGTCATAGCTGGTTCTCTGGCTTATCCGCTGAGCCTCAAGCAGCTTCCCCTGCTTGATAAAAAGCTCTTCCTGCTCGCGCATATCCTTCTCTATCTGTACAACAGCTTCTTTCATGCGCTCCTGCCCCGCAATATAATGGGTGTTGGGAAAAATCATTATATGCTTATATTCAACTAAGGGCCTGCCGCTCAATACGTCTACTTCGCATATCCTGTCCACCTCATCCCCGAAAAATTCTACCCGTACAGCCTTATCCTCGCTGGAAGGAGGGTAAATCTCCACGCAGTCTCCACGCACTCTGAAAGTGCCGCGGAAGAAATCAACATCATTGCGCTCATACTGAATTTCAACCAAGCGCGCAAGCAGATCCGCGCGCTTAATTTCCGCGCCCTGCCTTATGGATAATGCCATCTGCTTATACTCCTTAGGATCGCCCAGTCCGTATATGCAGGATACCGAAGCCACTACTATCACGTCCCGTCTCTCCTGCAGGGCGGCCGTAGCGCTGTGCCGCAATTTTTCTATCTCTTCGTTGCTTTCGGCCTCCTTTTCTATATAAACATCGGTAGTGGGTATATAGGCTTCAGGCCGGTAATAGTCATAAAAGGACACGAAATATTCCACAGCGTTTTCAGGAAAATATTCACGGAATTCGCTGCACAGCTGAGCCGCTAAAGTTTTATTATGCGCCAGCACCAAGGTAGGGCGGTTAATATTAGCTATAATATTAGCCATTGTAAAGGTTTTGCCCGAACCCGTAACCCCAAGCAGCACCTGCTCCCTAAGACCGTTCTGAATTCCTTCGGTCAGTTTTTTTATCGCTTCGGGCTGGTCGCCCGTGGGCTTGAAGGGCGCGTGCAGCTTAAATTCCATATCCGTTTCCCTTTCTTTCGGGCAGAAGCCCGTTGTGCCGCAGCGAGACGAAGTCGTCGTCCGCGACGATGATGTGGTCGGCAAGCTCGACTCCCACGGTGCGCAGCGCGTCGAAGACCGACAGCGTCGTCGCGTTGTCCGCGGGGGAGGGGAGCGCCACGCCGCTCGGGTGGTTGTGGGAAAGAAGCACGCTGCTCGCGCCGCACTTGAGCGCGTTTTCCACAATTTTGCGCATATTGAGCTGGACGCTGTCCGTGTCGCCCTCGGCGACCAAATGGCAAGCGAGGAGGCGGCCCTTGGCATCAAGACACGCTTCGTAGAGCTTTTCCTCCCGCTCGCCGAAAAAGAGGTCTAAAAAGTACGCGCCCGCCTGCTCGGTATCGCTGAGAATCGTCTCGTGCGCGCCGGAGGACGCGCGGATGCGGCGCATCAGCGGGAACATGAGCGAGATGAGCGTCGAGGCGTTCTCGCCGATACCCTCGACCTCCTCAAGCGCCGCGCGATCGGCGGCAAACACCGCGTCGAGCGAGCCGAATTTTTCCATCAGCCGGTGCGCGATAGGGGTCGTATCCTGCCGCGGCACGGCGTAGTAAAGGAGAAGCTCGAGCACCTCGTGGTCGGCGAACGCATCGAGCCCGTGGGCGCGGAACTGCTCTTTTTTGCGCGAGCGATGTCCTTCGTGTACCGGCATGTGTGCTCTCCTTTCCGGGGCGTTTTTGCCGCAAAACGCGGCAGTCTTCTCCTATTTTTGTCTTAATATTGTATTTTATCACGGAGAGAAAAATCGTACAAGTGTTTTTTGAATTTTATCTCCCGCGGGGAGATGCGCAGGCAAAGGGGGATACTCTCTTTCTCGAAAGAGAGTATCCCCCTTAAA
>URYI01000065.1 GCA_900552055.1 uncultured Eubacteriales bacterium | reverse complement strand
AGTTAGTTACTGAATTATAAGATATAATGGATCAGTATCATTGGAGGTTTTTATGCTAAAAAAATATAAGTACCCGCTTTTAATCTGTATTCAATCAATATTTAAAAGCAACTTGCCCGCCATTTATTCCTATAAATAAAAGACGCGCCGTTTATGCCCTTGCTGGCATAAACAGCGCGTCTCTGTAAAGCTGGAACCATATCCCAGGCTAATGGGAACACATATCCTTAAGCTGTGAAATTTTTTGCGCATCAGACTGCCTGATTGAGCCGCTGGCGGAGTCTTTCGTCCTTTTCCAGCTTAAGCTTATCAGCTATAAGCGCTATAAATTCACCGTTGGTAGGCTTGTTAAGCGGATCATAAACCTTGCAGCCCACAATTTCATCCAGATTATCCAGCCTGCCCCGCGACCAGGCCACCTCTATAGCATGGCGCATGGCCCGCTCCACCTTGCTGGCGCTGGTGCGGTATTTCTGCGCTATCGTGGGGTAAAGCTCCTTGGTTATGCGGTTTATGGTATCCGGCTTGTCAGTTACCATTTTTATTGCCTCACGCAGGAAGTAATAGCCTTTAATATGCGCAGGTATGCCGATAGTCATGAATATCTTGCTTATCTGTATGTCCAGACCCGAAATTTCCTTCTGTTCAAGGCGTTCAAGTCCGATAATATCCAATATACGGCCTTTTACTACCGCAGGCTCACACGGCTTCGCCATATAATATTTAGCACCCAGCTCAATGGCTCTGCGCACGAACTCCTCCTGAGTAAGCGCAGTCAGCATGATAACTTCCGGATGGTCATCATCCTCATTCAATCTTTTAAGTACCCCCAAACCATCCAGGCCCGGCATGACTATATCCATAATCACGACATCCGGCTTAAGCGACTCAATCTGCTTTAAAGCGCTTATTCCGTCCAGCGCCGTACCTACGACAGTAATTGCATCGCTTTCCAGTTCATTTGCCAAGCTCTCCCTTGTTTCCGCATTGACATCGGCAATAAATACCTTGATTTTTTCTAACTTGACAGCCATAGTTCATTCTCCTTTTCTTTTTTCGCTTGTCTTGGCATATTCTAGCATATTGAACACACTGCTGCAATATTTTTTATAAAATAAAATTTATCCATTTTATTTAATATTCATCCTTTTAGCCCAAATTCCTCTAACAGATTTAATTTTTTACATAATATTATATCGACTGCTCTCACATTATGCGGCTTTTTGGTTCACGGTTTTAATTTATTTTACCACAAATCCCGTGGAATAAAAACCTGTAAGAACGCAGACCGAGCGTTTTTAAGGACGAAATTATAAAAAAGAGCGGAAAAATAGCCCCGCTCTTTTAAAAAATAAATATCAAAATTCAGCTTACGCAACAAACGGCTACATTTATGCAAATTGCTGTCGTTGACCGATGCCGCCGGAGAAATACGCTTTTCGGCAAAATCCGAAATAGAAGTAAATAACATCAATATACCGCATTTTTTCGTATTTCCGCCGCCCGATTTGGGCGGCGGAAACGCATTACGCTCATACATACGCAACTCGCCCGCCTTTCCCAACGGCAAAACTCAGAAATTTCCAGTTGGCGCCCGTCCAGCTGACTCCTTATCCTTAAACGGCATTCCTAATCACAGTGCATTCTTAGGCTTGGGTTTCAGGCTCGGCCTGGCTGTCAGCCTCAAAAACGGCTTCTTCTGACCCGTTCAGACTGTCGCTGTCCGCCTCCTGGCTCACTTCTCCGGCAGATTCAGCCTCCGCCTCCTGCTCAGGCTGTCCTTCAGTTCCCAGCGCCTTAATGCTGAGACTGATCTTCTTGGCCTCAGGATTAACGTCCAGAACCATTACGTTTACTTCCTGTCCAACCGAAAGCGCCTCTTCCACCTTCTTGATAAAGTGGTCGGTTATCTCAGAAATATGTACCAGCCCGTCTATACCCGGCTCCAGATTGACAAAAGCCCCAAAGGGTGCCAGGCGCACTACCGTGCCCTTTACCACCGAGCCGACGGGATATTTTTCAAAGGCAAATTCCCAGGGCTTGGCATGGAGCTGTTTATAGCCCAGGGAAATGGTTCCCTTTTCACGGTCCATGGCCAGAACCACAACGTCTATCTCATCGCCCACCTTAAGTACGTCGGTCACTTTGTCCAGACGGTACCAGGCTATATCGCTGATATGCAGCAGGCCGTCCACGCCCCCTACGTCCACAAAGGCGCCAAAATCAGTTATGCGGCGCACAATGCCTTTAACAACGTCGCCCTCATGGATATTGCTCCAGAATTTCTCTTCCTTTTCCTCGCGCTCCTGCTTAAGCACCAGCGCGCGGCTGGCTACAACCCTGCGCTTTTTAACGTCAACTTCCAGCGCTTTAACAGTAAAGGTCTTGCCG
Source organism: uncultured Eubacteriales bacterium (assembly GCA_900552055.1). GTDB lineage: Bacteria > Bacillota > Clostridia > Christensenellales > QALW01 > Neochristensenella > Neochristensenella gallicola. Next base: position 8,044 of record URYI01000065.1, on the reverse strand, counting down.
ACATACTGGGAAAGATCCCTTACATATCCGCGTTCGCGCAGCTGGGAGCCGGGGATGAATACCGTTATGCCGTCCACGTTGGCCAGCACGCCGCCCTTAACGGCTTCCTTAACCGTTACTTCAAAGGGCTCGCCCTGATTTATCTCAGCCAGTTTCTTATCCTTAGCCAGACGCTCGTCCACGGCTTTTTTGGACAATATAACATTGCCGTTGCCGTCATTTACCTTGAGCACCTCGACTTCCACTTCGTCTCCTTCCTTCAAAATATCCTTGGGACTGATGTTGCCCCCGGCGGTTAATTCCTCCTTGGAGATGAAGCCGTCCATCTTATAGCCGACGCTCACGCCCGCTTCGTTGTCGTTTACATACACCACATAGCCTTTAATTACCTGGCCGGGGCGTATCTTAACCAGCGTCTTATCCATCTCCTCCAAAAAATCAGAATCCTGCGTCTTGAGCATGTCCTCTCGTTCGCTCATCTTGTCTACAACCTCCTTAATTACCCAGTCAGGCGTGGAAGCGCCCGCTGTTATCCCTATGCTCACAGGGCCATTTATTTCCAGCGCGGAAAGCTCTTGAGCGCTTTCCACCGCATAGGTTCTTTTGCAAAGCCGTCCGCATATTTCATAAAGCTTACGGGTATTAGAGCTTTCGCGGCAGCCTACCACTATCATAACGTCGCTGCGGGCCGCAAGCTCGGCTGCTTCAGCCTGCCGCTGCTCGGTTGCGCTGCATATAGTATTGTGCACCTGCATATTATAACCGCAATCGCGCAAAAACTCAACAATTTCCTGCCACTTTTTCTTATTTGCTGTTGTTTGGGCCACCAGGCACAATTCTTTCCCAGAAAAATCCAGTTCTTGAGCCTCTTCAACGCTGTTTATTATCACAGCGCTGTTAAGGCAATAGCCGTTAATGCCTATAACTTCCGGATGCTCCCTCTCTCCAAGAATTACTACCTGCTTGCCCTCCCTATATGCTTGCGCAGCAATATTTTGAATTTTTTTTACAAAGGGACAGGTGACGTCCACCAGCTCCTGGCACTGTTTTTTCAATTCCGCCTCTGTTTCGGGCGGGACGCCGTGGGAACGTATTATAACGGTATGGGCGCGGGCATCCTTAAGGCTGTCCGCCTGTCTAAGGCCCATATTTTCCAGCCGCTGTGTGACAAATTTATTATGTATTATTGGGCCCAGAGTGCATGCCGAAGCCCTTTCCCGCGCGCACTCCTCCGCCTTTTCAACAGCCCGGCGCACTCCAAAGCAGAAGCCGGCGCTTTCAGCCAGAGTAACGCTCATTCTACGCCTCCTCCTCGTGGAGCAGGCTGTTCATCCTGGCGCACAGCTCGTCGGTTATCTCATCCAGCGTGTCCTGCTTAAGGCGGCGGTCTTTATAGTCCTCATATTTTATAGGCTCGCCCACTTTCATCACGTTGCGTTTTAAAACCAGCGGAGGCCGCATGAACATTACCGGAATAATATCCGCCTTGGCCTTAAGCGCAATAAAAGCCATGCCCGAATACATTTCCTCGCGCTTTACAACCGGACTTTCCTTGACCCGCCTGCCCTGAGGAAATATTCCCAGCACTTCATCTTTATTAAGCACCTCTATCGCATGTTTCAGGGATTTCAAATCGCTGCTTGCCGGATGCACGGGAAAAGCGTGCATTTTCCTGAAAAAAAAGCCAAGCACCGGCCGCCCCTCAAAAAAGAGAGCCTTAGCCATAAAATTTATTACCCTCGGACATTTGGCTATCAGCATGGGTATATCCAGGTAAGTCTGATGGTTGCAGGCAAGTATATACCTGCCCTCCCTGTCCAGTTTTTCTCCGCCTATAACTTTGGTGGGCATTAAAAACACGATAAGAAAACGGAAAATTGCCCTGATAATCTTATAAAACATCTGCCTATTCCTCTATAAAGCTCAGCATATAATCGAGTACCTGTTCCAGGGTCATGTTGGTAGAATCAACAAGTACCGCATCGGGCGCCTGAACCAGCGGGGAGGCTGCTCTGTGCATATCATTATAATCCCTATCGTTAATATCGGCAAGCACTGTTTCAAAATTCACCTGTTTTCCCTTTTGAGCCAGTTCAGCCGCCCTGCGCTTTGCCCTCTCGTTTGCCGAGGCAGTCAAAAAGAATTTATAGCGCGCGTCAGGCAGGACATGCAGGCAGATGTCCCTGCCGTCCAGCACGCAGCTCTGCTTTTTTGCCAGCTCCCTCTGCAAAGAAACCAGCTTTTCCCTGACGCAGGGCAGCTTGGAAATATCCGACGCCGCCTTGGACATATGGTGCTCGCGTATCCTTTCGCTCACATCCTTGCCCGAAACAAACATCTTCTGCGCCCCGTTTTCAAAAATTATACCCATATCTATATTGAGCAGCTCCTCCGCTACCCGCCGTTCATCCTCAAGGCTGATATTTTTATCCAGCATATGCAGCGCGCACGCCCTGTACATGGCGCCCGTATCCAGGTATGCTATACCCAGTCTTTCGGCCAGCATTCTGGCAATGGTGCTCTTTCCGGCGCCCGAAGGGCCGTCTATGGCTATCTGATAAATTCCCATTTTATTTCTCCGTTTTTATTTGGTCTCCGCCGCCTTTTGCAGCAAAGCCCATTTTCCATCTAAACTTAAAAATTTTTCCTGCCGCGCCGTGCTATATTGCGCGGTGCCCCAGGCCCACGGCTACATCGTTAAGGTGGAGCAGCCCTATGGCGAAATATGCCGCCACACATATATGGTCCCCCTTGCGCGCTATACCTATCTTGCCGCCTACGCTCAGGCCCAGGGCCTTGCTCATAATCTGGGAAAGCGCCTCGTGCGCCGCGCCCGCGACGCCTCCCTCCTCTATATGCCCTTCTTTTACAACTCCCTCGCGCTTGGCCGCCACTATCGCCCTTTCGATAAACTTGTTTACCGAGCTGATATAGTCTCCCCCGCAGTCCACCGCCGCCGAAAGGATGTCAGAGGCCAAAAGCTCTTCCCGGCACCGGCGCTCTTCCTCCCTGGACTGGGTCATACTCATCATTATGGCCGCCCGTGCTATCTCCTTACTGGATATAAACATAATTCCGCCTCCTCATACGCTCTCCCCGGCCAGCCGCCCCGTACTGAAAGCTATCTGCAAATTATAGCCGCCCGTAAAAGCGTCCACATCCAGCATTTCCCCTGCAAAAAACAGGCCGGGTACTATTTTAGACTGCATATCGGCCGGATTGACTTCTTTAATATTTATTCCGCCTCTGGTTATAACCGCCTCGTTATAACCCCCGTATCCGGTGCATTTAACAGAAAAATGCTTAATGGCCGCCGCCAGAGCGCGGCGCTCTTCCCTATTAAGCTGATTGGCGGGAATATCCCTGTCTATGCCCGCTCTCAATAGCACCAGCTCTCTCAGCGCATTTATAAGCATGCCGGACAGGGAATTGCGCAGCAGTTTGCCTGAAGCGCCCTTCAATTCTTCTATAATGCGCCTGTCCAATTCATCCATGCTTACGGCAGGCTTTAAATCTATATAAACCTCGCTCTGGGCGGGGTTTTCCAAAACACTGCTCAAAGTCAGAACCAACGGCCCTGAAATGCCGGTATGGGTAAAGAGCATTTCCCCGCGCTCACGGAAAATTGCCCTGCCCTTAAAGCAGGCGCAGAGCTCCACATTCTTTAATGAAACCCCGCTGAGCGCGCTTAAAGAGGGGTCGTCCGCCAAAACTGAGGTAAGCGCCGGGCGGCAGGGAGTCAGCTTATGCCCTAAATCCGCAGCAAAGCGCATGCCCTCGCCAGTGCTGCCCGTAGCCGGATAGCTCAGGCCGCCCGTAGCAAGAACCAGGCTGCGGGCGGAAAAGCTTTCGGTTTCAGCATCCACTAAAAAGCCTTCCTCTTTTATCCTTATGCCTTTAACAGCCGTATTCAGCCGGATATGTACGTCCTCTTTCTTTAGATATGAAGCCAGCGCCTTAATTATATCGCTGGACTTATCGCTGACGGGGAACACCCTCCGCCCTCTTTCAATTTTAAGGGGAGTCCCCAGCTTTTCAATCAGTTCGCAAAGGGTTGAAGGCGGAAAGGAATAAAGGGCGCTGTACAGAAATCTCGGATTACGGGGCACATGCTCCAAAAATTCTTCGCAGTCGCAGGAATTAGTAAGATTGCACCTGCCTTTGCCCGTTATATAAAGTTTTTTGCCTAACTTTTCATTTTTTTCGAGCAGAAGCACCCTTTTGCCTCTCTCTGCGGCCGTGCCCGCAGCCATCATGCCTGCCGGCCCCCCGCCTATAACTATAACATCATACATCATTTGCCGCCCGCATAGACGTTGTGCGCGTCCCAAATTGCTTCCAGTTCCCTGAAACTGCCCGCAATCTCATCCTTTTTCTTTATTCCTATGGCCACAATCAGCGCGTTGGCCAGGCTAAAGGGGGCAACCAGCGAATCCACAAAAGAGGTCATAGCGCTCTTAGCCGTAAGCACAATATCCGCTTCATTTGAAAGGGGAGAAGCCTTGCTGTCGGTAAGCGCTATGCATTTAGCGCCCCTGGAGCGTGCAAAAGCCATGCCTTCTATCGTGCGGTTGGAATATCTCGGAAAGCTGATACCTATAAACACATCCCCTTCCCCTATATGCATGAGCTGCTCAAATATATCGCTTATGCCGGCGCTGACCGTGCGCACGCTGGTAAGCATAAAATCCAGATAATATCCAAGGAACTGCGAAAGGGGCGCGGAAGAGCGCATCCCCATAACATAGACTTTCCTGGCGGCAAGCAGGCTTTCCACCACCGCTTCAAAATCCTCCTGCGCCGTCTCGTTGAGAGTGGAGCGGATATTATCCATATCCTCCTTCATTACCTTAGCCAGCACTTCGCTTTTATCTATGTCCCCCGACATTTCTATGAGCTGCACGGTAGTAAGCTTATTGCGGATTACTTCCTGCATCGCCTTTTGAAGCTGGGGATATCCGTCATAGCCCAAACTGTCAGCAAAGCGCACTACTGTAGATTCACTCACCTGCGTGCGCTCCCCTAATTTATGAGCGGTCATAAACGCAACCTTGTCAAAATTCTGGGTTATATATTCGCATATGCGCTTATGCCCCTTGCTCATGCGGGGATATCTGCTCTCCAGCCTGTGCGCCAAATCAGTTCTGTCAGACATTCTGCATCCCTCCAAAATCACTAATATAATAACGGCATGAAGGAAAAATTGCAAGAGTTATTTCTCAATATTTCATTTTTCATAATATTTCAACGCCCGGAGCGCCCAAAAAGGCGTTTCTAATCAATAAATACAGCATATGCCTGCTGCCAAAATAAAAAATTTATGCATACCCGCATACTTTCACTTGAATAATATATAAAAATAATATATAATAAGGCGTAAGGAGGCGCCCTGCGCAAAAAATATGGGGCGGCCGTTTATTTTAGCCGTTAAGGGGCATAGAAAGGGAGATTTAACATGAAATCAGTAAACATCCTTTTAAAGGAAGCGCAAAACATCAAATCGCTCGTATCCATCATTAATAAGTATCCTTATGACATAGATTTGCGTTCGGGCCGTTATGTAGTGGACGCTAAGAGCATACTGGGCATTTTCAGCCTGGATCTCTCCAAGCCCGTCACAATGGAAATATATAACGACGACTGCGACGCCCTTTTAAACGACATAAAGGATTTTATTGTTAAATAAGACTGGTTTAACTGGCAGCAGGGAGTCACTTAAAATGGCAAACGCATCTGAATGGGGTCCTCAAAGACATAATTTTACTGAAGAGCTGCTGACTGTGCTGTACGTTTTAGAGCGTATGGCACAGGGCACTACTCTTAATCAGCTTATAGAAATTATGGATGAGACTACCGAGATAAACTACTTTGATTACCGCAACGCGCTTGAGCATTTGCTTGAGCGCAAACTCATTTTTTCATATCCGTCTCAAACGGGCGAAAGATATATACTGTCCATAAGCGGACGGCAGTCTCTCGCCCATTTTGTTCCCATGATAAAAGGCTCGGTCCGGGACCGCATAGACGCATATATAAAAGACAATATGGCCGCCTTCAGGCAGGAGAACGAAATCATCACATACCGCTCCTGCATTGCGGACGACAGCTATATTGTATTCATGCGCGCATTTGATAACGACGAATGCGTTCTGGAAGTGGCCCTTCCCGCCAACAGCGCCCAAAGCGCGCGCAGCCTGGAAGAAGATATGAAGAAAAAAGCCGGCCTTATAAGCAAAGCAATATACGACGTGCTGGCTCAGGAAGAGTCAGATTAATTGATATTTATATATGAGCACGCATGCATGAATAGCAGATATTCTGGGTTTGCGCGCATAAGCTCTAATCGGGTTTAAATTGCGGTTGAAAAATTGAAACCAGGCCGCCGTCCTTTTTAAATGGAACGGCACTAATTTAAGCTTATAACAGGGCGGCGCCCTGCAAAATAATTTTGGAGTGATAAATAATGAAAGTATTGGCTTTTGATTTTGGCGCGTCAAGCGGACGCGCAATACTGGGAGAATTTGACGGCTCCAAGCTGACCCTCAGCGAGCTGCACAGGTTCTCAAACGACCCCGTTGAAATAAACGGAACCTTATACTGGGACGTATTAAGGCTGTTCTTTGAACTGAAGCAGGGACTTCTTGAAAGCAAAAAACAGGGGCATGACGATATCGCCAGCATAGGCATAGACACCTGGGGCGTAGATTTCGGACTGCTGGATAAGCAGGGACGGCTCCTTTCTAATCCTGTACACTACCGGGACGGACGCACGGACGATATGATGGAAAAAGCCTTTAAACTCATGCCCAGAGAGGAAATGTATGCTCAGACCGGACTGCAGTTTATGCAGTTTAACACCCTTTTTCAGCTCTTGGCCTTAAAAGAACAGCAGCCCGAACTGCTCAGGCAGGCGGACACTCTGCTCTTTACCCCCGATTTATTTACATATTTCCTGACAGGCAAAAAAATCTGCGAATACACTATAGCCAGCACCTCCCAGATGATTAATCCCAAGACCCGAAGCTGGAACGAGGCTGTGCTTAAGGCGCTGGACATAAAATCAGATATGCTCCTGCCCCTTACTCCGGCGGGAACCCCAGCCGGGCCTCTGTCTGACAGAATCATCTCCGAGCTGGGCCTCAGGAGCAATCCGACCGTTATTTCGGTAGCGCAGCACGATACGGCCAGCGCGGTTATGGCAGTTCCTGCAAATGAAGAGCATTTCGCTTATATTTCAAGCGGGACCTGGTCCCTTTTAGGAAGCGAAACAGATACCCCCTACATGGACGCCGCGGCAGCCGAACTGAATTTCACAAACGAAGGCGGCTATAACGGCACTACCCGCCTGCTCAAAAACATTATGGGCCTTTGGATTATCCAGGAGCTGCGCCGTGAATGGCTCAAGCAGGGCCTGGACTATTCTTTTGGAAAGATGGCTGAAATGGCCGAGACTGCCGAGGGCTTCAAATGCTTTATCGACCCGGATGACAGCTTATTCATGCCCCAGAACAACATGAGCGGACGCATAAAGGAATACTGCAAACGCACTGGGCAATTCGTTCCTGAACAGCCGGCAGAAATTATACGCTGCGTGCTGGAGAGCCTGGCGCTTAAATACCGCATGTCCCTTGAGGGCCTGGAAAAAATCCTGGACTATTCCCTGCCAGTACTGCATGTTGTGGGAGGAGGGTGCCAGAATGCCGCACTTAACAGGTATACCGCCAGCGCCATAGACAGGCCGGTTATAGCCGGGCCGGTCGAGGCTACTGCGATAGGCAACATAATGTGCCAGCTTATAGCGCTGAAGGCCGTGCCCGATATTAAGACGGCGCGCAGGATTATTGAACACTCCTTTGAAAGCGTAACCTATAAGCCCGAAAATCCCGAAAAATGGGATGAAGCCTATAAGCGCTTCAAAAGTCTTGTAAACAATAAATAAGCAAGCATATATTAAAGTAAAACTTACCGCTGGCAATAGGGCGGCGCTTAGCGTTTTAACCCTGCTGATGCGGCGCAGAAAAATCCCGCGGCGTTTGCGGCCTTC
>URYI01000064.1 GCA_900552055.1 uncultured Eubacteriales bacterium | reverse complement strand
GCCCCTTATGCCCCCTGTCCGGTTAAGCAGCAAATCATTCATTGGTACAGCAATTATTTTACCATATCCATAGCCTGGCTGGCAATTAGATTATGATTTTTTTGAACGGTGGGAAATTGTGTAAAAAATAAAGAAGCGCGGTTTTAAGAGGGTTTTGGGGATTTCGTGTCCATTGCGTTATATTGATTTTTTAAAGCTCACTTAATATTATATTTTTTTCACTCTGCACACGGATTCTGCGGAGCGGGTGATACTCTTTATATTTATCGCCGCCAAGACGGGAAGAAGGCTTAAAGCGGACGTTGGGCTTTATTTGCGGCCGGCATAAGCGAAAATACGCCTTGCTCCTAAAAATAGGCCGAGGAAGGCTCCCAGCTTTCATGTGCGGAGCAGTTAATTAATTGAAAGCGGCAATACTTGTTCACGAATTTTTAATTTTATTGGATATTGTAATTGATTTGCAAGTATGATAAAATAACAATGTTTGCGATTTTGCGTAAGTAAGCGAGGTATTATTTTGAATTATCTTTCAGAAAAAGCCAGGAGCATAGTCCCATATACTCCGGGAGAGCAGCCCAGGGATAAAAAATACATAAAAATAAATACCAACGAGAACCCTTATCCCATTTCGCCGGCGGCGGCCCAGGCGGCTCAGGCGGCTCTGGCTGACAGTCCGCTTTATCCCGACCCGGAGGCAATTCAGCTGAAGGAAGTCATAGCCCGGCGCGAGGGCCTGGATATAAGCCAGGTGTTCTGCTCTAACGGTTCTGACGAGGCTCTGGCGTTTTCTTTTATGGCCTTTTTTGATAAAAGCAAAAAGGTGTTGTTCCCTGATATAACCTACAGCTTTTACCCGGTTTATGCGCGCCTGTTTGGTATAGCGTATGAGACTGTGCCTCTGGATGAAAATTTTCAAATAGATGTAGATAAATATATGAAGGACAACGGAGGGATAATTTTTCCCAACCCCAACGCCCCGACTGGAATATTTTTGCCTCTGGTTAAAATAGAAGAGCTGCTGGAATATAATCTTGATAAAGCGGCTGTGATAGTGGACGAGGCTTATATAGCCTTTGGCGGAGAGAGTGCTGCCGGGCTGATTAATAAATATCCCAATCTGCTGGTTGTGCGTACCCTGAGCAAATCCCATTCCATGGCCGGGCTGCGCGTAGGCTACTGTCTGGGGAACTCAGCACTTATAGACGGTCTGAACAGAATTAAAAACTCCTTTAATTCTTATGTCGTAGACAGATGCGCTATGGCTGCCGCTGCCGCCGGATTGGCTGATGAGGAATACTATAATCAGACATCGCGTAAAATTATGGCGACCAGGGAGCGTGTAAGAAACCGGCTCTTAGAATTAGGCTTTAGTGTACTGCCCAGCGCCGCCAATTTTATATTTATTTCTCCTCCGGGACAGGATGCAAGGGGACTTTATTCCTTTTTGCGAGAGCATGGAGTGCTGGTAAGATATTTTGAAGGTGAAAGAGTAGATAAGTTTATCCGTGTGACTATAGGAACAGATGAACAGATGAACGAATTTCTGCGTATTGCTGAGTTATTTATAAACAATTAAAAGAAACGAGGTAAAAATTTATGCTAAGCGAAGATTATCTTATCGAACAGCTTAACGCTCCGACAAAGCAGGAGCGCCTTATGGCCATAACCGGCCTTAAGAAGCTTATGGACGATGGCTTCCTGGAGAAACCGGCCAGAGCCGAGGATATCAACAATCATATTCACACTACTTACTCCTTTTCTCCTTACAGCCCCTCTAAGGCAGTTTGGCGCGCCTATACTGCGGGGCTGTGCACGGCCGGAATAATGGATCATGATTCGGTGGGCGGCGCAGAGGAATTTATAGAGGCGGGCAAGATAGTGGATCTTCCTATTACTGTGGGCATGGAGATGCGCGTGGATTTTTCTAAAACGCCTCTTAACGGCCGAAGAATAAATAATCCGGACCAGGACAGCATTGCTTATATGGCAATTCACGGAATACCGCATACCCAGCTTAAGCGTGCGGCTGAGTTTATGCAGGAAAGCAGGAATAAGCGCAACATACGCAATGTTAAAATGGTAGAGGGCATAAATACCCGTTTCAGCAATGATGGATTAGAGCTGGATTTTGAAATGGATGTACAGCCCCTTTCCATGAGCCATTTAGGAGGAAGCATTACTGAACGTCATTTGTTGTTTGCGCTGGCTAAAAAGATGTGCGAGCGCTTTGGCCGGGGGCAGGCAGTAATAGATTATTTGACGGATACAATGGGAATAGAAGTAAGCGAGAAGCTGCGCGGTTATCTTTTGGATATAGCCAATCCTTTTTATGAATATGACCTTCTGGGTGCTTTAAAGAGCGATTTAAGCAGTATATATATAGATGCGGACGAAGAATGCATAGATGTTCGTGACGCCGTTGCTTTTGCGGATTCGATAGGGGCGATAAGCGCTTACGCTTATCTTGGCGATGTGGGGCACAGTGTTACCGGCGACAAACGTGCTCAGGCTTTTGAGGATTCGTATCTTGACCAGATTTTTGAGGCTATATCAGAGCTTGGGTTTAAAGCGGTTACATATATGCCGTCGCGCAATACTCCCCAGCAGCTTGAGAGACTGCGCGCGCTCTGCGAACAATATTCGCTGTTCCAGATAAGCGGAGAGGATATAAATTCTCCCAGGCAGCTGTTTATATGCAAGGCGCTTCAGAATCCGGCTTATCATAATCTGGTGGATTCAGCCTGGGCGCTTATAGGACACGAACAGGCGGCTACTAAGGATATAGAATTGGGCATGTTTTCCCAAAGCAGCATTAAAAAATACGGTTCCCTGGACGAAAGGATCAAGTTCTTTGGAAAGCTGGGCCGCAATCCTGAGCTTATTGAAAATCTTTGATAATATATTTATTTATGAATGCCCCGCCGCTTTTAAGCCGGCGGGGCATTTTATAAATAATAGGCGTACAGCTTATAACATTTTATAAAAAGCAACGCTGGAGAGGCGGAGGAGGACTTGTGATGCGGCCTAAGATAGAATACAGCCGCTTAGGGGGGGCGGCTGTATTCTGTCTGAGCCGCATAAACTGCAATTATTAAATTTTGCCTTATATAATCAGCGTACTGGCTGACCGAGTTAAATTTAAAAGTGAAAAAATAAATATTTGCTAAAATAATGATTGACAAAGCATAAACTTTCTTATATAATTGCAGAGTAATTCGCACCGCGTTATAAAAAGGCGGCTCAAAAAAGGTAATATGGCGGCATAAAAGGCTAAATGCCTTTGTCAATGGATGCTTGCTGGCGTAGCTCAATTGGCAGAGCAGCTGATTTGTAATCAGCAGGTTGCGGGTTCAAGTCCCATCGCCAGCTCCATTAATTAAAATATGGTGAGGTTCCCGAGCGGCCAAAGGGAGCAGACTGTAAATCTGCCGTCACTGACTTCGATGGTTCGAATCCATCCCTCACCACCAAAAGCCTCAAGGATGAAAGTTCTTGAGGCTTTTTCCCTTTTTCCTTCAAATTGTCCTTGAAAAGTAAGAAGCAATAGACACGAACAATATGTTATAATACTTAAATAAAGTCTCGACTTGAAATTTCCCCTAAAAGGAGCAGGAAAATGGAATGGACCGATTATGAAAAATTTTGGAATGAACTTTCCCGAATGGAAGAAGTCGATTATGACGATGAGATGATAAACCGACTCTTGAGGTTCAAAGCGATTCAATGCTATTTATCCGGCGTTCGCAAAATACTGGATGTAGGTGCAGCAACGGGTGCTTTTTCTATCCCGTTGGCACGAATGGGCTTTGATGTTGTTCATCTAGATTTATCCGATGAAATGATAAAGGCAGCGAAAGACAAAGCCGCAGACTTGACCAATATCCGTTTTATCAAACAGGATGCAGCTTGTCTTGATATGTTTGAGGAAAGCGAATTTGATTTGGTCTTGTGCTTCGACGGTGCAATTTCTTTCTCTGGGCACAAGGCAGGCAATGTAATTTCTGAAATTTGTCGAGTTGGCAGAAAGGTGATACTTTCTGTTTCCAGTAAAAGCTGTATGACAGCCACATGGTTAAACTACAGCCTTACCAAGTTGAATCGTATCCATCCGTCTGTAAAGGATATGATGAAAACTGGTTATTTCAACAAAGACAACTATGACGATGGCGGGGAACTGACTTCTATTGCCGAATTGAAAGCATATGACATTGACGAGTTGCGAGATGTTTTGAACAAAAATGGTATGAATGTTCTAGAATGCCGCAGCATTGGTAGCTTGACGCACCTCTATTTACTGCATCTTTATCGGCAGAACGCAGCCGATCGTGTACACGAGAAAATCAACGCAATTAGCACAGACAAAGATTTTCTCGAAATTTGCGACTATTACGATAAATTCGTTATGCCTAATGGCATGGGTAGCTTCAGACGAGCAGGAATATTTGCAGTTGCTGAAAAAATGTAAGTAAAAATCTAATTGAATAAAAAACAGCTTATTTTTTTAATTTGAAACCCAGGTTCTTTTATTTCAAGGGAATTCTTTATATATGGTATGGGGTGGCAGTATGAAGTACTTAGATACTAAACGATTATTATTAAGGCAGTGGAGCATTGAAGATATAGATGATTTCCATGAACTTATGAGCAGCCCAGCCTGTATCGTCGGCGGTTGGAAGCCATCTTCATGCAGGGAAGATTCATTGAATGTCTTAAAATCGTATATTGAAACGGACGGCATATTTGCTGTTATTTTAAAAGAAAGCGGGAAGGCTATCGGTTTTATCAAAATATATCCGGATAATAACAGAGGGCAATATTATACAAAAATGATTAATTATCTTTTGAATGAAAATTATTGGAACAATGGCTATATGACAGAAGCAGTTAAGTGTATGGTTAGTTATGCATTTGAAGAATTGAATGTTGATTTATTATCCGCTTTTACAACACCTCAAAATGCAAGGTCAAAATCAGTCCTTGAAAAAAGCGGTTTTATATATGAATTAACAATTAATAACGGTTATAAACGTTATGATAATGAAATATTTGATTCTGTTATTTATTCAATATTCAAGGAGGATTACTGTAAAAAATAAGGTAGTAATAATGGGCGGAGAGACCGTTTTAAAAAACTTGTGCCGGCTATTGAAGTACTCAATGAAATTTTGCAGCAACTAAAGGAAGAACAAAAAAATATGGAGAGCTGATAAAACCCAAGGAAGCAGCTAAGGAAAACTTCTTTCAGGCGCATTCTTCTGCTGATTCAGCATGGCGGCTAAATTGTCCATCTTTTCCAAGCGGCCGGCAATATATTTATTGATCGGCCTTTTTTATTTCATTAATGGCGGTTGTGGGAACTTTGGTTTTAAAATTAAGCAAATTTTCCCTTGAATTATAGTGTAAAATGCTTTATAATATACACATAATTATTTTTATGGGGTTTTATTTGTCAGTTACCCCATGGGTTTCGCGCACGGGTTTTGCGTTTAAAAGCCGCTGCCATTCGGGCTTGTAAATGTAATAATTGTGTGCGGGCCGGCGGAGAATTTGGGGAAACAATATAAATTGTCCGCGCTGGGGTAAAATATAAAAAGGAAGGGTTGTTGTATGGAGCGTCTTTTTAAACTAAAGCAGAATGGAACTACAATCGGAAGAGAGATCATTGCCGGATTAACCACGTTTTTCGCCATGGCGTATATTATTGTGGTAAATCCGAATATGCTGTCTCAAACTGGCATGGAGTGGGGAGCGGTTTTCCTTGCAACCATAATAGCGGCCGTAATAGGTACGCTTATAATGGGCTTGGTAGCTAATGTGCCTTATGCGCAGGCGCCTGGTATGGGACTGAATTCCTTCTTCACCTTTACAGTCTGCTTCGGCCTGGGCTTTACATGGCAGCAGGCATTGTCTATGGTATTTATCTGCGGCTTGATAAATATTCTTATTACTGTCACAAAGCTGCGCAAGTATATTATTAAAGCTATCCCCCGCAGCTTGCAAAATGCTATTGGAGGCGGCATTGGTATTTTTGTGGCCTATATTGGGCTGCTGAATATAGGCATTATTGATTTCAGCGCAGGAGTTCCCTCATTGGCTACTTTAAACCAGGCTTCGCTCTGGCTGTTCCTTATCGGCCTGGCTCTGACTGTTATTTTGCTTGTCTGCAAGGTTAAGGGCGCCATTCTTATTGGTATTGTTGCAACGGCGCTTATCGGGATTCCCATGGGAGTTACGGCTACGGGCGATACTATAAGCTTTACCGAAGCCTGCAGCCAGCTGCCCCAGACTTTCGGCGCAATCTTTACCAGCGAGGGTCTCGGCTCTCTCTTTACCGACCTTTCAAGGCTTCCTCTGGTGCTGATAACTATTTTTTCTTTCAGCCTTTCGGATACCTTTGACACAATCGGTACCTTTATAGGAACTGGCCGCCGCACGGGCATTTTCAGCGACGAGGACGAGCAGGCCATGAATACTGCGCCCGGATTTAAATCCAAGATGGACAAGGCTTTGTTTGCAGACGCTACCGCTACTTCCATCGGAGCGATTTTCGGAACCTCTAATACCACTACTTATGTTGAGAGCGCCGCGGGTATAGGCGCTGGCGGACGTACCGGCCTTACCAGCGTGGTGGTTTCAATATGCTTTATAATCAGCGCGTTTTTAGCGACCTTTGTAAGCGCAATACCCTCGGCGGCTACGGCTCCTGCCCTGGTGGCTGTTGGTATTATGATGATGTCCTCCTTTAAGGAAATCAAATGGGACGATCTGGAGGAAGCTATCCCGGCCTTCTTCGCAGGTATATTTATGGCGCTTTGCTACAGCATTTCTTACGGTATTGCCGCGGGCTTTATCTTCTACTGCATTACAAAGATATGCAAAGGCAAGATCAAAGAGATTCATCCTATTATCTGGGTTGCTACGGCGCTGTTTATTCTTAATTTCGTGCTTCTGGCATTGCCTATGTTTAACAGCTGATCAGAATAATATTAGCGGAGGCGGGCGATATGCCCGCCTCCGTCTTTTTAAACCGGGTGCCCAAATATATTTCTTTGGCAGTATATAATAAGTAGGTGTAAAAATGATTTTTCAAAATATGGACCGCATAGTTTTTGCGGGAGATTCAATAACTGATATGTACAGCGCTCAGCCTGTGGGTGAAATAGGGGACGGCCTTGGCGCCGGTTATGTGCGTATAATTGACAGCATGCTTTCAGCGGTTTATCCTGAAATATCAGTTAGGATAACTAATTCAGGCGTAGGAGGAAATACCAGCCGGGATCTTCTGAACAGATGGGAAAGGGATGTGCTTTCGCTTAATCCTCAATGGGTGAGCGTTTGCATAGGCATAAATGATGCCTGGCGCCAGTTTGACGCGCCTGCATTTCCCGAAATGCCCGTTTATCCTGAGGAATATGAAAACAATCTGGATAAGATGCTCTCTTCTCTTGCCGGCAGGGTGAAGGGCGCGTTTGTTCTGGCGCCGTATTATATTGAAAGGGAAAAAAGCGAGCGCCTGCGGGCTAAAATGGATGAATACGGCGCCATCTGCAAAAGGCTTGCGGATAAATACGGTTGTATATTTATTGATGTGCAGGCGGCGTTTGACAGCTTTTTGGAATATAAGCATTCCACAGTTTTGGCAATAGATAGGATACATCCTAATCAAATCGGCGCGGTTATTATTGCTAGAGCCTTTCTTGCTCAATGCGGCTTTGATTTTTATAGGAAAAGTTAAAACTTTTGCTTGCTTTATTACGGCAACTGTGTTATTATAATAAAGCTTTCTGGAATAACATTTCAGAAAGCAGAATTGCGGATGTGGCGGAATTGGCAGACGCGCACGGTTCAGGTCCGTGTGAAAGCAATTTCATGCAGGTTCAAGTCCTGTCATCCGCACCAGTCCGAGTGTTCATATGGACACTCGGATTTTTTATTTTGCAAAGAGTCGTTATGAACATCGGTATCACGTTGCCGCAAGCTTCATATCGCTTGCGGAGATTTTTTTACAAAAGTCACCGGCACGCTCATTAGCTAAGGCCGGATAAGGAAGTATTTATGTAGTGGTACGGTGTAACTCAGTAAAATGGGTTACACCGTACCTTTTTGCCCTTATATATCCTCATTCCTGCCGAACATCTACCTTTCATATCATCAGCCCTTTCTTTGATTTTTTAGGGGGATTGAGGTTATTCCCTAAAGAGTAACGGCTTTGGATGCCGATGAAAGCGGAAACTGTTAATACAGTTCCCCTGCTTGTTGTGGTGGTATGAAAGCTCTCTATACCCGTTTCAATCTATCATTTACTGTTTTATCTGAATGTAGTTAGTACATGCCCCTGCTTTTTTTAACGCAAGACAATATGAGTAGTTGGATATGGAACAACTACTGCGTCATTGAATTTAAAGGTATATATGCTACAATATTAATAAACAAACTATATGGAGGGTTTTATAATGTATTTATCGGAAAATTTAAGGAAATATCGTATCATCAAGAATTTGACACAAGAGGATGTTGCTGAATATTTGGGGATTACAGCACAAAGTGTTTCTAAATGGGAACGAGGTGAATCTTATCCCGATATTACATTTCTGCCGGCTCTGGCAAATATATTTGAGACAAGTATAGATTTGCTTATCGGTATGGATACGATTCGGGCAGAGGAAACAAGGCTCAATATACATAATAAGGCGGTGACATATCAACGGCATGGAGATTATGATGCAGCCGAAAAGACATATAGAGATGCATTGCTGATATACCCAAATAAACCGGGAATGCTTCTTGGCCTGGCAAGTACATTGGCCTTAAAAGGAAATGTAAATGAAGCAATTGAACTAATGGAAAGAGGTTTGCCATTGTCCATCAATGAAAAACAAAAATCAACTATGCGAGCCACACTATGTTTTTTATATTTAAGAGCAGGACAGGAAGAAAAAGCAAATAGACTTGCATCAGAACTTCCGCATACAAGGGAATGCCGGGAAGTAATTCAGCCGCTTATCCAGCGAGGACTTGATCGTGCGGAGATAGATGAAAATATCAAAAATATCCTTCTTGGAGATGAGAGGACAATTTCGTGAAAATTGGAATATAAAGAAATAATAATTTTTGTAAACTCCAAGTAAGATTACAAAAGGAGTACAGCTTAACGAGTGTGAGATTTTTGGGCATAAAGAAAGACAGCGTAAAAAGCATTTCCGCCTTCTACGCTGTCTTTTCGTTTTTGTCGCGCCCATAAGTTGTTTTTCAATGCTGTTTTCAAAGTACATCCTTATCTGGCGTTAGTATTTTGCTCGTCTTTTTTTCTGCAAAAGGTCACGCTTGCTTCGGCTGCTTGCTTGTAAACGCGCTCACAACGCCTTTATTGCGCTACCAACCTTTTGCGGACGCGCCTGCGGCGCTTGGAGAGCTTTCAAATCCTATAATTTCACTCCGACCAAAGCATTCAAACCCGAACCTTTTACCAATCGGTGAAACGTTCGGGTTTGTTGTTTTATAAAAAAAGTTAAATAAGTTTTTGTTTGTGGCAGTATAGGAGGCCTCTTATGTACTGCCATCGTTCTTTCAATATAAGATTGAAAGAACTTTTTAAAATGAAAAAATACAGAAAAATAGGATTTACATTTTATCAACCTTATCATATAACGCTCGGATTAGCATTGCGACCTCGTTAGTAAAACCGAAAGTATGAACTAATTCGTATGTATATCTATCGTTATAGTTGCCAGTATCAACGTTACCGCCGCAACTGCTTTGGCAAGTTGTTCCGCTCATAACTATACGAATAAAATTGCATACCTTCAACTGCAAAAGCGGAAGTGTTCTCATCGAGTGTCATTACCCATGCAGTTTGTTCTACAGGTTGTTTCTCATCGTTTGCTGAAAGAACTATAATTCTGTCTTGGCTAAGACCAATGGCGGCTACGCCTCGGTCAGCTGCAGCTTGCGCTTCCTGCATAGTGCAGGACTTCCAACCCATATAGTTATCAGTTTTGATAGTTTCATAAACAGTCTTAACATAACCTTGCGGCAATGCAACGCCCATATTGTCAAATATAGCCCTTGCAGTACTAATGGAATCTCCTGTCTGTTCGTGTTTCAATGTATTTTCTATTACATTATTATACTGTTTCTTGTTCATTTTTTATTATACCTCCTTTACCACATATTTTCAATAACCTTTTGATCCTTGGCATATACGTCTTCTACTCCAATAAGATCAAAGGCAGTAGCGCCGCAAGACCAAAGGTGCATATGCTATGCTTTTGAAAACCGCCATATAGAGTATAAAATGCCCTTTTATTTCCCGACTATTGGGCAGTATGCCGGCTTGCTTGAGAGGTCGGGATTCAAAGTGCTGCACATGTCGCTGTTTGTCAGAATGACGCCGTTGAAAGGTCCGAATGAATTGGCAGACTGGATAAAAATGTTTATAAAAAAACCTTTGAAGATATACCAGAAGAAGAAAAAACATCATTATCAAACAAACGGTACCCTAAATTGGCAAGGGGATACACGCCTCCAGCGGTCTGATT
>URYI01000063.1 GCA_900552055.1 uncultured Eubacteriales bacterium | reverse complement strand
GCGGCCTCCGGCCGCGAACGCCGCCGCCCCCCGCCGGTAAAGCGCCCTAAGCCTGAAACCTAACCATCCGCCAGGCTTTATTGGATTTCCTGCTCCAAAGTTTTAAAAATATCATCTTCAAAAAAATCACAAATGGTTATGTCCAAACCATCGCAAAGTTTTTTCAAGGTAATTATTGATAAATCACGGCGGCTTGGACTCATTAAACTGTAAACTGTGGACGGAGTTACTCCCGAACGATTAGCAAGGTCATTATAATTTATACCGCGCTCTTTACATATTTTCTGCAAACGCAAAACAACAGCATCTTTAATCAGCATATCCTTCACCCAGTACAAATTGTATGAAACAATTCGCACAGGCGTATACGCAGCTGCGTATATACCGTTAATTTATTATAATTACTGACGCATATGCGTATAAGAAACCTTACCCGGCTTTCAATTATTGCATTTCCTGCTCTAAGTTCTTGAAAATGTCATCATTAAAAAATTCGCTGATTGTTATGTCCAGACCATCGCAGAGCTTTTTTAAGGTAATTATTGACAAATCACGGCGGCTGAAACTCATTAAACTGTAAACTGTGGACGGAGTTACTCCCGAACAGGTGGCCAGTTTATTATAACTAATCTGACGTTCTCTGCATAATTTTTGTAAACGCAAGACGACCGCATCTTTAATCAGCATCTCCTTCACCTCATACAAATTGTATGAAATGATTCGCACAGGCGTATACGCAGTTGCGTATATTCCGTTAATTTGTTATAATTATTGACGCAAATGCGTAAATAATACGGCGAGGCGAAAGAAAATGAAAATAGCTGTTATTGGCTCAAGAGGTTTAGTTATAAACGATTTAGGAAAATACCTGCCGGCTAATGTAACTGAAATAGTATCAGGCGGCGCAAAAGGGATTGATACCTGCGCCAAGAAGTATGCTCTGTCCAATGGCATAAAACTTACTGAATTTTTACCTGAATACAATAAATATGGGCGGGGAGCGCCGCTTAAACGCAACCTGCTGATAATTGACTATGCCGACGAGGTGCTTGCCTTCTGGGACGGCCGGTCCAGCGGGACAAAATATGTAATCGAGCAATGCAGGAAAAGAAATAAAAAGGTGAGCATATTTTATATAAAATAGCCTTCTGTATTTACTCCCTGTTGAATGCGCCCAAAAGAAAAAGCCGCAGAGTTTCCCTGCTCTGCGGCTTGAAAATAAGCGGATTAAAAACTTCAGGCTCTAAAAAATTCCGCCTTTCCTCCTGATAGGATAAATTCCTTAAGATAGCCCTCCGCCTTTTGATATATACGGTGAGGCTTGATTTCAGCGCCCTCCAGCTCTTCCATTACGCCTTTTGCGCGTTCCCTGTCCAGCGTCTCCATAATCTGGTCAAACAGGCCGCCCTGGAACAGATTGTCTTCATCCAAATGCAAAACCATAATGCGCGAAAGCTTATCCCTGTCAAACCCAAACTCTTGGGAGAATTTTTCCACGCTGGCCCTTAAAGCATTCCTTTTATATATCTCTATATACTCAGCAAAAGTCTTATTCTCGTCAAAATCCCTTAAAGCGCCCGAATAGATATCCTCCAGAATGGCCTCGGCGGTTATCTGGTCCTCTGCGGACAGAATTGTAAAATTGGATTTCAGCTCGTCAAGCAGTGCCTTAATATCCTCCGGCTTTGCTCCATTTGAAAGATCCTTAAGCGCTTCAGAAAAATGGGCCTCCATAAACGCCCGGTCTATTTCATCTGACGATATCTCTGTAAGAAACGCCTTGATATCATAGACGGCGTCACCGCCCGGCGGCACCGTCTTGGGAATTTCGCTGTATCTCTGATGCAGGATTTCATATGCCGTCTCGTCCATAAGAAGGGTAACTTCTCCTGCATCCTCGGTAATATAGGTCTTTTTTGTCCAGGCAAACAGCTGAGGAACCGACCTGTAATAGCACCGGCTTATGCTGTTGAACAGATTGACAAACAGGTTAATATCATTCTGAGAATCAGGGAGCCTGCTGAAATTCTCTATGCCGTTCATTTCAAACAGCTTGCAGATTTGCCTGTAGTCATTATTCATCCGTATAATATTTTGTCCCAGAGAGGGCGCAAAGACGTCCTGGTATCCGGTCTCGGTATAGAGCTTTAGAGCCGCCAGAGCATTCTTTTCCATAGTATAAGGCTTCCGGCAGTATTTTATAATTCCGTATTGCTTTTCATAGCCGTTGAGCCGGTTGGTTCTGGACGCGGCCTGGACAAACCTCTCGTAATCAATCACTTTATCCAGATAAAGGGCATTTATCCATTTGGAATCAAAGCCCGTAAGCAGCTGGTTGACAACTATCACAATATTAACCGCCTCTTCCCGCCTGCGGTCTATATTTGCGTAAGGCTCTCTGTGGGCCAGGCGGGAGCACACATCATCCTTAAAACGGCGGTATGCCCCGGCAGTAAATTTAAAATTGAAATGGGTGTTGTAATGGTTAAGTATCTCCTCTACGCCCTTATCCTTGAAAATATCGTCGTCGGCGTTGTCAGTGTGCGGGTCAAATACCGCCGTAACAAACAGCCCCTTATCGTTATTCTTAAGCAAGCGGTAATATTCTATCGCTTCATGGATAGTATCAGCAGCCAGAATGCAGTGGAAGCGGCCGCGGAAGCTTGTTTTTTCCCACTTGCCCAGGATATCTTTTACAACATTGGCACGGTGCGCCCGTCCCATCTCCCCTTCCGAATACAGGCTGTTTGGGACGTCCCCTTCCACCTGGAGCATATCGCGGGAAACCAGTTTATGATATTGGGCAAACTCCTCTTCGCTCATATTTGAAGTGCTTTCCCTGCCCAGCCTGCGCAGCGCAATTTTTGCGCTTAAATCCTCCTGGTCAAACGTCATTACTTTAAAGGGCTTGAACCCAAGGACATTTTTATCGCGTATCCCCTCGGCTATCGTATACTTATGCAGGCACTCGCCGAACAGCGCAGCGGTGGTAAGACCGTCGATGGCGTTAGGCTCCTTAATGGGCGTACCGGTAAAGCCGAAAAACATTCCCCTTGGATAAGTCTTCTTTATGTCCCGAAGCATTATGCCGAAGGTAGAGCGGTGCGCTTCGTCAATAATAAATACCAGCTTTTTCTGCTGAACCTTAGCAATGCGCGGCGCATAAGGCGTGGGGGAAACTTTCGTCAGCTTGCTCATCTTCTGGATAGACGTAACCACCAGGAGGTTAGGCGTGTCGTTTTCCAGCTTGGACAGCAGATTGTTTGCATTAGCGGTATCCTCAATATCATCGCAGTCTGAAAAATTGCGGTAGTTATCGTAGGTCTGCTTCCACAGCTCGTCACGGTCGGTCAGAAAAATTATCTTATCCGCCTTTCCCGACGACTTAATAAGCTGCGCGCATTTAAAGCTGGTCATGGTTTTGCCGCTGCCGGTAGTATGATATATATAGCCTCCCTGCTGCCGGCCGTCATCCCAGTTTGTACGCTTTACTACCTGGGAATAGATTTTGTAAGCCGCGTGATACTGATAGCTGCGCATAACCTTGAGCGTATTATCCGCTCCGTCCGCAATGGTGCCGTATCCAATCAGGCGGTGCGCCATGGGAATGGAAAGAAATTTTTCAGCCACTTCCTCCCAATCATTAATAAATTTATTATTAAAATCCCCCCAATGGAAATAATAATCCGGATTAAATGCGCGGTCCCGGCCAGGATTTGCAAAGTACAGGGTTTCTTCGGGCGTCATAGCTACAAAAACCTGGATAAGGGAAAATAATCCGGTAAAAACGCCGTGCTGCATATATCTGCTTATTTGATTGCACACCTGCTCAGCTTTTACAGGCGTATTCTTAAGCTCAATATGGAAAAGGGGCATGCCGTTAATAAGCAGCATCAAATCCCCCCTGCGGCCGCCCAGGATTTCTGAAACCGCCGCGAACCGGGGCTGGCGGGCAATCTGGTAGACGCTTTTCCCCGCGGCAATTTGGTTCTTGTCAAACAGGAGCAGATCCACCCGTCTGCCGTTATGGAGGATATCCTTAGGGTTGTCCCGAATAATGGAAATATACCTGGCGTTTAACCTGCGGTTGACCGCAAAGGGGCTCGCTCCGTTAATCTGGCTGATAATCTGCTGCATCTCTGTTGGGGTCAGCGCGCAGCCGTTAAGCTTATCCGGCTGGCTGTTATTGCGGAAGATAATATCCGCCCAGTTATCTATCAGCTCACTTTCAGTTTTATATTCCAGAATGTCCCGCGACCACTGGTTGTCCAGCCGGGTCAATTTAGCAATTAACGCATCCTCAAATTCTCTTTCATTCTTAAATGGCATATCTGCCTCCACCTTTATACAAACATATTATTCAGCAGCGCCTGCTTAAACATCCTGAGCTTTTTTTCTTTGCGCTGATATAGCAGAATAAGGCTGTCCAGCTCGGCAAAATAATCCCCTATTAATTTTTGCTCCGCCCGTCCGGGCGCCATGACCTTAACACTGTTTATTGCCGTTTTAGATAAACTGGGCACTCCCGTGGATTCGTCCTTCTTTTTCCAATCAATTTTCTGAAACAGGTCAAAGGCAAAGTTAAGCTCGCAGTTCTCCCTGGGCACGGCATAGAACAGAGTGTCAACAGTCCAGAACGGAGCTTTTAGGATATACGGCTTATCAATAGTGCCCTTGCGCCCAATACCTATTGCATCCTCCGAATAGGACAGCGCCTCATTAACGCTCAGCATATATCCGCCCGTCCCATATACCGGAATATCCCCTTCCTTTAAATGCTTATAGTCCCTGCCGCTGCGAACGTCAACAATATCCTCCAGCCTGCACTCTTCCCAATTCCCATTAAAGCCTTTAAATCGCAGCTGGGGAACTCTGCTCTCCTTTGCGGGGAACATTTTATTCAGGCAGGCGGTCTTCAAAAGAACAAATTTTTCCTTCCTGCGCTGATGGAGGGCAATCAAACAGTCCAGGCTGCGGAACAATGAGCCGATTTTACGCTGTTCGGGAACCTCCGGAACAAATATTTCCTGGCTGTCCAAAGCGCTCTTGCTAAGATTCCCGATGGCGCCGTTGCCGCCTGAAACATACGAGTCAATAAAAGTCCGGTACCAGGGTGAGCTCATGGAGGCATTTATAAAATACGGCTCGGCTGCCGTTCCTATAAGCATGAAGCCGCCCTGAACCGCAGAGCTGCCCTGCAGTCCCGAAATTACCGCATGCTTTCCCACGAGCTGAGAGGAACCGTTAGCAGCCGTAATCAGTATGTCGTTATCCCTGGCGCATTCTATATTCACGGCATCTTCGCAGACAAAAATATCGTCCTCCCTTAAATCAAACGTATCTCCGTCAATATTTGAAGAACACAGCACCCTTACCCCGGCAGAGCGAATATCTGACGGTTTATAGGTCAGGCCCCGGCGGGTTTCCACCAAATCAGAAAATCTGCATCCTTCCCATTCTTCTGTAAACCCTGAAAATCTTATTTTGGGGATATTGCTCATTTTCCAGCACCCCCAAGCAGCTCTTTAAATCCCCGGACTGCCTCCATATCAATTTGATTCCCCGTCAGCTCGTCCAGCAAATCAAAAAGCATATTCTGGGTATGGATAATTTCTTCATCCAATTCAGAAACAGGGTTCTTATACTTATCAATAATCTCCTGAATTAAAATGTTCAGACCCGCCTGAACGTCGGAGGGGATGCGGTTGATGCTCTGCATTACCGGAGTGAGCCACTTTTCCCTGAGCAGCATTTTAATCTCGCCGTCTGACAGGGAAACAATGGCTTCTCTCGCCTTATTATCCAGCTCGGTTTTAAACTCTTTTATCTGTTTTTTAAGCCCCGAAATGCTCTGGCTTAACAAATACAGACGGCGGATCTTATAATCATCCTCTTCTTCCGGAATATATATTTCATTCTTAAGCTGCTGGATAATGCTTTTTACAGCGGCCGCTTTATAGACGCCGTTAGCGCCTTTCTCTGTTTGGGCGGGCCACTCCAGCTCTGCATGCAGGTCCTGAAATTCCACCTTCTGCCTGGGAGTCAGCCCCAGATATTCTTCATACTTTTTAGTGGTCTCATCAGACAGTGAAGCTAAAATCTCCTGATATTTTCCTTTGAGCAGCTTCATATCTATATTGGCTTCCTGGCTTTCCTGTCCGTCGTCCTCTTTTTTAAGCTCATTCTTAAGTTCCTCGTCTAAATCCGCCCAGAAGGACTCGTATTCGCTTAAAGCGCGCTCCAGTTCTTTATCCAAGGCCTCCATTTTTAAAAATTCATCGGCAAACAAAAACTTTTGAATGAGCTTAAAGGGGATTAATCTGCCTTCCTCGCCTTTTATAACTGTCTCCTTTTCCTTCTTGTCATATACCTCAACAGGTTCAACGCTGCGGGCGGCGTCCAGTCCATCCAGGCGCAATGCGTCCAGGTCATTGCTTATCTGCTCCCAGTTATCGTCAAACGCCTTATAGACGAGATATTTATCCACGATATTAAAAGGTGCGCAGATAGCAAAAATCTCCTGCGTTATCTGCGTTTTCAGCACATGCGTATTATCCGCATTTTCCTCCCAGCCATCTATCAGCAGCGTATAGAGCTGTGCTTCCAGCGCCTTAAAGGCCGCGGAATACTTTTCTTCAAAAGCAGCAATATCATAGCTGCCGCTAATAGCATCCTTAACCGAATTACAGCTTACAACTGAACTATGCTCATTTACGCGGGCAAAAATCTTTTCCCTCAGGGAAGCAAAGGCCTCCCAGTATTTATTAAGGCGGTCCAGCTCATAATTAGGAATGCCGCCGAATACCGCAGCATACAAGTCGGCAGGCAAATTCCCCTCAGGCTGCACATATCTTGGAATATTCAGATTATAATCATTTTCTTTAACTTTATCCTTGGACACCAGCACGGCAAAATGAGGGATTGTTTCCCGCGCCAGAACCGCGTCCACAATCTTCTTTATGTGATGGCCTGAAAGCCGGTTCTTGCTGCCTTCCTTAATAAACTCCTTTGACGCGTCAACAATTAAAATATCGCTGGCCTCCCTATGTTTTTTGAGAACCATTATTATAGTGGGACTGCCTGTACCGTAAAAGCAGTTGGCAGGCAGTCCTATAATGCATTCTATATTGTTATGCTCAACCAGGCTGGAACGTATCTCCTTTTCCGATCCGCCTCTGAACAGAACTCCATGCGGCATAACTATGCACATTATGCCGTCCTCCTTTAGATGGTAAAGGTCATGCAGCAGAAACGCATAATCCGCCTTTGATGCCGGAGCCGTCCCGTAATCCTTATAGCGCGGGTCGGTTGCGTGGGAGTTTGCCTCCCACTTATGGGAATAGGGCGGATTGGACACAACACAGTCCATCAGCTCACACTGGTACCCGTTTGGATCGTTGTCATCAAAATAAGGCCAGTCGTCAGCCAGCGTATCGCCGCGGCGCACACGGATATTGGAGGGGTTTATGCCGCGCATAACCAGATTAATTCTTGTAATGTTATAAGTATCCTGAATCAGCTCCTGGGCGTAATAGGTGATGTTGCCGCTGTCCTGCATATATTTTTTGACGCTCTGGCCTATATTTATAAGCAGCGAACCAGAACCGCTTGTCGAGTCTATGACAACGCTATTCTTAATACAACAAAAAATTGTGAGTGAACAGGATTTCAACTTGGTAATAAGAAAAAATTTGTGAGTGTTTCGGATTTAAAGACCAAAAAAAAGAACAAACCATTTCTGATTTGCTCATATCACTATTCCTAAAAATTGTAATTTATCTTTCCCATTCATCTTTTTTTGTTTCTGTATTCATTCCAGTTGTTCCTTGAATTCTATCTTCTTTTGTTCTATTTAAAGTTTGCGAATAATTAGTATATATATTATGAGTTTTCTTCATACCTAGTACTGTGTCTAATTCTGCTACCATAACAGATGGCTTAAGTAAAGAATCTTCACTTAATTTTAATAATTTTACTTTATCTAATTTATTAATTTTATTTTCAAGGCAATTGTAATTAAATGATTTCCCATGTCCAGGATATATTTTTAATGGTTTTATACTAATTATTTTTTTCCAAGATTCTACATATTCTTTTTTATTTTCAATCCAGATTGTTATTTTGTTAATACTAGGTAACCCATTCATTGAAGCATCCCCACAAAAAAACTTACCATCATTAAGCATTAATGAAATGGAATCTTTAGTATGACCTGGAGTATCATAAACATTTCCTTTTAATATTTTTTCTATTTCATTTTTATTAGCCTCATTAATTGAAATAGATCTTTTTAAATTTTCTTCTGAAATTATTGGGAAAAGATGTTTACCTCTTCCAAAAATTTTCATTATATTGCAAAAGAAAAGAGCTAGTTTACTACTACATCCTCCTTCAAAAGGATTTTGACCTTTTTTAAAACTTCTATAGATTTACTATTACATATTAATTTTATTTTTGGAAATTTGTTCATAATCTCATTTATAAAACCTGCATGGTCATCATGAGCATGAGTTAAGAAAATATATCTTATATTTTCAGGTTTTAAATTATTTTTTTCCATCTTTTTTAATACTTTATTTAAACCATTATCATATCCTGTATCAATCATGATATATCCATCTTCTATTTGATAAATATATGTATTAACAATTCGATTTCCTACATTCCATATTTCCATTAATTTCACCGCTCTTCTATAAAAATTGTAATTTATATAATAGCATTTTCCATTGATTTTTCTTTTGTAACTTTTTCACCTAAATAATTAGCAAGCTTTTCTGTAAAAAAGCTAAAGTAAGATACTCCGTTGTTTCTTTTATTTTGAAAATATGGCAAAAATCCCCATAGTGTTGATGGAATCCCCATTACTATTAAATATAATGGTCCAAAAATAAGGGATTGAATTGTATGACCATATTCGTGAACTAAAAGCCTTTTACTTAATTCTTCATCTGGTATTTTATTTTTTGTTCTTTTATCTTTCATCGGATTAGTTGTTGTAAAGACGAACATTCCCAAAGATACACTTGAAGGAACATTTCTTTCAGTAATAATTGCACCGTGATAAAAATAATGTTTATTTTTTATATTAATTAAAAGTACTATAAATCCTAACAATGTTTGTGGCAATCCCCAAGTGCATTGAATTAATATATATATTACATTTTTCATAACTAACTCCAATCTACAACTTACTATTTGTCGGAATAACTTATTAAATATCTAATTGTTTCTTTTCTCCTGTTACTTTATCTACAGCATAATAAATTGTATATTCATGTGCTGGTTTTGGATTAAAGAATTTAGATTCAATATTATATTTATTTCTGCATTCTTCGCATTCAAAGTATGGAGTATTTTCTTCTATTCTATTCCAATCATCCATTCTTGTTTCTTGTACAAGTTTTCCTTTTCCACATAAGCAAGGTTTTGTTCTTTTTGTTGTATCCCAACTCATATTCACACCTCCAAATTATTCAAGCATTTTTCTTTTGTTAATTATATCACAAATAAAAGATTATCACCAGCAATTGGCAATAATCTCTCAACTTTTTTATCCTTTAATTTCTGTCCCATCTCTAAACTTAAATAACACATTATCTTTATACACAACTACGCTTTCTAACAAACTTCCCCACATCATTTCATCAAAGGTTTCAAGAAGTGTTTCTTGTTTTTTGATTGTATTGATGAATACACTTAATGTTTCTGACTTTGCTAATTTGTTTGAAATATCAAGTTCCAGCTTTTGATGCTCTACTTTGGTAATTTCATATTCATTTACCAACTTTTCATATTGCTTTTGATATTCTTCTTGGTTCTGTGCAACTCTTGAATTTACCTCTATTAGCTCTTGTATCTGCTCCACCTGTTCTACCAACTTCTGACTTAATTCATTCTTTTCTTTTGAAAGCAAAGTTGTATCACATAATGTTTTCCTTATGGTTTCAAGATTTTCTATGACCTCATCTTTATTTTCAATCAAGCTATTTACAACTTTAATAAATCGATTTTCTATATCCTCTTTAATTAAGATAGGTGTTGTACATTTATTTTCTCCATTGTACTTTTGGTTACATTGATATACTACTTTTCGATATTTATCATTGGAATGCCACACTTTAGAACCAAAACTTCCTCCACATTCCCCACAGATGATTTTTGCTGTTAAAATATCAACTCCACTGTATTTTCCTTTTAAATTTCTACGTCTTTCTATTTCTGTTTGAACCATCTCAAATACTTCTGGGTCAATAATCGCTTCATGATTATTTTCAACATAATATTGTTGCACCTCGCCTTCATTAACTTTCTGCTTTTTAGTTATTTAAAGGAAATATGTGCGCTATTGTTTTGTATATTAACGGTACCCTCAGTTTACAAGGAACTGCACGCCTCAAAATGATAATTTCTTCATTTTCCGCGTTATCCTCAATGGGCGTACTTCCCGTTTCCTTCGTCTGCCTTGAAAATGAAGAAATTCTCTCGGTTTGAGCTCTCAGAGTCAGAAGGCATAAAATTTGTGCCGGGTAAAGCGC
>URYI01000062.1 GCA_900552055.1 uncultured Eubacteriales bacterium | reverse complement strand
CGTCTGCCTTGAAAATGAAGAAATTCTCTCCGTTTGAGCTCTCCAGAGTCAGAAGACATAAAATTTGTGCCAGGTAAAGCGCGCAGAAACGACATGTACCGGGCGTACTTGGAGCGAAAGCAACGCAGCAGGACGCATATTTTATGTCTTCTGACCGTATAGTTTCTTGTAAGCTGAGGGTAGCGCAAGTAAAAATATAAATCAATAACTTATAAACCGCACTCGATTATTCAGCCCCCAAAAAATTTGTATAATGTTTTGCCGGCCAGCCGCCATTTGATTTATAAATCATACAATATAAAAATATATTTATATTTTTCGCGCATTGAGTTATTATCATTAAAAGTAAATGTTTTTTGCTGCGTCTTAGGATGCTCTTCAATAACGGAGCGCGGTATAACCGCGCTCTTTTCTTATTAATGCTTTAATTTTGCTTAGTCGTTGTGCTTTTTAGTCTTGCAGTTATTGATGAAATGCATTAACAAATAAAAACATCGAAAACCTCTTGTTTTCGATGTTTTTTATGTCAACAGGCAACAAAAAAGATGCCTGCGAAAAGTTTTGAAATAGATTCAAACCCGCCAAAGGTGGGCAGTGAACAAATCGGTGTAAAAACGGCGCGTTTACAAGTCGTTAGCCGATGTGAACGTGACCTTTTTCGGAAAAGGAGGAACAACGGAGCGGGTGACTGGTTTTTTTATAAAATGAAAAATCGGAACGAGTACAAATCGTTCCGACATGTGTTTAAGTTACAAAATAGATACCCACTGCCGGTCGACCTACAAAATAGAAAGCAGCCGGCAACCCATCACGGATTGCCGGCCGCAGGCCTGGTCTGGGTGAGAGGATTCGAACCTCCGGCCTCTTGAACCCCATTCAAGCACGCTACCAAACTGCGCCACACCCAGAAATATTAATTTTATTGCCAGCGCTTAACTGACTTATGTATTTTAGCGCAACAATGAATAATTGTCAATAAGAAAAATGCTAGGCGGTCAAATTTCTGTAGGTTTAAGTTTTGGCGCTTCTGCCCGTGCTTTTTATATGGCTGCTGATGGATTATTTTAAAGGCTTGGGGATAAAAAAGAGGGAATGTGCGTGAATAATTTAACCTATGCTTTTAAAAAGAGATTTGACATTCACATTAAAATACCTTATTGTTTATTATAATGACTGCGTTCGCTGGGATAGGCTGAATTAGATATTAAAGGCTGGGACAAATGAAACGTAAAATATGGGCTGCCGTTATATTAGTAATAATAATTATTTTAAGCGTTTTGGCAAGCGTACTGCTTTTGGGCGGGCCTGAAACCAATACAGTGATTATTATTCAGGATGGACGTGAATTGTACAGGCTTGATTTGGATAAAGCGGAGGACCAGCTTCTTGAAATTGAATATAATGGGAAAATAAATACCATAGAAATAAAAGGGCATAAAATACGCATGGCTGACGCCGATTGTCCCGACCATACCTGCGTAAATATGGGCTGGCTTGATTCGGCGCCCATAATATGCCTGCCTAACCGCTTAGTCATTCAATTTGAAAATGCGCTTGATGCGGACGGGGATTAAAAGGACGGCCCTTGCTGATACATATACAGCGGCTGGCGGACCGTGCTGATATGCTGAGGACAAGCAGGCTTAATGAGAATAGATATATGAAGGCATATATAAATTGTATAGATGCTTATTCGCTATAGGTATTGGACATGCGGCCAGGACAGTTTTATAATGCAAACAGGCTGCAATTCAGGCTTCGGCCTGATTTGCCCAAAATAAATTTTCAGCTGTGAGGCGAATATATGCTGAATTTATCTTTCTTACATCGGCCGCCGTTGAGCAGAAAAAGGCTTTTATCGAAAACGGTGGGAATAGTTTTGATGTGTTTGGCAGTTTTAACGCTCTCGTCCTGCGGGGATTTTCAGAACAGCGGCGAACAGGAGACTTCGCAGACAGCGGCGAATACCAACAATGCCGCCTCGGAGACTGCGCCTTTGGCCTCCAATAGCCCTGAAAGCACTCCGAGCGTGGACAACGGGGGGACTTCTGCTCCGACTGCCTCCTCCAATGCCGGAGATATCCGGACAATGCGCATAAGCGTTCAGTGCGGCGGGAACACAGTGGTGTATCAATTAAACGACAGCCCTGCCGCCGTCTCTCTTTATGAACAGCTGCCCCGTGATTTAGAGGTAGAGGATTTCAGCGATAACGAAAAGATATTTTATCCCCCTTATGAATTGGAGACTTCTCAAACGCCCCTGGCAGAGGGAGGAGCGGGCACCCTTGCCTATTACGCGCCTTGGGGGGACGTGGTTATGTTCTATGGGGACTACAGGCAAAATTCCTCTCTTTTTGAATTGGGGCATGCGGTTTCGGGAGAGGAGCATATAGCCTGCATGACAGGCACTATTAGAGTGGAGGCTGTGCAGTAATCTGTTTATTGCGGGAGCTTGACTGGAATTTTGTGCACAATGGCCGGCCGTAAATCTTTCGGCGCCCGGATTATGCAGTTATAAGCCTTCAGAGATATAACCGGCTTGCTTTAAAATAGCTGCCGTTTTTAAAATACCAGTTATTCCTGCGCTCGGCTGTCCTGCAAAATCAAAAATATTTTTTACGGCGGAAGAAAAATTTCCAGCGGCCGCAAGGCAGGCTGGGCGGCGGAAGAGTCATGCAGGGACTGCGCTTTTGCATTGAATGAGTCGGCGTTAACCCGCTCCGGCCAGCTTTGGTTAAATTTAAAAATTAATTGAAGGGGAAGAGTTTTATGAGAATCAGCAGCAGTGAACAGTTTGAACAGCAGAACGTATTTGGGCTGGGAAAGGAAAATACCGCCTTCGCGCAGTATTTTATCGGGAAATCATATCTCAATCCCCTTACGGTGCCCGGCGAATGCGCCGTTTTCCTGGCTAATGTTACCTTTGAGCCTGGCTGCCGAAATAACTGGCACATTCATAAAGCCGAAA
This sequence comes from uncultured Eubacteriales bacterium, assembly GCA_900552055.1. Classification (GTDB taxonomy): domain Bacteria; phylum Bacillota; class Clostridia; order Christensenellales; family QALW01; genus Neochristensenella; species Neochristensenella gallicola. Next base: position 7,588 of record URYI01000062.1, on the reverse strand, counting down.
AGGGAGGAGGCCAGCTGCTTATATGTACGGCCGGAAGCGGATGGTACCAGGAAGAGGGCCGTGAAGCGGTTAGCCTTGAACCGGGCATGGTTATTACCATTCCGGCTAACGTCAAGCACTGGCACGGCGCCAAAAAGGACAGCTGGTTTTCGCATATTGCCGTGGAAGTGCCCGGCGAAAATACTTCTAACGTTTGGCTGGAGGAGGTAAGCCCTGAAGCCTACCAAAGCCTTGAATAAATAATTAAAGCGGCAGGCAGTTTGCGGTAAGCAATAAATTTTAATGCTTTATAAGTCCGAATTAAAGCTTGCGCTTTTATTCGGACTTTCAGACTGCCGATAATTCTGAAATTTAATATTTTTGAGGCATTAGCCGCATTTTGTTCCATCCCGCAGGTGCTGCGGGAAAAACTCCTTATAAGCGAAAAACCGCTTTATAAGCGGTTTTTCAATAGTATTGGGTGGTATTGGCGGGATAGAGTGCAGTCGGGCAATTTTTGATTTCCGAGCTTATTCCCGGCTAAAAGCGTGCCGCCTTTTTCGACTCACTCAAAGTCCGAATTTAAAGCTTAAGCTTTTATTCGGGCTTTTGATTTTTTTGTTCATTTCCTTGGCTATCCGCTGCAGCTTCGCCCTGGTCCGAAGCGGATGTCTGATTGCCCGGAGCAGTTTTGAGGGAACCGGCCGCGGCCTGCTGACTGCCCGGCGCAGTTTCTTGATTGTCCGGTGCGGCCTTTTGACTGCCCGGCGCTGTTTCCTGAGTGCCCGATACGGCTATTGAAGGAGCACCCTGCTTTTCCCGGCTGCCCGTTTGTGGTTTAGAGGAAGGAAGGGGCTTTTCCTGCTCGTTTACAGGGGCTTGTTCAGAAGAACTCCCGCTTTTTTGACCAGCCAGGCCGGTTTGCGCGGGAGGAAGCGCCTTTTTCCGTCTTTCCTGCTCTGTCTGTACGGCGGGAAGCTGATTGTCCTGCTGGCGTTCTTCAGGCACATCCTGGGTAAATTCACACGTCCATAATACTGCGTTATCTCCCGGCTCCAACAAGACCCCGCCCCGCGGGATGATAGTACGGCCGTTTTTCTTCTTTATGGCTATTATAAGGGTATTGGCCGGCAGAGTTATTTCGCGTATGCGCTTGTTGGCCCATTTGTGGCGCGCGCCTATTTCAATTTCATTCAATTCTGCGCCCGAATCATCCTTATACATTTCTCCGCTTAGCACCAGTATATCTCCTGCTTTTATGCGGGTGCGACCGTTGGGCAGTATGGTTTGGTCCCCCCGCTTAATCATTACTACCAGGATATCTAACGCCAGCTTGAGCTCGCTTATCGTTTTGCCCGCCCATGCATGGTTCTTGGTAATTTTGGTCTTTATAAGCTGCAGCTCTTCATCCTCCTGATAGTCGTTGAAGGTGCGCAGCACGCTTCCGCTCTTTTCTACCATTTTCAGCTTTTTGGCCGCCACGGGCAGCAGCGCGCCCTGCAGGCCCACGGAAAGCAGACAGGCGAAAAACACTATATGGAATACATCGTGCTCGGTATATGGACTGTTTACCGTGGCCATTATGGCAAATACGATAGAAGAGGCTCCGCGCAGCCCGGCAAAGGATACAAGCAGCTGCTGGTTGACGGGGCTTTTGAAGGGCGAGAGCAGGCCGAAAACAGTAACGGGGCGCGCTATAAATGTCAGGAACAGCGCGATGGCCAGAGAGGGGAGAATAATTTGCGGCAGCTGTGAAGGAAAGGCCAGCAGTCCCAGGAGGAAAAATACGATTATCTGGGACAGATTTGTTATTCCGTCAAAGAAATGCATGATTGGGGCCTTGTTCTTAATTTTGCTGTTCCCCAGAATAATACCGGCGATATAAACGGCCAGGTACCCGTTGCCGCCCGTTACCGAGCAGACGGCATATGCCAGCAGCGCTATTGCCAGCACAAAAAGAGTGTCCATTCCGCCGATATAAAAATTAATGCGCTTTAGCAGCCAGACAGCAGCAAGAGCCAGCGCCGCGCCTATGAGGGCGCCGTAGACTATCTGCGCAAACAGCATATAAGCAACTGAGCCGGCGCTGGTCTGGCCGGACATAAGAGTCAGGCAGGTAATGGTCAGCATATAGGCGAAGGGGTCGTTGCTTCCGCTTTCAATTTCCAAAAGAGAAGCGGTATTGTATTTAAGGTTCAGCCTCTTTTGGCGCAGAATTGCGAAGACGGAGGCGGCGTCGGTAGAGCTTATTACCGAGCCTATAAGAAAGCTCTCAAGCCATTCAAATCCCAGAACCAGCCGGCAGAAAAGGCCGGTAAAAGCCGCCGTGGCCACAACGCCCAGCGTAGAAAGGAGAACAGCCTTGCCGGCTACGGGACGCGCCTGTTTCCAGTTGGTGCCAAAGCCGCCGTAGAACATTATAATTATAAGCGCATATGAGCATATCTGCTCGGCAAAGGTATAATCGTCAAAGGGAATCTTAAAAATGCCGTCCGAACCGAACAGCATTCCCAAAACTATGAACATTAAAAGAGAGGGCAAACCTAATTTGTATGAAAGCTTTCCGGCCGCTATACATACAACTATTATTAAAGAAAGCAAAAGAAGCTCCATTGTTTGTCCTCCTCAATATTAGATTTTTACAGGTCCAGCTTAAAAGGCATATAAAACCAATTCATTTCTGCTCGTTCAGGCTGATAGAAATAAAACTCAATATACCTCTGAAAACTTAATCCTCCCCGTAACCTCCCGTGGCAGGAAAATGCGGGTTTATATTGCCAAGAGAGGGTAAATCAAATATAAATAATTACTTATAATAATATATCATGAAAACCTTCCGATTGTCAAACCGGCGCTTCGCCGTAGCTCCGCCTTGCTCCGCCTGTTACGGCGCCTGCCGGGGTTGGAATAATAAGAAGTTAGGCTTGCGTTTTTAGCGGAAATTTTACGGAATACATCAATTATTTAGGCATTAAACCAGTTGTATATATTGAAACGGCTGCGTTAATCTGATATAATGGTTCCAGTAATAGAGTACAGTTTAAATTTTAAGCACTGAAATTTGTTTGGCATACTTAAACGCAATGTTGATTGTTTGATGTAATGTGCTTCTTTGGATGAGGGAGCAAAGAGATATTTTGTCTGAAAAATACTATTTTATCATTAGCGGTTTACACTCTGGAATATAAATTTTGGCTAGCTTAGACAATACAATCGGATTACAATGAGCCGCCGAGGGGTGAATTGTTCGGTTTTACTGCGTTATCCTTCTTGAAATACGCCTGGTATTTCTGCGTCCTGCCGCCTTGCAAAACCAGAAAATTCCCCTTTTCTACGGTTGGAGATTTTTGCTTCCATGCCCGTTGACGGCCGCGCAGCGCGCGGGTAAAGGCGTACCAGGCGTATTCTAAGGACCGCGCAGCAAAGCGGACGCGGAGCTTGAAAGCAAAAACGCATTGTACTTTAATTGTATTGTCTGGGCGATGCAATGAAGTCAGAATGCGATTTATGGGAGGATTCCCTCCGCGCCGCCGCGCGTTTTTGCAATGCGGCAGCATGCATTTTTGCGCGTGCAATGCCTCCTTTGGCGCTCTCCTAAAAAATCTGCATACGCAGGCAAGACGGGTTTTTCTGTCTGCGGAAAGCAAGAGAACGCAGAAATGACGGCGCACTTTAAGAGCAATTCCCAATAATGCGGGGGAATCCGCATTCCTGCGGCGCGCTGCAATCTGATGTATCGTTTAATTAAAGCATATAAAGCAAATCCGGCGATATTTTAAAGCCTAAAGGGGGAAGAGGTATGAAAAGAATATGCGCTCTGGCAATGCTCGCGCTGTTATTAGGTATGCTGTGTGCCGGCGGGCCTGCGGGGGTTTATGCGGATGGGGCGGAAGCCGTTTCTTCGGTCAGCGCCGGCTCAAGCGCGGATCCGCTTCAGACAGGGATGCCTTTTGCAGACCAAACAGCGGCCGCAAGCCCGACGTCCGGGGAGGGGGGAGCATTATCCGCCTCTCGCACTGCCGTTCAAAGCGCTCAGTTGACGATGACCAATACTCCGGACGCTTCGTCAAGCACGGAAACGGCCGAAGCTGTTAAATGGGCTGAAACCTGGCAGGAGGCGTTCTTTATTCAGCCGGGGGAACGGGAAATGCACCGGCTTTCCAAGGGTATTCGGTGGGCAATGGACGATGAGTATGTGACGCTGGGCGATGTAATAGAAAAATATGACGTCCGGCTGGATATATTTAAGGCCTGGATTATCAATAGAATTGCCTATCGGTATATTCTGGAGGATTACGAGAAAACGGGGATACTGGACTGGAAAAAATTTGCCGGCTATGACGGCTTGCCTACGGTGCATACGGAGTATGTAGACTATAAAGACGACCCCGAACTGAGCGAAGAGGATAAAAGATATTATTATTCAGAATGTGTGTTTCAGGATGACAGAGGCTTTGTAGTGCCTGCGTATTCGGACGGGGAACTGGTAATTACCTGCTTCTTTGATGACCCTTATCCCGTTGTGGAAGCTTCGGGCCAGAGGCCGGAGGAGTTGGAGCATATCTCAAGCGGGAGCAGTTATATATATTTTGTAGGGGAAACCCCTGCATCAGGAGAGCCGAGAGTATGGCAGTACGCGCAGGAGGCATTTGAAGCCGCTGCCCAGGCAGGGCTGAAGGTAAGCAATATATACGCCCAGGAAGAAGAGGCTTTTTGGTATCGCGTGAAGCAGGATTATTATAATTTCCGCTGCTGTTATTATTCAGAGGAATCAGGCGGCTTAAAGCGCATAGGCTCGGACGACGACCGTATAACCTTTACCGTTCTGCAGCTTAAGACGGATAAAGGGCCGTATGTTTACCGCGTGCCTGAGGATGAATACTGGGGCGGAATAGGGGAGACGCATGAGCTGTTTACTATGGAAGAATATCTTATGCGGCTGGCATATGAAAAGGAGAATGCATTTTTGGAAGTGAAGCCTACTCCCACTCCTACTCCCACTCCTACGCCTGCGCCTGCGCCGTCTCCCACTCTTTCTCCGACGCCCGCAACAGTCCGTACTCCGCGCCCAGGCAGAACAACAGCTGAGGCATCCCGGTCTGCGTCCGCAGAGACGGCTGGTTCCTCGGAGGATAACCAGACAGCTGTTTCTCCCGTGCTTTCTCCGTCTGAATTCCCGCCCTCCAAACAGGGCGGCGGGAAAACGGCCCTGATTGTGATAGGAGCGCTGATGGCCGTTTTGGCTGTTGGCGCGGCTTGCTGGGCGGCAGTCTCTGCCCGTAAAAGGAAAATGGGCAAATAGGTGTTCCTATAAGCCACAGAGTGCGCCGGGAAACAGGCTGTCTGAGATAAAAAGAGCAGATATGCCCCGGCAGGAGGTAAATAAAATGAAGTATTTGAAATATGCAATGGCATTGTGTCTCTGCCTTATAATATTTGCTCCCGCAGTTGCGGCCAATAAAGAAGAGGAGAGGGAAGGCTGGGAAAAAGCGGTGCTTTTGTCCGAGAGGGATACCCGGCGGCTGAATCTTTATTTAAGCGATGAAGTTGAGCAGGATGTCCGGCAGGCGCTGGAGGATGAAAACTGCGGCAATGCCCAGGTGGATTATTCGGGGGCTTATATACGTTATGAAGTAGACGACTATATGCTGGCTTCTCTTTATGACTACGAGACAGATTCGGTCATACACGAATATATTAATTATGACGGCCTGCCGGGCAGTCCAAGCCGCATAATTGCCGTTCCTGTATATTTGGACGGACAGCTTGCGGGCGAACTGCATTTTAACGACTATGCGCCTGAAGAAGAGAGCTATGAGCCTCCAACTACTCCGCCGTACAGATATGAATTTATGTATTTTAGCCCTTATTACGGCTTTGTGCAGTTCAGGTATAATGACCGCGAATGGGACTATGCACAGCAGGGATATGATTTGCTCACGTCTATGGGCGAGCAGGTTCAGGCGATATATTTTACCCGGGATAACTATAACCTTTTCAGAACGGAGGGAGGATATTACCTTTATCCTGTGCAGATAAGAGGGGAGGAGCATAAGGGCAGTCAGGCCGTTAAGCTGGACGATTATATAATAATGTGGTCCTACCGGCAGATAGGGCCTGCGCCCACTCCTGAGCCTACTCCCACTCCCGAACCTACGCCTACTCCCGTTCCCATTTTGCCCTATACTCCAAAGTATACGCCCCGTCCCAGCCCCACCCCGCGGAAAACCCAAACAGCGCCGCATTCCTCGGTTTCTTTTAGTTCGGCCGCTTCGCCTACAGACCCAACTATCCTGATGCCCGAAACTCATTCCTGGACGGCAGGACGCATAACGGCGCTGGTGCTGGCGGGTATCGCGGTGCTCTGCGCCACCGGAGGCGGAATTATCTGGGCCGTTTCGGCGTCCAAAATAAAAAAGAAAGAATAATAAATAATGGGTTCACACGCCTGTTCCGCTTAAACAAAGAATATATAAACAGCTGTTTCTTTAATCATCTGCCGAAAATCCGGACGCGCCATTCCGGATTGGATTAAAATCATGCTTTAAGGGGGGACGTAATATGAAAAAATTCTGCTGTATAAGTTTAATAATTTTATTGCTGGGCGTTTGGAGCATTTATACTATGGCTGAAGTAAATGAAACAGAACCCGATACATGGCAGAATGTATTTTTCCTAAAAGACGGCGGGAGGGATATGGACAGACTGCTTTATGGGATTGGTTTGGAGGATTCTTCCGTGCCATTATCGTTGGCATCGGTTAAAGCCGCATCGCCTGAAACGGACGGCTGGGAGAAGGCAATGTTTTTGGCTGAGGACAGCCGGGATATGAAGCGGCTGACTAATTATGAAATGAAATATTGGGAGAATAATGATGACTATCCTTTTATGAACTTTCTTGAGTCGCTGGGCGCGCAGCTTAATAAGGCGAGAATATATATAAGCATAACTAGCGGTGAGATGGATGAAATGGTTCAGGAGTACAAGGAAACGGGAAAGGTGGACTTTGATAATTACGAAAAGACCGTTGAGGGTATTCCGATAGGATATGCTGGACGCCATATAATGGTGCCTGCGTATTCTCAGGGAAATATAGCGGGACTTATTGAAGTTTTCGATTATACGCCAAAGGCAGATGAACCCATTGACATACCAGACTCAGGCGGCACGGACTTTATGTATGTTGACCCTGAGGGGTTTATAACAACAAATCAAGAGCCTGAAAGCTGGAGTAATGCAAAAGAGGGCTATGCAGTTCTGAGGAAGAAAGGCATTGTTCCTGTTAATATAGTGGAACTGTCTGATTATAGTACAGATTTATTAAATAAATGCGTTTTCATAACAGAGGAAAGTCAATGCTATATTTATCCTATTGCCATAAAAGGAGAGGAGGAAAAAGGGTATCAAGCTCTTTCGCTGGAGGAATGCATAATAGCTTTGGCTAATGAGAGCATAATTGAAGGGCCTATTCCTCAGCCCACCCCTACGCCTGAGCCTACGCCTGTTCCCATTTTGCCCTATACTCCCAAATATACGCCCCGACCAACTGTTACAACCCCGACTGCTACTCCCGGCGCCGGAGAAACCGCCGCGCCTGCCCTTACGGCTG
>URYI01000061.1 GCA_900552055.1 uncultured Eubacteriales bacterium | reverse complement strand
GTGGCAAGACCCCCGCAGAGGACGCGGCGTTAGAAGCCGGACTGCTGCAAGACAAAAATGAACTAAGCGAGCACAATATGCTGGTGGACCTGGGGCGCAACGACCTGGGCAGGGTCAGCGCCTTTGGCTCCGTCAAAGTCAGCGCTTACCACAGAATACTGAAATTCAGCCATGTGATGCACATCGGATCTGAGGTAGAGGGGCAGCTGGCACCGGGCAAGACCGCGCTGGATGCCATTGAGGCGGTGCTCCCTGCCGGGACCCTTAGCGGGGCGCCCAAGTTCCGCGCCATGCAGATTATTGATGAGCTGGAGGGCAGCAAGCGGGGCATTTACGGCGGCGCCATCGGCTATATAGATTTTACGGGCAACATGGATACCTGCATCGCAATACGCATCGCCTATAAGAAAAACGGCAGGGTGTTTGTAAGGTCGGGAGCAGGAATTGTAGCCGATTCAATTCCCGAAAAGGAATATGAGGAATGCCTGAATAAGGCCGGAGCAGTGCTGAAAGCTCTGGAATTAGCGCAGGAGGCTGAATTATGATACTGCTTATTGATAACTACGACAGCTTTTCATACAACCTGTATCAGTATATCGGAGAGCTTGAACCGGATATAAAAGTTATACGGAACGACGAGATGACGGCCAAAGAAATCAAAAATCTGAACCCCAGTCATATTATTCTCTCTCCCGGTCCGGGCCGTCCGGAAAATGCGGGCATTATAATTGAAGCAGTTAAAGAGCTCGGACCATATATCCCAATTCTTGGGGTTTGTCTCGGACATCAGGCTATCTGCGCGGCCTTCGGCGCAAAAATAACCTATGCAAAAGAGCTGATGCACGGAAAACAGTCTAAGATAAAGCCGGATGCCGGCTGCCCGCTCTTTAAAGGCCTGCCTGAAATCATATCGGTCGCACGGTATCATTCCCTGGCGGCAGACAGAGATACCCTCAAGCCTCCCCTGAAAATAACAGCCCTTACCCTGGACGGCGAAATAATGGCGGTACAGCACAAGGATTACCCCATTTACGGAGTACAGTTCCATCCGGAATCCATTATGACGCCCGACGGAAAAGCAATGCTCAAAAACTTTATAAAGGAGATGTAGAATATGATAAAAGAAGCTATAGTGAAAATAGTAAATAAAGAGGATTTATCCTACGATGAAGCCTACGCCGTAATGAACGAAATAATGAGCGGAGAAACTACTCCTACGCAGAACGCTGCCTTTCTTGCCGCCCTTTCCACAAAGAGCGCACGGGCCGAAACCACGGATGAAATTGCAGGCTGTGCCGCCGCCATGCGGGCGCACGCTACCAAGGTTCAAACAGATATGGAGCTTTTTGAAATTGTGGGCACAGGCGGCGACAATGCGCACAGCTTTAATATTTCCACTACCTCCGCTCTGGTTGCGGCGTCCGGCGGGATGAAGGTAGCCAAACACGGCAACCGCGCCGCCTCCTCCCAATGCGGAACAGCCGACTGCCTCGAAGCGCTGGGCGTAAATATCCAGCAGAGCCCAAATAAATGCATACAGCTTTTAAAGGAAGCCGGCATGTGCTTTTTCTTTGCGCAGAAATATCACGCTTCCATGAAATATGTAGGCGCAATCCGCAAGGAGCTGGGCTTCCGCACGGTATTCAATATTTTAGGCCCGCTGACCAATCCCGGCCTGCCGTCCATGCAGCTTTTAGGCGTTTACGACGACTATCTTGTTGAACCTCTTGCACAGGTGCTCATTAATCTCGGCGTTAAACGAGGCATGGTCGTATACGGCCAGGATAAATTGGATGAAATCTCCTTGAGCGCGCCCACAAAAATATGCGAGATAAGAGACGGCTGGTTCAAATCCTACGTTATTGCTCCCCAGGATTTCGGCTTTGAATATTGCTCCAAAGCAGATTTAAAAGGCGGAGCGCCCAATCAAAACGCCCAGATTACCCTTAACATTTTAAACGGAGAAAAGGGCCCAAAACGGAACGCCGTTTTAATGAACGCCGGAGCCTCATTATATATAGGCGGCAAAGCAGACAGCATGAAGGAGGGCGTAACCCTGGCGGAAGAGTTAATCGATTCGGGCAAAGCGCTTAAGACCCTGGAAAAACTGATTGAAATCAGCAATCTTCCGGAGGTGGAAGCATGACCATTCTGGAACAGCTCGCCCGCCATGCCCAAGAGCGTACCGAGCAGGCAAAAAGTAAAACCTCCCTTGAAGAAATCAAGCGGCAGGCCCTGAACCTGCCCAAAGGAGATTTTGCCTTTGAGAACGCGTTAAAAGGCAAGGATATAGCTTTTATATGCGAATGCAAAAAGGCTTCTCCCTCTAAAGGGCTCATCGCACCCTATTTCCCCTATCTGGAGATTGCAAAAGAATACCAGGAAGGAGGAGCAGACTGCCTCTCGGTGCTGACCGAGCCGAAATGGTTCCTGGGCAGCAGCCAATATCTGAAGGATATAGCCGCTAACGTAAGCCTTCCCTGCCTGCGCAAGGATTTTACCGTTGACCCGTATATGATATATGAAGCAAAGCTGCTTGGCGCGGCGGCCGTACTGCTTATTGTATCCATACTGACCCAGGAGGAACTTAAGCATTATATCAACATCTGCGATGAACTGGGACTTTCCGCCCTGGTTGAAGCGCACGACCAATTTGAGCTTGAACAGGCCCTAAAAGCAGGAGCGCGCATAGTCGGCGTAAATAACCGCAATCTCAAGGACTTTTCAGTGGATACGGATAACAGCCGCAGGCTGCGCGAGCTGGTTCCCAAAGAAGTGCTTTTTGTGTCCGAAAGCGGCGTAAGCGGCGCGGAGGACGTTAAAAGGCTCCGGGATATAGGCGCCGACGCCGTATTAATCGGCGAAAGCCTTATGAGAGCGCCCGATAAAAAGGCCAAGCTGGTCGAACTGCGGGGGAAAATATGATTAAAGTAAAGTTCTGCGGGCTTTCCCGGATCTGCGATATAGAAGGAGCAAACGCATTAAAGCCAGAATATATCGGATTTGTATTTGCCCCTCAAAGCAGGCGCTGTATTTTGCCTGAAAAAGCGCTGGAGCTTAAATCCCTGCTATCCCCCGGCATAAAGGCGGTGGGCGTATTTGTAAATCAGCAGCCCGAATTTGCGGCTGAACTGCTGAACAGTGATATAATAGATATCGCTCAGCTGCACGGCAATGAAGAAGATAATTATATAGAGCAGCTGCGCAGGCTCACCCATAAGCCCATAATACAGGCTTTCCGCATAACCGGCGTCGAGGAGGTAATTAAGGCCCAAAACAGCATTGCCGACTGCATTTTGCTGGACGCAGGCGCGGGCACAGGCACATCCTTTGACTGGAAGCTGGTTCAAAATATTAAAAGGCCGTATTTTCTGGCCGGGGGGCTTAATGCGCAAAATGCAAAAGCCGCTTTAAGCATTTTAAAACCCTATGCCCTGGACGTCAGTTCAGGAATTGAAACAAACGGACTGAAAGATACTCGCAAGATGGCAGAATTTATTCGTGCCGTCAGAAAGGAAGCATTATGACAAACCCAAACGGACGATTTGGCATTCATGGCGGGCAATATATTCCCGAAACCCTGATGAATGCTGTTATTGAGCTGGAAGAAGCTTATAATTATTATAAAGAGGAGCCAGAATTCAACAGGGAGCTGAATAAACTCCTGAACGAATACGCCGGACGGCCTTCACGGCTTTACTATGCTGAAAAAATGACCAAAGACCTCGGAGGCGCAAAAATTTATCTTAAGCGGGAAGACCTTAATCATACAGGCGCGCACAAAATCAATAACGTGCTCGGCCAAGCCCTGCTGGCAAAAAAAATGGGCAAAACCCGGCTTATTGCAGAAACCGGCGCCGGCCAGCACGGCGTTGCTACCGCCACTGCCGCCGCTTTAATGGGGATGGAATGCGTCGTCTTTATGGGCGAAGAGGACACTCGCCGCCAGGCTCTCAACGTATACCGCATGCGCCTGCTGGGAGCGGAGGTCGTTTCGGTCAAAACGGGAACGGCTACGTTAAAAGACGCAGTTTCCGAAGCCATGCGCGAATGGACCTCCCGAATTAACGACACTCATTACTGCCTTGGCTCGGTTATGGGGCCGCATCCGTTCCCCAAAATGGTGCGTGATTTTCAGGCGGTTATTTCTAAAGAAATCAAATCGCAGCTTCAGGAAAAGGAAGGACGGCTGCCCGACGCGGTTATCGCCTGCGTCGGCGGCGGCTCTAACGCCATAGGCAGTTTCTATCATTTCATCCACGATAAAAGCGTAAGGCTTATTGGCTGCGAAGCGGCAGGCAGAGGCATAGACACATTTGAAACGGCGGCTACCATCAATACAGGCAGGCTGGGTATTTTCCACGGCATGAAATCCTATTTCTGCCAGGACGAATACGGCCAGATTGCGCCTGTCTATTCTATTTCCGCGGGGCTGGATTATCCCGGAGTGGGCCCGGAACACGCATATCTGCACGACATAGGCAGAGCCGAATATGTTCCAGTGACGGACGACGAGGCAGTCTGCGCCTTTGAATACCTGGCCCGGACCGAGGGCATTATTCCTGCAATAGAATCGGCTCACGCCGTCTCGTACGCGCTTAAGCTCGCGCCGTCAATGGATAAAGAGCAGATTATAGTTATTACAATATCGGGCAGGGGTGATAAGGACTGCGCCGCCATCGCCCGCTACAGAGGAGAGGATATACATGAGTAAAATAAAAACTGCTTTTGAAAAGGGAAAGGCTTTTATCCCTTTTATTACCTGCGGCGACCCCGATCTTGAAACCACTGCCGCAGCTGTACGCGCCGCGGCGGCCAACGGAGCCGACCTTATTGAATTAGGCATACCCTTTTCCGACCCTACTGCCGAAGGGCCGGTTATCCAGGGAGCAAATCTCCGCGCGCTGAAGGGCGGAGTTACCACGGATAAAATTTTCGCCTTTGTTAAAGAGCTCAGGCAGGACGTAAAATTGCCCATGGTATTTATGACCTATGCCAATGTAGTGTTCTCCTATGGAGCCGAAAAATTCATTTCAACCTGCAAGGAAATAGAAATTGACGGACTTATCCTGCCCGATTTGCCCTATGAAGAAAAGGAAGAATTTCTGCCTGTTTGCCATAAATACGGGGTGGATTTAATATCCCTGATTGCTCCAACCTCTGAAAACCGCATCGCAATGATAGCCAAAGAGGCAGAGGGATTCCTATATATTGTATCCAGCCTGGGCGTGACAGGCACCCGAAGCGAAATAAAAACCGATTTATCCTCGATTGTAAAGGTAGTCCGCCAGAATACCAGTATCCCCTGCGCTATCGGCTTTGGTATTTCCACACCCGAGCAGGCCGGAAAAATGGCGGATATAGCCGACGGCGCTATTGTAGGCTCGGCTATTATCAAGCTGCTTGAAAAATACGGAAAAAATGCTCCGGGCTATATTGGAGAATATGTAAAGGAAATGAAGGCGGCATTGTAATTCCTTACGCCGTATAACCTTTAAATTTTTATTCAACGGCATGTTAGACCAAGGGCGTCGCTTTTCAGCGGCGCCTTTTTCTATTCATACCAACTCCACCTCAACAGCTGCTTTGCTGCGCGGGGCTAAAAATACCCTGATTCAAGAATCCGTCTTCTCTGCGGCACATTGTAATCTGATTGCATTGTCTAAGCAATCTACTCAAAAAATCACTTCTATAACTAGCCAACAGCGCATATTGTATCTTAAGAAGGACAAACCCTCCTGAAATTTATATACAGGGACTGATGTAATGAAAGAAATAATCTCCATACTGCCGGATAGAATATCCTGCATGCTGTCGGCCGTTTCTCCATCTAAAACAGCGGGAATACGCGAAATACGCCTAAGACTGGGAAAACCCATCCTTATTAAAACGTCTGACGGAGAATACGGCTTAAATTCGGGCGGGCTTACCAGATATGACGGGGAGATATTTGCCAAAGACGACTGTGAACGCTTCTGGCGCAGGCTTACAGCACATTCCCCATATGCGCTGGCTGTCTGCGGACGCCAAGGCTATATTACCATTCCGGGCGGCCATAGAATAGGCCTTTGCGGAGAAGCGGTAATCAAAGAAAACGATATACATCTATTTAAGAATGTTTCCTCCTTCTGCATACGCGTCGCCCATCAGATACGCGGCTGCGCTATGCCCCTTATAGAAAGCATCACATATAATTCAAGGCCCTTAAGTTCCCTGATAATATCTCCGCCCGGCTGCGGCAAAACTACAATGCTGCGCGATTTAGCCAGAATTTTTTCCGAGATGGGCTTTAATGTTTGCATTGCAGATGAAAGAGGAGAAATTGCCGCCGGAAGAGACGGCGTTGCATGTCTGGACGTTGGCCCCAGAACAGATTTTATATGCGGCGCGGACAAAGCGGACGGAATGAACATACTTCTGCGCAGCATGAGCCCCGACCTTATGATTACGGACGAATTGGGCAGTCTGGACGAATGCCGAGCGGTACTGGACGCCGCAGCCGCAGGCGTAAGCGTAATGGCCAGCGCGCACGGCGACAGCATTAAAACCGCTCTGATGCGGCCCTGTCTCAGCGGTTTATTTGAAGCCGGAGTTTTTATGCGCTATATCCTGCTGGCGGATATACCTGGCCGTGTTAAGGAAATATACGATGCCAAGGGAGAACCCATTAAATGCCGCAGCGCAGGCAGGATGGTTATATAAATTCGGCTATGAGATTATAACCTGCCGTTACTTACATTCAAGCAAGTCCATTAATAAGCTTTAGTTCATACATAAACGCATGAGAATTAAAGGAGATGAAAAAATGCTTCTGCTAAAACTAGCCTGCTGCGCGCTGTTAATATGGCTTTGCGCTTCAATAGGGCAAAAGCGCGCGCTTTCCGCCCAGTTAAAGGCCAGAACCCAACTGGCACTTGCAGGGAGCATTCTCAAAATAAAAAGTCTCATCCTTTATGATAATGCTACGGTAAAAGAGATACTATCCTCTTCCCTGTCCGAAGACGAACAGGTTAAGCTTTATTTTAAACTTATCAAAACGCAGCTTTCAGCTAATCCGGAGCTTTCTCTTGGGCAGGCAGCCCGGAATGCCGCACAAAATAAGGCGCTGGAGCCAGTTTCTGAAGCTTTTTTAACCGCTGCTGAAGGCTTGAAGGAAATAGAATGCGCTGATATACAGCACTCCTCAGCCCGTCTTGCCTTAGCTTATGAGAGCATAAAGAAAAGCGGAGACGCCGCAATGGAAATATACAAGCAGAAATCCTCCCTCTACCGCAGCATAGGCATACTTTCAGGCTTGTTAGCATCTATATTAATAATCTAAAAATACTCAGGAGGCCGGTTATGAACATAGACATTATTTTTAAAATAGCTGCCGTCGGTATTTTGGTGGCCATACTCAACCAATTACTCAACAAGGCGGGTAAGGAAGAGATAGCTATGATGACCACAATAGCCGGCCTTATAATCGTACTCCTGATGGTAATTGATATGATAAGCGGACTGTTTGAAACCATCCGGCAGATTTTCGGGCTCTTTTAACCATGGGCGGTATATTTACTCTTCTTGGAATAGCCGTAACAGCTGTCATAGCCTCTATTCTATTAAAGCGGGAGGGTGCGCACTGGGGAATAATCATTTCGGCAGCCGCCGGAGTTATTCTTTTTATAACCGTGCTGCCTGAGCTGCAGGATATAATTTCCGCTCTTTCAGGCCTTGCGGATATTTCTCAAATTGGTTCCTCATGGCTGTCTCCCCTATTAAAAATAGTAGGGGTTGCATTTCTGGGGGAATGGGGCGTTCAGTTATGCAAAGACGCAGGAGAAAACGCCATCGCCGTTAAGCTGGAAATGGGCGTAAAAATTGTCCTGCTGGTACTCTGCATCCCCCTTATTTCACAGCTTTTAAGTCTGATAACCTCTATTTTAAACGGAGGAATTTAAATGTGCAAAAGATTATATATCATAATTGTTTTAACTCTCCTTCTTGTCGCAGCTATTTGCCCTTCCCTGGGAGCGCAAGCCGAAGACATTATTGAGGACAGTATAAACGGCCTGGATTTAAGCGAATGGGAGCAGTTTCTTAATTCCTTAAGTGAGGACGAGCGTGCCCTGCTGCCCGGCGACAGCGCAACAAGCCTTATTGAGGACATTGTCCAGGGGAAATTGGATTTAAGCTATGACAATGTGCTGGAGGGGCTGCTTTCTCTGCTTCTGCACCAGTTTTACAAGCTGCTGCCGTTTATGCTGGAGATAACCGTTCTGGCAATATTGGCCTCGGTTATTACTAATATGCAGAATAGCGGTCAGGGAGTAAACGAAATAATACGCTTTGTGCTCTATGCCCTTATCGCACTTATATTATGTCAAAGCCTGTTTTCCCTGGTGAGTTATGCAAAAAACGCAGTAGAAAAAATAGGTTCTCTCATTCAGCTGGCTACACCCATATTGCTGGCCCTGCTTATATCCATAGGAGCTTCTTCCTCAGCCGGTGTTCTTCAGCCCGATTCAGCCATACTTGTTTCGGGCGTAGGCGGAATCCTGACCACCTTTGTCATACCCATAATTCTTATAATGACCGTTTTAGTGTTTTTATCCAACCTCTCTCCGCGCATTAAGCTGGGCGGCGTCGCTTCTCTTATGCGCAGCGTCGCCAGCTGGACCATGGGTATAGTCTTTACGATATTCGCCGGGGTAATCTCCATTCAGGGACTTGCAGCCGCCTCCTATGACGGCGTATCCCTGCGGGCAGTAAAATACGCAATCAATACCGGGATTCCCATTATTGGGGGCATGGTAGGCGAAAGCATGAACATGGTGCTCTCCTGCACTCTGCTGATTAAAAACGCCGTGGGAATAGTTTCTCTGCTCTGCATGGCAGGAATAATGCTTGCGCCCTGCATAAATATAATAGCGTATATCTTTATGCTTAAGTTTGGCGCGGCTGTGCTCTCTCCCATTTCGGAAGGCAATATATCCAATTTTTTCAACCAGCTTGCCGATTCGCTTAAGCTGCTGCTTACGGCTGTCTGCGGCATGAGCATTATATCCCTAATTCTAGTAGGAATAATTATTGGAGCCGGCAACGCGGCAGTATAGGAGCAAAAACATGGAGTGGCTTACAGGATACATAATTAAAATATGCGCCGCCGCCCTTATTTCCTTTGTAGTTGATATGCTGCTGCCCGAAGGAAATATAAAAAGGACCGCGCGCTTCTGCGCCTCATTAGTGATAACCATTATAATATGCGCGCCGCTTGTCAGTTTGTTTTCACAGCAGCAGACTATAACTGCTCCGCCTCAGGAATACGAGAACGCCCCCGACGAACTGCAAATAAAGCAAAGCGTAGAAAAAGCAATTTCCCAGCTTATTAAGACGGTAGACGGGTTTGAGGAAGTGCAGGTGACGGTTACGCTCTCAGAGGGCGCTCCTTATTCAGTGGAGATATACAAAAATGGAAATGACGCACCTATCAACAAACTGAATGAACAGAAAATTATAGAGCTGATATCTGTTCTATATAAAATTGATGAGAATATGATTTATATAAGAGAATAAAACCATATAAAAGGATGGATAAACCAATGAAAGGATTTAAGGAACTGGTTAACAAGCTTAAAGGAATAAAGAACATAGAGATTATTCTGGCTGTTTCAATAGGGTTAATAATACTTGTAATATATTTTTTCCCGTCCGCTGAGGAAAATAAGGATAAAAATGCCGACACCGGCATAACAATTAATACAAGCAGCGAACTTACAGACGAACAAAAGCTTAAAAACGTGCTTTCGGAAATCAAAGGCGCAGGGAGGATAGAGGTAATGATTACTTATGAATCCAGTCCGGAGCTGGTGCCCGCTTTCAGCACCGACACTCAGGAGACCACCAATGTGCAGTCGGGACAGAACAGTACTACCGAGTCACAGACTGTTTCAAAAAATCAAAATCCTATCACCGTCAGCAAAGACGGAGAAAATCAGGCGCTTATATTGGTGGAAAAAAAGCCGGAGATAAGGGGGGTGATTGTGGTTGCCGAGGGTGCTGCGGACATAGGAGTTAAATTAAACCTGTATAACGCCGTGCAGACGGTATTGCAGGTAGAGGCCAACAAAGTTGATGTTTTTGAAATGAATTAAATAATTTTATAAGGGAGTGTATGTAAAAATGTTTAAAATCAACCGTAAAACCATAGTAATCGCATCCATGGTACTGCTGCTACTTGTTACAGGCTTTTTAAATTGGAGATATACCCAGGCAAAAGCTGAGGACGATTTGCAGAGCAATAATGACGTCACCCAAAATGAAGGAGACGATATAACAACTTCCAGCACATTTTCCGATTACCGGCTGGAGCGTGAACGTACCCGCACCCAAGAAATAACCTACATAGACAGCATAATCAGCAACGCCAATACCGATCAGGAAACGCTGGCTGAAGCGCAGCTCATGAAGCTGGAGCTGACCGACACCATGGAAAAGGAAATGCTGCTTGAAGGACTTTTAAAGGCCAAAGGATTTGAAGATGTATTTGTAACACTAAGCGATGAATCTATAAATGTAGTCGTTAAGGATGCAGAACTGAATCAATCAGAAGTGGCGCAGATACTTGAGTTGGTACAGCGCGAAACCTCGGCTTCCGCTCAGAATGTCAAAATAATTCCTACAACCTGAATATATGAAATCTGAACAGGGCTTAAATTAGGCCCTGTTCTTTTGTATCTGAAAATAAGGATATAAGTTTGCTTTGCAAAATGCCCGGAGGGCAATGGTGCACAGGTCTAGCGAAGCTAGACCTGTGCGCCGTGGGCGCGCCGTCGGGGCAAGCAAAGCTTGCC